>CANPYG010000004.1 GCA_947588205.1 uncultured Acetatifactor sp. | reverse complement strand
GAGGAGTAAGCAAGATAAGGCTTGCGAAGCAGGATCTGTGATGCAGGGTGTCCGACAGGTATCATGCATTGTGATAAGATAGCATTATAATAAGAAGAAATCCCCCAGGAGGAAGCCTTTGAAAGCTTCCGAATGCGGAAAAGAAAGAAAAGTAGGGGTTGAACAGACCCCTGACGGCAGGGCAGGCGGCAGTTCCGCGGAGTACATAGGTTTTGGGGATCCTGGCAATACAGGGTCCCCAGGGCGAAATCTCCGGGAACGTGCTCAGGCCTGCCTGCCGGAAAATGTATACATCAGTAGGGAGTGTCCTGTAGAATGGGTAAATTTTTAAAAAAACATTGGACGACAATGGTTTTGTTCCTCGTTTTGATCGCGGGGTTCTGCCTACTGCTGTATCCTACCGTAAGCGATTGGTGGAATTCCTTCCATCAATCCCGCGCCATCGCATCTTATGTGGAGGCTGTTGAGAACATGTCCAATGATGAGATGGATGAGATGCTGGAGCTGGCGCATGAATACAATGAGAGGCTGGCGGAGAAGGGAATTAGCTTTCTCCTGACGGATGAGGAAAAGGAAGAGTACAATAGCCTTTTAAATATGTCCGGTACAGGCGTTATGGGATATATCCAGATTCCGAATATCAATGTGAACCTGCCCATTTACCACGGCACGGATGAATCGGTGCTTCAGGTGGCGGTTGGGCATCTGGAAGGAACTTCCCTTCCCATCGGAGGGGAAAGCACCCACGCGGCGCTTTCAGGCCACAGGGGGCTGCCGTCGGCGAAGCTGTTTACGGATTTGGATCGGATCGTGGAGGGCGATGTTTTTACAGTGACGATCCTGGGGCAGACAGTGACTTACATGGTGGACCAGATCCGGATCGTGGTACCGGAGGACGTTTCGGAATTGATGATCCAGGATGGTGAGGATTACTGCACACTGATCACCTGTACGCCTTACGGTATCAACTCTCACAGGATGCTGGTGAGGGGCTGCCGGATTGAAAATATCCGGGAAGCGGTGGTGATCGTGTCGGAAGCGACCAAGGTACCGAATTATCTCGTCATTCCTGCAGTAGGAGTGCCGCTCCTGTTTATCCTCTTGCTTATGATGATGATATATTACAGCCTCTTCAAACCGAAGAAGAGCAGAAAGCAGCTGATGGAGGAATTCCGTCAGGGAGGCTGGAAACAGGAAAAGTAACAGGTTGGGATTCTTTTCACAGATAAAGGAGGAGAGGATCATGGGAAAGAAATATTTCACCCGGAAAGGAAAATATGCGCTGGCAGCACTGTCCCTGTTGTTGGTCCTGGCGCTCGCCCTGCAGATGGCGGGAGCGACGGCGGCGGCGCAGGCGGTTGATCTGAGCCGGGAGTGTACGCTGACTGTACAGACAGCAGGAGATGAGGAAGTCCGGGTGGATCTGCGCGGCGCGGACATCGTTTTGGATGTATATAAGGTGGCGGACGCCGTGAAGATACCGGGCGTGGACAGCTATACCTATGAGATGGTTGAACCATTTACAGGCTTGAGTGTAAGCGGGGATATTACAGGCGACGGATGGCGGGAGCTGTCCCAGCTGGCAGGAGAGATTGCGTTTGGCGGACTGGTGGACGGAGCGGGTATCCCGGAAGGCTGGCAGAAGCCTGAACCTATCGCAACTGTGCCTGCAGAGGCCGGTTCCGATGAGATTGAGATCGGCGTTGCGGGCAGCAACACGGAGACGCTGGATTGCGGACTGTATCTGATCGTAGCGAGGGGAGGCGACCTGAAAGAAGGGGAATACGCCGATCGGATTAAGATGAAGGATACTGTTGAGAATGAAAATGGGGAAAAGGTAGAAGTAGAGGAGGATGTTTTGGTATCGAAAGCCCGCACCTCGGTCTATGAATATTACTTTTTGCCGGAGCTTGTCTCCCTGCCGGGAAAGATGGTCGAAGATGAAAACGGCGAAAAGATACCTGCCACCAACACGGCGGATCCGGGAGAGTGGACGTATGACATGGCGGTTACGCTGAAGCCGGACCGGGAGTACAGATTTGGATCGCTCGAAATCGTGAAGACGCTTTCCGACTATGAGACGGCTGCAGGGATGAAGGAGCCGGTAACATTTGTATTTTCCATAGAAGCCAGAATGGGCGAGGATGCGGTTTTTGAGAATAATGAACTCGTTTACAGCAACGTGGTGTCCGTCACCTTTACGGATCCCGGGCAGAAGAGCGTTTTGGTTGAGAGGCTTCCGGCAGGAGCCAGGGTGAGGGTGACAGAGGTGTACAGCGGTTCCTCTTATGAACCGGTAACGCCTGCTGAGGTGACCGGCCTTACGGTTGAGGCGAACGCTGTTGTGCAGGCTGAATTTACAAATACTTATAACCATAGAAACAGGAGCGGATACGGAATCAACAACAAGTTTACCTATAATGGGAATGGATGGGACCTGGAACAGGATGAATGGAACTGGGGATCCTGGGTAGAAGCAGAATAGGAGGGCGGATAGATGAAAAAAGTAAATGTATGTCTTACAGCCCTTGCCGTAGTACTGGTACTGGGCGCCGGGCTTCATAATATCTGGGCATATTTCACTACCTATGCGGAAGCCCAGGGCGGGTATGTGATCGAACTGGGTGACAGGACGCATTTTGAAGAGAGGTTTTCAGACTGGACCAAGAGGCTGGCTGTTACCAGTAAGACGGATTCCCAGCCGGTGTATGTCCGCGCGAAGGCTTTCTGCGGAGTTGAATATAGCCTGGTTTATGAGGATGCAGAGGGCAAATGGAACCTGAATGGGGCGGACGGCTATTATTATTACAGCGATATCTTATACGCCGGCCAGTCCACTTCGGAGCTGTTGGTAAAGATCGATGGAATAAAGCTTCAGAGGGAGACGGATCCGCAAACCGGCGAGACAATATATACGAATGACAGCTTGGAGGCCGGAGACCAATTTAATGTAGTGGTGATCTACGAGAGCACACCGGTCCGCTATGATGGGAACGGGAATCCCTATGCTGACTGGGACGCAGAGGTGTCAACCGACGTGGAGTCTGATCCTGGCGACGGGCAAGGAGGCGGTGAATGATGAAAGAAAAAGGATGGCTGAAAAAGCTTAAGAAGATCCTGTTTTCCCCTGTCGGAACGATAGGATTGTTTGCCCTGGCAATGGTGCTTTTGCTCTCCAGCTCGGTGGGAGGGGCGCAGGCAGCCCTCACTTTCTTTAGTGAGACCTATACCTCCCGAATCCAGATGTATGATATCGGCGTTACCCTGCAGGAGAACGGGGAGAGGGTTTCCTGGAGGGATTACGGAAGCCGGGCGGACGGCAGCTGGCAGGAAAACACCGGAAGGCTGCTGGAGCATATGCTGGACCGGGAAGACGGACAGGAGCCTTTGCAGCTGGGTAAGGTTTATAAGGAAGAGCTGAATGTACGCAACAGCGGCACCATTAACCAGTATGTCCGCGTCAGCATCTATAAGTATTGGATGATAAAGGAAACCGACAAGGACGGGAATGTGGTCTATGTGAAGAATGAAAAGGGGGAAGATGTTCCCAGCTACAAGAAGATGGAACGCACCCAGGAGCTTTCGCCTGACCTGATCAAGCTGCATCTGTTATATAACGGCTGCGATGGCAACCCGGATTTTAAGAACGGCTGGCTGCTGGATGAGGGCGCATCCACCGATGAGCGTACCGTACTGTATTATGATAAGCTCCTGTACTGCGCCGATGAGGCGGGGGAAGGGAAGCCCGTGGAGACGGAGCTGTTTTCCGATACCCTGAGCATTGACGGGGCTGTTGCGGATAAGGTGGAGCAGAAGGTTACAAAAGAAGGCAATTATACCGTGATTGAGACAACTTATAAATATGACGAAGTCCTGTTCCAGATAGAGGCCCGCGTGGATGCTGTACAGGAGCACAACGCCGAGGATGCTGCCTGGAGCGCCTGGGGCCGCCGGATACATGTGCAGGACGGAGTCCTGAGCCTTGCGGATTAAAGGGAGGGTAAGAAGATGAAAAAAAGAAAATTGCTGCTATCCCTTTTAGGCGGAGTTTTCCTCTTAGGCGGCCTGACCTTTGCCCTGCCGGGGATGAAGGCGCAGGCGGAAACCTCTTACGGCGCGGATGACTGGAACGTGGTCTTTACATCGGAATCGAAGATGGTCAGCAACTTCGGTATGCAGGACCTGGATGATGTGATCAGCGGTCTGCAGCCGGGGGATAACGCCATTATCACCCTGCAGCTTAAGAATGAGCATCCGTCGTCGACGGACTGGTACATGACCAACGAAGTGATCGCATCCCTGGAGGATAGAAGTACAAATGAGGCTACCTACGGGGGCGCTTATACCTATAACCTGACCTATACAAACAGCGCGGGCGCTGTCACGGTGCTGTTCAGCAGTGATACGGTCGGCGGCGATATCAGTGACAAGAATGCGGAGGAAGAAGGCGGGGAAGGCCTGCACGAAGCGACGGATTCCCTGGAACAGTTCTTCTATCTGGAAACGCTTGCCACAGGACAGAGCGGCTACATCACCCTGGAGGTGGCGCTGGATGGTGAGACCCAGGGCAATGATTACCAGGATACCATGGCGGATCTGCAGATGAACTTCGCGGTGGAACTGACAAGGACATCCACCACCACAACGGTGGAGGAGCCGACGCCCCGTCAGCCGACGCCGGATGTCCAGATCCTGATCAGGCCCGTAAAGACAGGGGATGAGAGTATCCCGCTGCCATTGCTGCTCCTGATGTCAGGAACAGGGATCTTCTTTATGATACTGGCCCTGTACAGCCTGAAGCGCAGCTTCAAGAAGGGAAAGGGGGGAGCAGGGGAATGAAGAGAAATAGAATTTCCGGATTCCTTATTCTTAATATCCTCTGTATGTTCTGCGCTTTCTGCCTGGTCTGCGGCATGAAGCTTCCGGCACAGGCGGGAAAATATACCTATACGGTGCGCATTTTTGCAGGACAGCAGGGAACGATCCATGATAATGGAGGTAATCCATACGCGGAGACGGAGGAAAAGGACGGCGAAGTCCTGATCCTTTCAGGCCTTCATTACGGGGATCAGGTGAACTTCAACCAGAACATGGTAACCCTGAGCAACGGAAGCAAGTATTATATCAGGGGAATCAGGGAAAGCGGGAAGGATAACAACACAGTAAGTAACATGGTTTCCTTTAACGTCACGGGGGACCAGGATTATGTAGTGGCTTACGGAATCCTCGGAGACGCGGTAGCATATACCGTGAACTATGTGGATTCCGAGGGAAATACGCTGATGCCCAGCGAGACTTATTACGGAAATGTCGGAGATAAAGCCGTTGTCGCTTATCTTTATATTGACGGATACCAGCCGCAGGCGTACAATATTGGTATGACACTGAAAGAGGATCCTCTTGAGAATGTGATCAATTTCGTTTATACCAGGATCACCAATACCGTGATAACGATACCCGGTCAGCCTGCGCCGGATCTTCCGGAAGGAGAGGGCGGCGGTACGACTATCATAGATCAGGGCATTATAGACCAGGAAGGCACGAACTTTGACGGCGAGAATCCCGGGGGCGGGAACCCCGGCGGCGATAACCCTGGGGGCGATAACCCTGGCGCCGGGGGAGATAACCCGGGCGGCGGAGGCTTGGATGATATCGAGGACGGTCAGGTTCCTGGTGATGACGGCCCGGATGACTACATGGATATCGGTGATGATGATACCCCTGCAGGGGGCGGATTTATCCAGGGAGACGGTTCTAAGGAGAATCCGCTGAGAATCGAGATCGGCGCCCTGAAGATACCGCTTTCCACCAATATCTGGATAGGCGCGGTATCGGTGATCGCCATTATCATCGGACTTAGCCTGCTGTTGGCGGAGATCCTCAGGAGGAAGAAGAAAGATGAGTAAACGGATCGCACCGCTCCTCTGCAAT
This sequence comes from uncultured Acetatifactor sp., assembly GCA_947588205.1. Taxonomy (GTDB): domain Bacteria; phylum Bacillota; class Clostridia; order Lachnospirales; family Lachnospiraceae; genus Acetatifactor. The sequence continues at coordinate 51,863 of CANPYG010000004.1, read as the reverse complement.
GTGCTGGGCAGTATTATACTGCTCAGCGTTATTGTAACCTGTCTGCCCGTCACGATTCCGCATCTAACGGGATATGAGGTGTATAACGTGGTCAGCGGGAGCATGGAGCCGGAGATCCCCGTTGGGAGTATCCTGTATGTGAAGCCGGCTGAGCCGGAGTCACTGGAAGAAGCCGAGGTTATTGCATTCCAGAGCGGTAATGCGGTGGTGGCTCACCGGGTAGTGAAAAACAAGCTTGTGGAAGGTGAGCTGGTAACGAAGGGGGACGCCAACGCGGGGGAGGATCTGAACACAGTGCCCTATAGCGCCGTAATCGGAAGGGTGGAATACCACCTTCCGGCTTTAGGAAGGTTCCTATTCCTGTATACGAGCCAGCTTGGAAAAATATATGTATTCTTCTTTGCGGCATGCGGCGTGATGCTGAACCTGCTGGCGGGTATCATGAGATCGAGACAGCAGGAAGGGTAATACATTTTGAAGAAGCCCCGGGGAAGGGGCAGGCTTATCCATGACTTTGAAGGGATAACGGCAATGGCGGAAGGGATTGAAAAAATGGAGGACAGCTCAGAGAAGAGTGTTTTATATGTTAAGACATTCGGCGGGTTCTCCATGACATGGAAAGAGAAGCTGCTCACCGGCAGTATCAAATCGAGCGAATCGCAGTTTATTTACTTGATGCAGCTTCTGCTTCATCATCGTGAAAACGGAATAGAGAGAGATACGGTAGAAGAGATTCTGTTTGAAGACAGGGATATTGCAAATATCCATCATTCCATGCAGAGTGTAGTTTATAACGCCAAAAAGAGGCTCAGACAGATGGGCCTTCCCGAAACCAATTATATCGAGCTGAAGAGGGGTGTGTTCCACTGGACCAAAAAGATCCCTGTAGTGGAAGACGCCGAGGAATTTGAGAAGCTCTGCCAGAAGGCAGAGAGTGAGGGGAACGACGAGAAACGCCTGGAGCTTTATTTGAAAGCATGCCATGCATATAGAGGGGAGTTCCTTCCCCTGCAGGCAGGCATTATATGGGCGGCGCAGGAAGCGAGAAGGTACAGTGAGATGTTCTGCCATTGTGTGGAGAGCGCTGTGCTGTTGCTTCGGGGGAATGAAGATTATATCCGGATGGAGGAGCTGGGAGTTTATGCCTCTAAGATCCAGCCGCTCTCGGACTGGGAGACGGTTACGATGGAGGCACTGATTTCCCAGAATCGGTACGAGGAAGCCCAGAGGCTGTATGATGAAACGGTAGACTTTTATTCCCAGAAGCAGGGGTTGAGGCCTTCAAAATCTTTCATGGAGCTTTTCAGCAGGCTGGGCGCACAGCTGCATCACCAGTATGCTACGCTTGATGAGATTCAGAAAGGACTGTCAGGATTAGAGGATGAGCCGGCGGTCACAGGCGGTTATTTATGCCCGTATCCGGTATTCGAGGGCATTTACCGGATTGTGGAGCGCATGATGGAACGGGGCGGACAGTCTGTATATCTGATGCTTTGTACGGTAGTGGACAGCAAGGGCAACCCCATGAAGGATGGTCCCATGCTGGATGAACTCTCCAGAAGACTGGAAGACGCCATTGTTAAGTCTGTCCGCCACAGTGATACAATTAACCGCTACGGGAAGGGTCAGTATCTGGTGCTGCTGATCAATACGACGCGCGAGAACTGTGTCCTGATCCAGAAGCGAATCAATGATCAATTTATTATAGGCAGACAGCGCACAGGGGTCCAGTATTATGTGAGCAGTGTGATATGTCCGCCGATGAAGCCATGATGTACCGGGTGGCAGGGAGGTAGGTATGGATGGAGAAATCCCAGTGGTATATCGGAGCACCAAACGGAGTGGTTCTGTGTGTGGAAAACATGGAAGGCAGTCAAATGAAGGGATGCTTTTACCACAGCTATAGCATGGAAGCGGTTCCATTCCACAGTGTGGATCAGCTATTGTTTGAACTGGAACGGTTTTATGACAGCATGAATTTTCCATACAGTACAGTGAACGGCAGGAGCTTCCAGAAAAATCAGAAGACGGGCAATTCAGGACAAGGGAGATCGAAGATTATGAGTGATGAAAACCTTTTAAGCAAGCACGGAGAGTTGGGAACTTTTATTGTCAGGGTGCAGCACCGCCAGAATAGCAGCTGGCAGGGGCGCATTACCTGGATGGAAAAAAATAAGACGCTGTATTTCCGCTCTATCTGGGAGATGATCAAGATGATTGCCAGCGCGCTTGATACCGTCAGCAAGCAGGAAGACGAGCCTGACGAGCAGTCCTGGGATTAATTGTGCTGCCGGATGGGAAGCCGTTGCTTAGAGAGGGCGGTCCACATTTTCCAATATAGTTATTCCGGAATCCTCCATCCTGGATGGGGGATTTTTTTTGCCCTGATGAAATCATGGTTGTATTTGGGGAAATAGTCAGGTATAATGTGAAAAGGGTCTGTTGCAAAAAAGAATTGCCGGCATATGTTATTAGTGAAGAATTAGGAGAAAAGACCATGGAAGTTTATCTGGACAATTCCGCCACGACGAGGGTTTTTCCGGAAGTGGCGGAGTTAATGACTAAGATCATGTGTACGGATTATGGCAATCCGTCCAGCCTTCATACAAAGGGAGTGGTGGCGGAGCAGTATCTTCGCTATGCGTCCCAGACCCTTTCCCGGCTCCTGAAGGTGAATGAAAAGGAGCTTCTTTTCACTTCCGGCGGCACAGAGTCCGATAATCTTGCCCTGACCGGCGCTGCCTTTGCCAACCGCCGTCAGGGAAACCATATTATCACCACCCAGATCGAGCATCCTGCAGTGCTGCAGACCTGCGCCTATCTGGAATCCTGTGGCTTCCGTGTGACTTATCTGCCCGTGGACCAAAGCGGCAGGATCCGCCTGGCGGATTTACAGCAGGAAATGACCCCGGATACGATTCTGGTATCCATTATGCATACGAATAACGAGGTCGGTTCCCTGCAGCCCATTGCCGAGGCAGGCGCCCTGGTCAAAAGGATGAACCCGGCGACGCTGTTCCATGTGGACGCGGTTCAGGGCTTCGGGAAGGAAAGGATTTACCCTAAGCGTCTGAATGTGGATATGATGTCCGCCAGCGGCCACAAGATACACGGACCCAAGGGGACCGGTTTCCTTTATGTTGGGGAGAAGGTAAAGCTCCGGCCTATCCTTTTTGGCGGCGGACAGCAGAGGGGACTGCGTTCCGGCACTGAGAATGTGCCTGGAATCGCCGGGATTGCCAAAGCCGCGGAAATGATTTATGCTGACCTGGACGCGGATGTGCAGCGCCTCTATGCGTTAAAGCAGAGGTTTATAGACGGGGTCCGCAGGATAGACGGAATACGTTTGAACGGACTGAGGGATGGACGTATAGAAGGAACCGCGCCCCATGTGACAAGCGTATCCATTGCCGGAGTGCGCAGCGAGGTGATGCTCCACGCCCTGGAGGAGAGAGGTATCTATGTTTCCGCAGGCAGCGCCTGTTCCGCACGAAAGCCGCAGCCATCCGCCACATTAAAGGCGATGGGGGTGGAGAAGGAGCTTCTGGGCTCCACCATCCGTTTCAGCTTTTCTATTTTTACCACGGAAGAAGAAATTCGCTATACTTTGCAGCAAATGTATGATATGATTCCTATGTTGAGGCGGTTTACCAGGCGGTAATACGTTGGGCCGCGGTCTCAGGAATACGGGAAGAAGAGAGGACACCCATGTTTAAAGCATTTTTGATTAAATATGCCGAGATCGGTTTAAAAGGAAGGAACCGCTATCTGTTTGAGGATGCGCTGGTGCATCAGATCAAGTTTTCCCTGAAGAAATGCGACGGGAAGTTCCTGATCACGAAGAGCCAGGGGCGTATCTACGTGGAGGCGCAGACGGACTTCGATTATGACGAGGCTGTAGGGCATCTGAAGCGAGTATTCGGCATTTCCAGCATCTGCCCCGTGATATCCGTGGAGGATGAGGGCTTTGAAAAGCTGTGCGGTACGGTGGTTCAATATCTTGCTGAGGCTTATCCGGATCGGCGCATGACCTTCAAGGTAGTGGCGAGACGCGCGGATAAGAGATACCCCAAGGATTCTAATGCCATCAACGCGGATATGGGGGAAGCCGTCCTGAAGGCATACCCTGAGATGAAGGTGGACGTACACCATCCGGATATCTATCTGCATATAGAGGTGCGTGAGAAGATTTATATATATTCTATGGAGATTCCGGGACCGGGCGGAATGCCCGTAGGCACGGGGGGCAAGGGGATGCTCTTGCTCTCCGGCGGGATCGATTCCCCTGTGGCGGGCTATATGGTCGCCAAACGGGGAGTGAAGATCGATGCGGTGTATTTTCACGCGCCGCCATATACCAGTGAGAGGGCGAAGCAGAAGGTGGTTGATCTGGCGAGGATCGTATCCCGCTTTACAGGACCGATCTATCTGCATGTGATCAATTTTACGGAAATCCAGCTTTATATCTACGAGAAGTGTCCCCATGAGGAGCTTACGATTATTATGCGCCGGTATATGATGCGGATCGCGGAGCGCATTGCGAAGGATACGGAATGCCTGGGCCTGATCACCGGAGAGAGCCTGGGGCAGGTAGCGTCCCAGACCATGGCTTCCCTTGCCGCAACCAACGAGGTGTGTACCCTGCCCGTATACCGTCCCCTCATCGGCTTTGACAAGCAGGAGATCGTGGAAGTGGCGGAAAGAATCGGAACCTTTGAGACATCGATCCTCCCCTATGAGGACTGCTGTACTATTTTCGTTGCCAAACATCCGGTGACGAAGCCCAGCGTAAACGTGATCCGAAGGCATGAGAGGAATCTGGAGGAGCGTATCGACGAGTTGGTCGAAACCGCCCTCCGGACGGACGAGCTCATCATTGTGGATTAGCTCATCATTGTGGATTAAATCAGATAGGGCTTGATCGTGGACATGATCTCGTCAATGTTCTCTTCCGCATGGATGTTCAGATCGATGGGTCTGGACAGATCCAGGCTGAAAATACCCATGATGGACTTGGCGTCGATAACATATCTTCCGGATACCAGGTCGAAGTCATAATCGAACTTTGTGATATCGTTGACGAAGGACTTTACCTTATCGATAGAATTTAATGAAATCTGAACTGTTTTCAAATAGTTCACCTCCTTAATGGTTCATGGATTCTGCTATCATATTACATAGAGAATCGCCAAAAGTCAAGGGTTAAAAGGTGACAAAAAAGAGAGAGTTTCCCATGAAAAAAGTGGCATTACATAATCTTGGCTGTAAAGTCAATTCCTATGAAATGGACGTTATGCAACAGAAGCTGGCGGAAAAAGGATATGACATTGTGCCTTTTGACGCAAAAGCGGACATATATATCGTAAATACCTGTACCGTAACAAATATCGCTGACCGTAAAAGCAGACAGATGCTGCACAGGGCGAAGGCCAAGAACCCGCAGGCGGTAGTGGTCGCCGTGGGCTGCTATGTCCAGACGGGCGGCGAACAGGCGCTCCAGGACGACTGTATCGACCTGGCGATCGGCAATAACCGTAAAAAGGACCTGGTGGAGATCCTGGAGGCTTATTTGGAAGAAGCCGGGGGCGGCAGGGAGAGCGAAGTGTCCGGGAGAAACGAAATATCCGGGAGGAATGCAGGACTTGACGGGGAATCAGAGACCGTAAAGGGCGAAGACCTCCGGCTGCGGAAAACCCTCCGCAGCACTACTGTCGTTGATATCAATCAGGAGTGCGAGTACGAAGAAATGACCCTGACGAAGACCGCGGAGCACACCAGGGCATATATCAAGGTCCAGGACGGGTGCAATCAGTTCTGTTCATACTGTATCATCCCCTTTGCAAGGGGGCGGGTGCGGAGCAGGCGCATGGAGGATATCCTGGAGGAAGTGCGCGGCCTGGCGGCGTCGGGCTACAGGGAGGTTGTGCTGACGGGTATCCACTTAAGCTCCTACGGGCTGGATCTGCGCCAGAAGGCTGTGGAAGAGGTCGATTTTGTCGACCTGGTGGAGGCTGTTCATAAGATAGATGGGCTTGAACGCATCCGTCTGGGCTCCCTTGAGCCCCGCATCATTACCCCGGAAAATGTGCGGCGTCTTGCTGCCCTGGAAAAGCTTTGTCCGCATTTTCACCTTTCCCTGCAGAGCGGCTGCGACGAGACGCTGAAACGGATGAATAGACATTATACCTCCGGGGAATACTATGAAAGCGTAAAGCTTTTGCGCGACGCGTTTGAGCATCCTGCCATCACGACGGACGTGATCGTGGGATTCCCGGGAGAGACGGAGGAGGAATTTGAGACGACCCGTGCATTCCTGCAAAAAGTGGGCTTCTATGAGATGCACATTTTTAAATATTCCATGCGCAGGGGAACCAGGGCGGCATCCATGCCCGGGCAGATACCGGCTCAGGTGAAGGAAGAGAGAAGCGGGCGCCTGCTTAAACTTGAGCGTGAGCAGTCCAGGGATTTTCGGGCTTATTACATAGGGAAAGAAGTGGAAGTATTATTTGAAGAAAAAAAGGTACAGAACGGCCAACAGCTCTGGCTGGGACACACAAGGGATTATGTGCGTATCGCGCTGCAAAGCGGGGAAGAACTTTCGAATTGCGTCAGAAGGGTGACTGTCACCGGGTTCCTAACGGATGAAATTATGAATTGATTTTTTAAGGAAAATGCTGTAAGATAGTAGTAACATGGCAGTATTGTTATTCGGGCAGAAGGATGAAGGAAGTCTTTGGAGGATAGGCAATGGTGGACTTGGGAAATACGCAATTTTTAAGGAGTACGCAGCATTTTAAAGTGGAGACAGAGCCTCAGTCCAGGGTGAAGGAGGTTTTGTGTACGGTGTATGAGGCCTTGACGGAAAAAGGTTATAATCCTGTGAATCAGATAGTAGGCTATATTATGAGCGGTGACCCCACGTATATTACCAGCCATAAGAACGCGAGAAGTCTGATCATGAAGGTGGAACGTGATGAACTGGTGGAGGAGATCCTGACGCAGTATATCGAGCATCATTGTTGGGAATAGGAGGAGCTCCATGCGGATCATGGGATTGGACTTTGGATCGAAGACAGTAGGAGTGGCGGTCAGTGACTCCTTGCTCCTTACTGCCCAGGGGCTGGAGATCATCAGACGTAAGGAAGAGAATAAGCTGCGCCAGACGTTGGCGCGGATTGAAGAACTGATCGTGGAGTACGAGGTGGGCGAGATCGTGCTGGGTCTGCCGAAGAACATGAATGCCACAGAAGGCGAGCGGGTTGCCCTGACAGGGGAATTTAAGGAGAAGCTGGAGCGGAGGACCGGGCTTCCGGTTTATTATTGGGATGAGCGGCTGACAACGGTGGCGGCCGATAAGGTGATGATGGAAGCGGGCATCCGCAGGGAGCACCGGAAGGAATACGTGGACAAGATTGCGGCGGCACTGATCCTGCAGGGATATTTGGACAGGCGCGCCATGGGAAAGGAAGATATCGTTGGAGAAGATCGCATTTAAGCCGGAGGGAGAAGAGCCGGTAGATTTTTACGTGCTGGAACAGACCAGAATAGGAGGCTTTCAATATATTCTGGTAACAGACAGGGAAGACGGAGACGGAGAAGCGCTCATTTTAAAGGACTTGTCCCAGGATGGGGAGACAGAGAGCGTTTATGAGATCGTGACAGAGGATGAAGAGCTGAACGCAGTGGCAGGCATTTTTTCCAGTATGCTGGAGGATGTGGACCTGGTATAGAAAACCCGTGAGATCGAGTGGATAATGGAGGTAAATTGATTGAAGCAAAAAGTGAATAGGACGGGTTCTAAGCTCAAGATCATCCCTTTGGGAGGTTTGGAGCAGATTGGAATGAACATTACTGCCTTCGAATATGAGGACAGTATTATTGTGGTGGACTGTGGATTGTCTTTTCCGGCGGACGATATGCTGGGAATCGACCTGGTGATACCGGACACCACTTATCTGGAAAATAACATTGATAAGGTAGAAGGGTTTTTCATCACCCACGGTCACGAGGACCACATCGGCGCCCTGCCTTATGTTTTACGGAAGATCAATGTGCCCATCTATGGCACCAGGCTGACGATGGGTATTATTGAGAACAAGCTGAAGGAAAGTGATTTACTGCAGACGACCAGGAGAAAGGTGGTCGGTTTCGGGGAAGTAATTAAAAAAGGGAATTTTTGCGTAGAGTATATTAAGACAAATCACAGCATCGTGGATGCGGCCGCCCTGGCGATCCATACGCCGGTGGGCGTGGTCGTGCATACGGGGGATTTCAAGGTGGATTATACGCCGGTATTCGGGGATTCCATTGATCTGCAACGGTTCGCAGAGCTGGGGAAAAACGGCGTGCTCGCCCTGATGTGCGATTCCACCAATGCGGAACGCCCTGGTTTTACACCTTCGGAGCGCACAGTGGGCAAGACCTTTGACAGTCTTTTCCAGGAGCATAAAAATACGAGAATCTTAGTGGCGACTTTTGCGTCCAATGTGGACCGTGTACAGCAGATCCTCAATACAGCCTGTAAGTTCGGCAGAAAGGTGGCTGTAGAAGGCCGGAGTATGGTGAATATCATAGAGACGGCGATTGAGCTGCAGTGTATCAGCATTCCCGAGAATACGCTGGTGGATCTGGAACAGCTGAAAAACTATCCCGATGAGCAGCAGGTCATCATTACCACGGGCAGCCAGGGAGAGAGTATGGCGGCCCTGAGCCGCATGGCGAACAATGTCCACAGGAAGATCACAATAGGCCCCGGGGATACGGTTATTTTCTCCTCCAACCCCATTCCGGGCAATGAGAAGCAGGTGACGAAGATCATCAATGAGCTGTTGCTCAAGGGGGCGGACGTGGTATTCCAGGACGCCCATGTATCAGGGCACGCCTGCCAGGAAGAAATCAAGCTGATCTATTCCCTGGTGGATCCAAAGTATGCGATCCCGGTCCATGGTGAGTATAAGCATCTTAAGGCGCAGGCCAAAATCGCCCGCAGCCTGGGGATAGAGAAGGAGAATATTTTCCTTCTTTCTTCCGGGGACGTATTGGAGCTGGATGAGAACGGGGCCGAGGTCACGGGAAGGGTTCCGGTAGGTACGATTCTGGTGGATGGCCTGGGCGTGGGAGATGTGGGCAATGTAGTCCTGCGCGACCGGCAGCATCTGGCGGAGGATGGTATTGTGATCGTGGTGATGAGCCTGGAACATACCACAGGGGAACTGGTCGCAGGACCGGATATTGTTTCCAGGGGATTTGTATATGTCAGAGAATCCGACGAGCTGATGGAGGAGGCGCAGACTGTTGTGAATACAGCCGTTTTTGCCTGCCTGGATAAAGGGATCACGGACTGGGGCAAGCTAAAAAGCGCCACGAAGGATGCCCTGAGCGATTACATCTGGAAGAAGACCAAGCGGCGGCCCATGATCCTGCCGATCATTATGGAAGTGTAAGGGGGCCGGCTGTAGGGATACCGGAAATTCTGAATTACAACAAAAATTTAATTTCGGCAAAAAAATGATTTCGGGGAAAATTGTGATTTCGGCAAAAAATTGATTTTGACTAAAATTGGAAAGCAGTGATACGGTATGAGAAATGCGGACGAGGTTGTCCACAGGTATGTAGAGGATATCAAAGCGACTGAAGAATATAGGGATTATATTCATGAAAAGGAAAAGGTGAAACAGTTTCCTGAATTAAAGGCGCAGATTGATGCCTACAGAAGGCGGAATTTTGAGATACAGACCAGCCCTGATACGGTGTATGATGTGATTGAAAAATTTGAAAATGAATATGCCCAGTTCCGGGAGAATCCGCTTGTGGCAGATTTTCTGGCTGCTGAGCTGGCTTTCTGCAGGCTGATGCAGTTGTTGAGTTTGAAGGTAACGGAAGAGCTGGACTTTGAGTAGGAAGCTTTATGGTATTGTTTTATGAAAGGGATGAGATACGATGAAACCGAGTCAGATCCTGGCCGCTGTATTTGAGACAGTGCTTAAGGTGGTAATTGCGGTAGCGGTCATTTTGATCATATACAGGGGCGCACTGTTTGGCTATGAATATGGATATCGTATATTCGCAGAGGAGCCCATGACGACGGGGGAAGGCCGCGTGGTGGCGTTTACCGTGACGGAGAAGATGACCGACTCCGTGAAAGAGGGGGAGAATGCGCTTTCCGTAGGTTCCATGCTGGAGGCGTTTGATATCGGCAAGGATATGGGGAAGATCCTGGAGAAGAACGGTCTGATCAGGGACAGGAATCTGTTTGCCTTCCAATTTGTTTTTTCCGAATTCCGGGAGGATCTGAAGCCCGGAACCTATGATCTGAGCACCTCCATGACGGCGGATGAGATGCTGGAACTGATGACTGTCGGTGAGGATGATGAGGATGAAAAGCGGTAAGGAGATCCACGGACAGAAGATCTGGATCTGCGCTGGAAAAGCAAAATCACAGGTATGTTTCCTGAATAAAGGCAGGTCTGGTTTGGTAAAGGGCTAGGGAACAGGATATGATAGTCGATGATAGGATGGTTGCCTTTATTAACGCGTTTGATAAAGGCAACACTGTTTTTCTGGATGAGATTGAAAAGGAAGCGAAGGCTTCTGAGATTCCCATTATCCGGAAGGAAACACAGAGTTTTTTGAGGTTTCTGATGAAGGCTGTAAGGCCTATGAATATTCTGGAGGTCGGAACCGCGGTAGGCTTTTCCGCCCTCCTGATGAGCGAGTATGCGCCGGAAGGATGTCATGTCACGACCATTGAAAAATATGAGAAAAGAATTCCTGTGGCAAGGGAGAATTTCCGCAGGGGCGGAAAGGAGTCCGCGATCACTCTGTTGGAGGGCGATGCGGCAAAGATCCTGACGCAGCTGCAGGAAAGCTATGATTTTATCTTCATGGATGCTGCCAAGGGACAGTATATTCATTTCCTGCCGGATGTCTGCAGGCTGCTTTCTGAGGGCGGTCTGCTTGTCAGCGATAATGTGCTTCAGGACGGGGATGTAATAGAGTCCCGATTCGCGGTGACCAGGCGGAATCGTACCATCCATGCCAGAATGCGGGAATATTTGTATGAGCTGACGCATCATCCTTTGTTGGAAACCTGTATTTTGCCTGTGGGCGACGGGGTGACCCTGAGCGTGAAGCGGCGGCTGCATGAAGAGGGTGACCCTGAGCGGGAAGCGGAGGCCACATGAAGAGGGTGACCTTGAGCGGGAAGCGGAAGCTACATGAATATGGGAATAGCAAGGCAAGGAAATAGAAGGGCAAGGGAATGAAAAACGGAAGGAAACCGGAGCTGCTGGTGCCGGCGAGTAGCCTAGAAGTGTTGAAGACAGCGGTGATTTTTGGTGCCGATGCGGTATATATAGGCGGGGAGGCTTTTGGGCTGCGTGCGAAGGCGAAGAATTTTTCGCTGGAGGAAATGGCGCGGGGGATTGCTTTTGCCCATGAGAGAGGCGTTAAGGTCTACATAACGGCGAATATCCTGGCGCATAATTCCGACCTGGAGGGGGCGGGGGAATATTTTGTACAGCTTCGGGATATGCGGCCGGAGAGGGCGGATGCGCTGATCATTTCCGATCCGGGAATGTTCATGCTTGCGAAGGAGATATGGCCGGAGGTGGAGATTCATATTTCCACCCAGGCGAATAATACCAACTATCAGACTTATCTGTTCTGGTGGAACATGGGGGCGAAGCGCGTGGTGTCGGCAAGGGAGCTTTCCCTGGAGGAGCTTCGCCAGATCAGGGAAAAGATTCCGGCCGATATGGAGATAGAAAGCTTTGTGCATGGCGCCATGTGTATTTCTTATTCCGGGAGATGCCTGCTGAGTAATTTCTTTACCGGGCGGGATGCCAACCAGGGCTCCTGTACCCACCCATGCCGCTGGAAATATTCCGTGGTGGAGGAGACCAGACCCGGGGAATATCTGCCGGTATATGAGAATGACCGCGGAACCTTTCTTTTTAATTCCAAGGATCTGTGTATGATCGAGCATATCCCTGAGCTTGTGGAAGCAGGGATAGACAGCCTGAAGATCGAGGGGCGCATGAAGACTGCGCTTTATGTGGCGACTGTGGCGCGGACCTACCGCAGGGCGCTGGACGATTACCTGGAGGATCCGCGTAAATATCAGGAAAATATGGAATGGTACCGGGCTGAGATCGGGAAGTGTACTTACAGACAGTTCACGACCGGATTTTATTTCGGAAAAGCGAATGAGAACACTCAGATCTATGATAACAGCACCTATATCCAGGAGTCGGTATATCTTGGCATCGTGGAGGAGACTGCGCCTGCATGGGAGATTTTAGGGGATGGCGGTGCGGCTGCGGGGCGGAAACGTGCGCAGGAGGATCGGCAAGAGGAAGAATGTCGGCAGGCAGAAGAAGATTGGCAGCAGGGAAAAGGTCGGCAAGAGGAAGAAATCCGGCAGCAGGGAAGGAACTGGCAGCAGCGCTTGGCTCGTATTGAACAGCGGAATAAATTTTGTGTCGGCGACGAAATTGAGATTATGAAGCCGGACGGGCGCAATATTCCCGTGAAGGTGCTGGCAATGTATAATGAGGACGGCGATCCCGTGGAAAGCGCTCCGCATCCGAAGCAGAAGTTGTGGCTGGCTCTTTCGGAAGAGGCGGAGAGGTTCGATCTGCTGCGGGCGGACAAGTAAATGGGGGCAAAAGAGGAGAGATATGGGGATAACCCCGGTTATCTGTCCACATTGTACAAAATAAACAGTAAAAAGAAGGAAAGGTCCTATTTTTTAAAAAAAATGGAGAAAAACCATTTTAGGTATTGCAATTCGTTGAAAACAGGAGTATTTTATAAAAGATAAAGCGAAGCTGTATACGATAATACAACGCAAACAGTGAGCTTTGGGCATAGGTGTGGATGAACGAGGATGTTCCAAAGGTAATGGTTTACTTTGGGACATTTTTTCATCTTTGGGAAAAGCTTGAGGGAGGCTCCGCACTGTGTCAAGAATTGAGGAAAGGAAAATAGGAAAATGAGCGAAGTTTTGAATGTGGAAGAAATTTTTGGCAGCAATCTGTTTACCCTTGGAAAGATGAAGGAGAGACTTCCCAAGAATGTTTTCAAGGAAGTGAAGAGGGTGATGGATCAGGGCGGCGAGCTGTCCCTTGCGACTGCCGATGTCGTGGCGAAGGCTATGAAGGACTGGGCGGTGGAGCACGGCGCTACCCACTACACACATTGGTTCCAGCCTTTGACGGGCATCACTGCCGAGAAGCACGATTCCTTTATTGCACATCCGGATGCCGAAGGCAAAATGCTGATGGAGTTTTCCGGTAAGGAGCTGATCAAGGGTGAACCCGATGCGTCCTCCTTTCCTTCGGGCGGTCTGCGCGCGACCTTCGAGGCAAGAGGTTATACCGCATGGGATATCACTTCCCCTGCTTTCTTAAAAGAGGATGCTACCGGCGTAATCCTTTGCATCCCGACCGCGTTTTGCTCCTACAAGGGGGAAGCTCTGGATAAGAAGACGCCGTTGCTGCGCTCCATGGAGGCGGTCAGCGAGCAGGCGCTTCGTATCGTTCGCTTATTTGGTAATACAGAGGCTACCAAGGTGGTGGCAAGCGTCGGCCCCGAGCAGGAATATTTCCTGGTGGACAGGGAGAAATACTTAAAGCGCCCGGATTTGATTTTTGCGGGGCGTACCCTTTTCGGCGCTCCGGCTCCCAAGGGACAGGAACTTGAAGATCATTATTTTGGAACCATCCGTGAAAGAATCGGCTCCTTTATGAAGGATCTGAACATAGAGCTGTGGAAGCTGGGCGTAACTGCAAAGACCCAGCACAATGAGGTGGCTCCGGCGCAGCATGAGCTTGCTCCGATTTATGAGACCGCCAATATTGCCGTTGACCATAACCAGATTGTAATGGAGACGATGAAAAAAGTAGCCGGCCGTCATGGCCTGACCTGTCTGCTGCATGAAAAGCCCTTTGCGGGAGTGAACGGTTCCGGTAAGCACAACAACTGGTCCCTGGGCACCGATAACGGCGTGAACCTTTTGGATCCCGGCGATACACCTAATGAAAATATCCAGTTCCTGCTCGTGCTGGCGTGCATCATGAAGGCTGTGGATACTCATGCCGACCTGCTTCGTCAGAGCGCGTCCGACGTTGGAAATGATCATAGATTGGGCGCGAACGAGGCGCCGCCCGCCATTATTTCCATGTTCCTGGGCGAACAGCTGGAGGATGTGGTAAAGCAGCTGGTGGAAACCGGCGCGGCCTCCCATCTGGTAGAGGGCGGCAAGCTGCAGACCGGCGTATCCACCCTGCCCGATCTGGAGAAGGATGCTACGGACCGTAACAGGACTTCACCCTTTGCCTTTACCGGCAACAAATTTGAGTTCCGTATGGTAGGAAGCGCGGACTCCATCGCAAGCCCCAACACCACCCTGAACGCCATCGTTGCGGAAGCCTTCTGCGAGGCGGCAGACGTCCTGGAAAAGGCGGATGATTTTGAGATAGCGGTGCATGATCTGATCAAGGAATATATGACGGAGCATCAGAGAATTGTTTTCAACGGCAACGGCTATGCTCCTGAGTGGGTGGAAGAGGCTGAGAGACGCGGACTGCCCAACATCAAGTCCATGGTGGAAGCGGTAGAAACCCTGACCACTGAGAAGTCCATCAAATTGTTTGAACGGTTCGGAATCTTCACACAGGCGGAGCTGGAATCCCGTGCTGAGGTTCTGTATGAAACCTATTCCAAGAGCATCAACATTGAAGCCCTGACCATGCTGGATATGGCGAAGAAGCAGATCCTTCCTGCTGTGATCGGCTACACGAAATCCCTTGCGGATACGGTTCTGGCGGTGAAGGCAGCAGGCGCGGACGCCTCTGTCCAGACGGAGCTTTTGAATGAAGTATCCGCCAAGTTAGCTGAGGCAAAGACCGCGTTGGTTTCCCTGGAAGCCAAGCAGGCTGAAGCTGCGGCGATGGAAGACCAGAAGGAAATGGCTTTCTTCTATAAGGATGTGGTGCGCGAGGCCATGGCTGCCCTGAGGACTCCTGTGGACGAGCTTGAGATGCTGGTTGATAAGAAGGTATGGCCGTTCCCGACCTACGGAGATCTGATTTTTGAGGTTTAAGGGCAGATAAACCGTCGACAGCATGATAGATTGATTGTTTGAACTTTTTTCATGGGGCTGCTGCTTCAACGAATGAAAATTCGTGAAGCGGCGGCCCTGGTTTTTTAGGGAAACTGGCCGGAACGTTCCCTGGAATATCTTTGCCGTTCCTTTGACAACCTTGCCAGAGGACAGGACTATATGGAAGTTCGTCCTGTCATTCAGATCAGCATTCTGGATTTTACCCTCTTCCCGGATTATCCAGAGTTTTATGCTACATATAAGTTCCTAAATGTGAAAAATCATAAAATATATACTGACAAAGTACGCCTATCTGTGTTAGACTTAAAGCAAATAAAAATGGCGACTGAGGAGGATATCTCCTATCAGATCCATTACTGGGCAAAGTTATTCAAGGCCGCCACATGGGAGGAGATCAAGATGTTGGCGAAAAACAATGAGGCATTGAGACAGGCTGCAGAAACCACATATGTGTTGAGTGCGGATGAACAGATCCGCCTCCAATGTGAAGCCCGGGAAGAGTATTATCGGGATCAACGCTATATGCAGAAGCGTTTGGAGAAGGCGGAAAAGGGATTGGAGAAGGCAGCTGAGGAGCTGCAAATGAAGGACAAAATAATACAGCAGCAAAATGTTCAAATACAAAAATTATTCGATGAATTGGAACTTCTTAAGAAGCAGCAAAAGGAGCACTTATGATGGAATATTCGCTTGCAGGTCTTTGGAGTGTAGAGTTGAGCGACGGGACTTTGGGTGAGATGTACCTGCCGGGAACTCTGGATGAAAACCGGATTGGACACAGGGATGTAGGAAACGGCAGGGTGCATCCTGACGAGGAGCCTGCCGGACTGGAAGAGGGGTCAACTCCCAATTCTGTTATTGCCACAAGATTTACCAGAAATTATACTTTTGAAGGGATCGCTTATTTAAGGCGGAAGATTTCCTTTGATGCCCCTGCAGGAAAAAGGATTTTCCTGGAAGCGGAGAGGGCAAGGGTGCTGGCCCTTAAGGTAAATGGGCAGGAGATTCCAGATTTTATAGAGCCTTCTATCAGTACGCCCCATATTTTTGAAGTAACGGGTCTCCTCGGTGCCAGGAGAGAGCAAAAGCCTTGTGGGCAGGAAGAGAAAATCCAAGAAGATGAACTGACCCTCATTTCTGACAACAGTTATCAGGGTCTTCCCCATGATGCCATTGTATATTCTTCTGCCGCTACGGACGAGACGCAGACAAACTGGAATGGGATCCTGGGCGATATCCGTCTTCGGATAGAAGAGTCGGTATTCCTTCAGATGGTACGGGTATATCCCAAAGGGGAGAACCTGGATGTAGAAGTGGAGGTTTGTTCTGACAGGGAATGCAGCGCTGTGGTGGGACTTTTTTCCGAGGCACTTGACTGGGAAGCTGTGCAGAACCAGGCACCCCAGACAGTCCAAGCCCCCGATTCGGGAAAGATGTTTGCCCGTGAGACCTGTGAAGGGGAAAAAAATTGTGGGGAATCGGTATCTGCTGAAGGTTATGTGGAACGTAGAGTCTTTTTAAGGAAGGGCTGGAATTCTGTTTCATTTGTCCGGCTTCCGCTTCGCAGCGATGTGCGCAGATGGGATGAGTATGAGGGCTTTTTGTATGAGATGAGGGCTCGGCTTCAGGTGTATGATGGGGATCAACAGGAAAAAACGGTTACCTTCGGGATCCGTGACTTTGGGGATGACGGGAAAGGGAAGTTGGCGCTCAATGGAAGGACGATTTTCCTGCGCAGTGAGGCAAACTGCGCTGAATTTCCGGAGACCGGGCATCCGCCTATGACGGTGGAGGAGTGGACGGACGTCCTCATCAGACTTCGCTCCTATGGGGTGAACTGTGTGCGTTTTCATTCTCATTGTCCGCCGGAAGCCGCTTTTACCGCGGCAGATCGCCTGGGGCTTTTGATGCAGCCGGAGTTGTCCCACTGGAATCCGAAGGACGCCTTTGAGTCGGAAGAAAGCTTCGCCTATTATCAGAAGGAAATGAGGCGGGTCATCCTGCAGCTTGCCAATCATCCGTCTTTTGTGATGCTTACCTTCGGCAATGAGCTGCAGGCGGGAGAGTTGGGACATGAGCGGATGCGGCAGATGCTTCGCATGGCCCGTAAATTGGATGACACCAGGCTTTACGCGGAGGGCTCTAATGTCCATTATGGGGAGCGGGAGTGTGAGCAGGAGAGCAATTTTTATGCCACCCAGAGCTACCTGGGGGCAGAATTGCGGGGAACCTTTGCCAACCATGACCCCCACAACAGAAAAATAAAGGGTTATATCAATAATCAATACCCTGACGCGTGTACCGATTACCGGAAAACCATGGAAAAAATTCGGAAAACCTACCGAAAGCCGGTGTTCAGCTTTGAGGTTGGGCAGTTTGAGGTGCTGCCGGATTTTGATGAGCTGGAGGAATTCCGGGGCGTGTCCAGACCGGATAATTACAGGCTGATTCAGGAAAAGGCAAAGCAGCTGGGGTTGTCTGATGTATGGAAGCGGTATGTGGAGGCTACGGGTGAGCTGGCGCTTATCGGTTATCGGGAAGAAATTGAGGCAGCCCTGCGGACGGAGCAGCTTTCCGGCATTTCTCTGCTGGGACTGCAGGATTTTCCCGGTCAGGGAACGGCGCTTGTGGGGATGTTGAATTCCCATTTACAGCCCAAGCCGTTTTCCTTCGCAAGACCGGAAAGGTTTCGGGCTTTTTTCCGGGATCAGCTGCCCCTGGTGATGCTGCCGAGGTATACCTATGAGTATGGCGAGGTATTGCGCGCTGAGGTCAAGCTGGCAAACTATGGAAAGAGATTCCTTGCCGGGAAATTGCACTATGCACTTAGGGAGTGGCGCGATGAGCTCGGGGAGCCTGGGGAGGAGGTCATGTCCGCCCCCGGGGGAGCGCGGGAGAAGGAGGGTTCGACAGGCATACTGGCAGAAGGTACCCTTCCCTGGATCATGTGCCCTCAAGGACAGCTCACGGAGGCGGGGGTATTGGAGCTTCCTCTTGATCGGAAAACCTTGTCCGGAATGGAAGGGGAAAGAAGGAATGTGATTGATGCAGGTCGGGCTCGCCATTTGAAGCTTACAGTGTCGTTGGATGGTGTAGAGAACTCTTACCCGGTTTGGGTTTATCCACCGGTCAGACCGGTTTGTCCGGCTTCTGTATATGAAGCAAGGTTCCTGGATGAACAGGCGGGGGCAGTGCTGGAAGCTGGCGGGAAGGTTTATTTATCCCCTGACTCCGATGCCCAGAGTCTGCCTCATTCCATTCAGGCACAGTTCACCACGGACTTCTGGTCGGTGGGCACCTTTCCGATGCAGGAGGGGGGCATGGGGCAGCTGATCCAGGAGAAGCATCCTATTTTCAGGGAATTTCCCACCAGCTTCCATACCGATTGGCAGTGGTGGGCGCCTGCTTCCCAGAGGGCAATCATTTTGCCGCAGAACCAGGCGGGTCTTTTGAAGACCGCATCTATTATCACGGAAATGGACAGTTACGCCTATATGCGCCCCATGACCCAGCTGCTGGAATGCCGTGTGGGAAAGGGGAAGCTGCTGTTATCTTCGCTGGGACTGCAGAATCTGCAGCAATATCCGGAGACAAGGGCGCTGCAGGCAGCAATTTATCGCTACATGGATTCGGAGGAATTTGCACCGCAGCAGGAGGTAGAGCTGGAGGTACTGAAGAGTCTGGTAAAATAAAGGCGGGGAAAAAGGGAAAAGCAGGTGATCATATGAAAATATATCGGGGAAAAAGTGTATGCGCAGGAATAGCCATCGGTAAAATATATGTCTACCAGAAGGGGAGACAGTCCGTTACCCGCTACCAGGTAGAAAATGCGGACGCCGAGGTTATGCGCTTCCGAGAGGCTCTGGGGCGTGCGGAAGCGCAGCTTTCGCATTTTTATGAGGAAGCCGCCCATCAGGTCGGCGAGGCGGATGCGGCCATTTTTTCCGGATACCAGATGATCCTTCATGACAGGGAATACCTGGAGTCCATTGAAGGCAGGATCAGGGGCCGCTCTGTAAATGCGGAATATGCGGTTGCTACCATCAGCGACAATTATGTTGCGATGTTTTCCTCTCTGGAGGACGAATACATGCAGACCAAGGCAGTGGACGTGAGGGATGTGTCAGAGCGTATCCTGGAAGCTTTGTCCGACAGCCCTGGCGGGAAAGCCCGGCTGGAAGAGCCGGTCATCGTTGTGGCGCAGGACCTGGCACCCAGCGAGACCATACAGCTGGACAGAAAAAAGGTTCTGTCCTTTGTCACCCTGGGGGGTTCTCCCACGTCCCATACCGCGATCCTCGCCCGTTCCATGGGAATCCCGGCTTTAGTGGGGTTGGCGTCCCATATTACGGAAGGCGCTGAAAAATGGGAGGGTCTGAAATCCCTGCATGGGAAGTTGGCGGTGGTGGACGGCAATACCGGCGTCCTGATGGTGGAGCCGGACGAGGCGACGATCCTGTATATGAGACAGCTTCAGGAGAGGGAGCAGGCTCAGAGAGCGCTGCTTTTATCCATGAAGGGAAAGAAGAGCGTCACCCTGGACGGCAGGCATGTGCCTGTCTGTGCCAATGTAGGCAACAGGGGCGGTCTTGAGCAGACCCTGGAAAATGATGCGGAAGGAATCGGGCTGTTTAGAAGCGAATACCTTTATCTGGAAAAAGATACTTATCCTACAGAGCAGGAGCAGTTTGAAATTTATAAAATGGTTTTGGAAAAAATGGGAGACAGGCGCGTGATCATTCGTACACTGGATGTCGGGGCTGACAAACAGGCGGATTATTTTGCCCTTGTAAATGAGGAAAACCCTGCCATGGGGCTGCGCGGTATCCGGGTAAGCCTGACCTGGCCGGAGGTGTTCAAGGTGCAATTACGGGCTTTGCTTCGCGCCGGCGCCTTTGGGCGCCTGGCTATCATGTATCCCATGATTACTTCCGTGAAAGAAGTGCGGCAGATCCACACACTGGTGGAGGAGATAAAGCGGGATCTGCAGACGGAAGGGATCCCCTATGGAAACGTGGAACAAGGGATCATGATAGAGACTCCTGCAGCCGCTGTGACCAGCGACCTTTTGGCGAAAGAAGTGGACTTCTTCAGCATTGGCACTAATGACCTGTCACAGTATGGAATGGCGATCGACAGGCAGAATCCCCAATTGGAGGATTTTTATGATCCCTATCATCCTGCGATTCTGCGCATGATTGCGCAGACGATTCAGAACGCCCATCGGGCAGGAATCTGGTGCGGTATCTGTGGAGAGCTGGGAGCTGACCTGGGGCTGACGGAGCTGTTCTTGGCAATGGGCGTGGATGAGCTGTCCGTGTCCCCGGTGAGCGTGCTGCCCCTGCGCAGCAAGATCCGCCAGATCAGCGTAAAGGAACGCCGGGAAGAGGTGCTTGGGAAATGGCTGCAGGAATGAAAGCGGGAAAGGTTGATTAAAATGGTGATGGAAATGGAAAAGGATTATGAAAGGATTCATAAGATGTTGGAGAGCCTGATCGAAGGTGTTCCCCATAAAATAGCGAATCTTGCGAATGCCTCCGCATTGCTTTACCAGGAACTGCCGGATTTAAACTGGGCGGGTTTTTACCTGATGGAGGATGGAAAGCTGGTGTTGGGCCCCTTCCAGGGAAAACCTGCATGTATTGAGATTCCGCTGGGTAAGGGGGTCTGCGGAACGGCGGCAGCGCGGGATGAGGCCGTCCTTGTGAAAAATGTCCATGAATTTCCCGGACATATTGCCTGCGACGGCGCCTCTAATTCGGAAATTGTGGTGCCCATTCATGCACAGGGAGCGGTGATAGGAGTGCTGGATATCGACAGCCCGCTGATCGGACGTTTTTCCGAAGGGGACAGGAAAGGGCTGGAGGCGTTTGTGAAGATCCTGGAGCGGATGTGGAAGTAACAGGAGGTATTATTATAAAGAGGAATCCCCCGGCGTTTCTTTTTTAAAGGGAGACTGTACGATTTTATCGTAAGGGATGACAGGACGCCCCTGCGGAGACTCTGATTCACAGAGCTTTTTGCCATATTGAAGGTTCGCCATGATCAGGTTATATTGCAGGACTGTACGCAGCGTCTGGGTAAGGCAGGGCGATGTGCCGCAGTCCACCTCGCATACATCCTTTAGGGCATGGGATAAATTGATAATATCGGAAGAGGTTATGTTCATAGTTGACTTATCCTGCAGGGGCTGCCGACTGGAGCAGAAAACTGCAATGCGGGCATTTCTTTTATTATATTCTTTATTATATTCCGACAGGGGGATTTTGTGAATTCTGTTGCAGCGGCGTCGAAGCCGGCGGCACAGGGTATTAACTGCCAGATGGGTATAAGAGAAGAGGCGCTGGGAAGCCGCGAACATGGAAAATAAGCAGGCAGGTGGATGAGATAGGAGGAACGGCATTGGTATACACCATGACTTTGAATCCTTCATTGGATTATACAATTACGATAGATGGCTTCGCTTTGGGAAAAACGAACCGCACGGTTACGGAGCAGATATTTCCGGGCGGAAAGGGCATTAATGTTTCCATGGTGCTGTCCAATCTTGGCATAGAAAATGTGGCTCTGGGTTTTCTGGCAGGCTTTACCGGAGAAGAGATAAGGCGGCGCACGGAAGCCTTGGGGCTTCGGACGGATTTTGTCATGGTGAAGGAGGGGCTTTCCCGTATCAATGTAAAAATGAAGGATTTTGAAGGAACGGAAATCAACGGGAAAGGCCCTGTGATCGGTCAGGAGGAGCTTGAACTGTTACTGCATAAGCTGGAAAGGCTGCAGGGAGGGGATACGCTGGTATTGTCGGGAAGCGTTCCCACAGGAGTGCCGGGGGAAATTTACGGGAGGATCATGAAAAGAATATCCGGGCGAACGACAGACCGAGGGGTTCGTTTTGTAGTGGATGCTTCCGGAGAGCTTTTAAAAAGTGTTTTGCCTTTTCATCCCTTTTTGATCAAACCAAATGTGAATGAACTGGGGGAATTGTTTGGTGTACGAATCGAAACAGTGGAAGAAGCGATTCTTTATGCCGGAAGGCTCAGGGAGGAAGGAGCGCAAAATGTGCTGGTCTCCATGGGAAGCAAGGGCGCTGTGTTGGTGGATGAGCCGGGAAATGAGTATCGGCTGCCGGCGCCAAAAGGAAGATTGGTTAATGCAGTAGGGGCAGGCGACTCCATGGTGGCCGGGTTTCTGGCAGGATGGATGCAGAGCGGGGATTATGGACGGGCTTTTCGGATGGGAGTTGCGGCCGGGAGCGCCAGCGCTTTTTCGGAGGGAATGGCGACGAGAGAGGCGGTTGTAAAGTTGTTGGGGTAATCGCGGTGCTCCCTCAGCCGCCAGACATGATGGAAAATTCGTGCAAGCACGATTTTCCATCAAATCAGGCGGCTGGCTGAACTGTTACCTCGATATAAATTTATACCGCCGGTATAATGACAATCTGCAGAAAATATGTTATATTATCCATGGATAGAAGGAATGTGGCGACAGGTCCGTTCCTTTGGCATGTAAAGTATGGTAAACGAATCGGCCCGGTTCAGAAAGGGAAAAGGAAAGGCAATGATCACGTTGTTCCAGAAATCATTTATTCGGGGCAAATATTACGGTTATTATGAGCAGTACAAGACTTTGGAAAGCCTAGGGAGTCTTGTTTTTTCGCGTGCCTGTAAGAATAAGCGATGTCTGGAATGGGAAAAAGGTTTTCGAGAACCGAAGGAACTGTGAAATGCAGGAACAGCACCGGAAGAGAGCCTGAAAGCATTCAAAACCGTCCGGAAGATGCCGGTAAGGGATGTTCCGAATTCAGATTGATAGAACCGCTTATCTTATAGAGAGGATAGGCGGTTTTTTTATATATGACGGGAAATGATTCAGGAAGAGAAAGGTTGTTGGGAAAGAGAACGGTTTTTGTTGGGAAAGTGAAAGGTTTATAAAAAGGTTTTGTAATACTTTTTGAAGACAGGAGAAAGCGGGGAAGAAAAAATGGATCGAATTGAGATAACAGGAAAAATTAATACGGCCATCTGCTACGCCAGGGTGGTAGAAGAGGCAGCAATAGAGCAGATCCGCAGAATGTGTGATTATGAATTCGCCAGGGACAGCAGAATCCGTATCATGCCGGATGTCCACGCCGGTAAAGGCTGCACCATCGGCACCACTATGACCGTGACCGATAAGGTTGTGCCCAATGTGGTGGGTGTGGATATCGGCTGCGGAATGTATACCGTAAACCTTGGCAAGGGGGAGATTGATTTTGAAAGGCTGGATGAAGCGGCTCATTTCGTTCCTTCCGGAACAAAGGTGTGGGAAGGCAGGCAGGAGCGGTTTGAACTGACCGGCCTTAAGTGCTATCGCGGTCTTAGGGATAGCAGACGTTTAGAGCGCAGCCTGGGCACGCTGGGCGGCGGCAATCATTTCATTGAGGTGGACTGTGCAAAGGACGGAACCCATTATCTGGTGATCCACAGCGGAAGCCGGAATCTGGGAAAGCAGGTTGCGGAGTATTATCAGAAACTTGCAGTGGAGCTTCATTCCGGAAAAGAGGAGTATTTTGCAAAAAAGGATGCCCTCATTGCGGAGTATAAAGCTGCAGGGCGCAGACAGGAGATTCAAGAGGCATTGAAGAATCTCGCCTGGGAAAAGAAGGAGCTGATGATCCCGGAGGATCTGTGTTATCTGTATGGAAGTAATTTGCAGGACTATCTTTACGATGTGGAGATTTGTCAGCAGTTTGCCAGAAGAAACAGGGAGAAGATTGCGGAGATATTGCTGGAGCGTACCGGACTTGTGGGAGGTGAAGCGTTCCATACCGTCCATAATTATATTGATACGGAGGAAATGATTCTGAGAAAGGGCGCTATCGCCGCCCATGAAGGGGAGAAGGTGCTTATTCCCGTCAATATGAGGGATGGGAGCGTGCTGGCGATTGGCAAGGGAAATCCAGAGTGGAATTATTCAGCGCCCCACGGTGCGGGAAGGCTTATGTCCAGAAGCATGGCAAAGGAGCAGCTCCATGTGGAGGAGTACCGAAAGTCCATGGAAGGAATCTATTCCACATCTGTGGGATTGGCGACTTTGGACGAGGCGCCCCAGGCCTATAAATCTTTGGAGGATATTATTGATGTGATCACTGAGGCGGTCACTGTCATTGACGTGATGAAGCCCGTTTATAATTTTAAGGCGTCGGAATAAAGGGCAGAAAAGCTCCTGCCCGATGGATCTGTTAAAAAGCTTTTGAGATGCTTTTAAAGGAAGAAACGGGATTTGGACAGGAGGAACCGGATTATGGGAACAATTTTTAAGACGCCGATCATAGATATGATCAAGACAGGCGAGAATATTGAGAGGTTAAGACGCAGCAAGGGAATCACCGTGCGGCAGCTGCAGGAGATCTTTGGCTTTGCAACGCCCCAGGCAATCTACAAGTGGCAGCATGGGGATGCCCTTCCCACAGTGGATAATCTGATTGTGTTGGCAATGGTATTCCAGATACCCATTGAGGAGATTCTGGTGGTGGACGGAGGGAAAGTCATTTTATAAGCGCAGGAAAGGGAGACTGTTCCAAAGGAATGTTGTGAACTTTCCTTACGTTAAAATGATTCCCAGCGCATCCAGCCTGGCAGCAATTTTACTATAGTGATAATCGGGGGCGGAATTCTGTACTTCGTGACAGATAAGGGCTATGGCGGCGGGATCCTGTTCCAGTTCGTCCGCAATAACTTCAGGGGATTTGCCCTTCTGCATTTTGATACAAATCTTTTCAATCAGGAATGTCAGTTTTCCCTGATGGACGCCTTGATTGAACCCTTGGTCCAGCCCCTGCTTAATGCCCTGGTCCAGCCCCTGACTCCTGCCTTCCATCAGCCCGGCTTCAAATCCTTCAGCCCGGCTGTCCTCCATCAGTTCTTTCATAGCGGTACACATATTGTAAGTTCCTCCTTCTTCATATTTCTCTCTTGCAGCCAGGAAATTCTTTGCCCCGATCAGTTCGGCTGCAGCCTCTGCGGTTTCCCAGTCCAGAGTCCGGTAAACCGGGTTATCCGACAGAATTTTAAATAAAGCCCTCTTATCCCTGCGGTAGGGGAGCAGTTCAAACAGTTCCTTAAGCGGCGAATGAAAACAGCAGCCGTTGAACAGATCTGCAAAGCGGGTATTGTCGTTCAGATAGCCCAGCATAACATCGTTGATCCTGCCCATAAAAACCTCCTTTTTCTGGCAGAGGCGGTCTGTGTGCAGTCACGTAGATTTTTTCGGGTAAGCTGACGCACCATGCAGCGCTGTCCGGAAACCTCTGCCGTTATTTTATTCGCCTAATGTCCGGTGAAAACGGCAGATTCGCCATAAACAACAGATAATTAGAAAATTGAGACGCTATTCATTTAAAATATCCTATTCAAATATTCACTTCCAATACATTGTTGAATTGAATATTTCTTTGTACAGCTATCATATAATGATACCAGAGATTTGTCAATAGAAAAACAGTAATTTGAAACAGGTAAATTGTCATCAAATTTGCGGTATGTTTTTGTGCATATTTTTGAGTGCTGATATATGTAACTTTTTTGATGATAGGAGCGGAATAAAATTTAAGCGGCAGCATATCCTTAATATTTTTTCGGAACTGACAAGATGGAGTTGGAGCTGGAAAAGGATGATGATGAAAATGATGAAGAATAAAGAGAATGATGAAGTCAGAGGATGGAGTCAGAAAAGGGTGTTGAAAAAACGCATGAAATGATATATACTGAAAATGGTTTATTGTACATACGTAAAGTTGCGTAACACATACTGTTACATTGAGCCACATTATCATAGATGTTTTATCAAATATCACAGAGGTTATAAAATGCTAGAATCCATATGCCCCGTGTGCAATGTTCCTATGAAGGGAACAGAGTGCATTAAGGAAAATTGCAGGGCTAAGACAATTGTGTCAACAACGATATATTGGTGTAGGAATTGCAATATTCCAATTTTTGAGAAAGTATGCCCCTGCTGTGGCAGTGAAGGGTTATATGTAACTACGGATGTGAGACCGGTATTCCCAGAAGAAAAATTGCTTGTTGCTTTACTTTTAGAAAAAGAAAATCCTCTGTGCTTTGATGATGCATCAGTCTGGTATGGCAATGGAGCTTATATTGTAAATGGTGAAAAGTACCATTTGGAAATAGGAGAAATAAATGCGTGGCCGTTGGAAAGGATTTTTGAGATAAAGCAGAAATATGATGAGTTTTTTCCGCTGATAAACCGAACTTATTTTGACTCTATGGTAGAAAAATTCGTTTCGGCCAATCGGGATCGTTTCCATTTTATTGATGAGGAAGCCGTCCGATTTGTTCAGAGTTATAAGGATAAATACCCAATAGAAGATATGATGGTGTCTTTCAGCGGCGGAAAAGATTCTACGGTTACATCGCATCTGGTAACGAAGGCTCTGGGCACGAACAAGGTTCTGCATATCTTTGGGGATACTACATTGGAGTTCCCGACCACATTGGAGTATAGGAAGCGGTTCCCGCAGAATGAGGAATCAAAAGGGATCCGGATTCTGACCGCAAAAAATCGTGAAAAGAACTTTGAAGAGTTATGTAAGGTTGTAGGACCGCCTTCCAGACTTATGAGATGGTGCTGTACTGTTTTTAAGACGGGTGCGATTCAGAAAACGATTTCATCTGCTTTTAAAGATAAAAACAATATTTTAACGTTTTATGGAATTCGCAGAAATGAGTCAGTAAGCCGTAGTAAGTACGAAAGAGAGAGTGAAAGTCCTAAGATTACGAAGCAGACGGTGGTATCTCCCATCATTGATTGGATAGATTTTGATGTCTGGCTCTATATTCTCACTACAAAGATTGATTTTAATGATGCATATAAACTGGGATATTCCAGGGTCGGGTGTTGGTGCTGTCCTAATAATGGCGAATGGTCAGAATTCCTTTCCAAAGTACATATGTATGAGAAGTATTCCCACTGGAGAAGTGTTTTGATAGATTTTGCAGTTAAGATAGGGAAACCTGATCCAGAACGGTATGTAGACGGAGGTTTCTGGAAGGCCAGACAGGGTGGGAATGGATTGGAGATGGCACAGAAATCTGTGGTTTCCTTTGCTCCTTGTGCCACCGAGGAGAATGCGTTTAATTATGAGCTGCAAAGACCTATCAGTGAAGAATTATATGAATTGTTCAAACCCTTTGGATACCTTAACAAAGATTTGGGAAATAAAAGGCTTGGAGAAGTCTATATCTTAAATGCAAAAGGAGAAGTGGGGCTAGTTCTTCAGGGAAGGATAGGCAGTAATAAGTTAAAAGTCATCATCAAAACAAAAAGTCTTGCTAGAGCCAGGACAATAGCCGGCGTAGAAGGAAAGGTAAAGTGTCAGCTAACAAAATATCAGATGTGCATGGGCTGTAAGGCCTGTGAGAGTGTCTGTAGGTTCGATGCGATCAGCGTTAAGGATGTAGGAGATGGAAAGGTATGTTACCGGATCGATGATGAGAAGTGCAAAAGATGTGCGGAATGTATTGGGCATTTTGATGCCGGATGTTATATGAGAAAAGTATTATGTATTAAGAGAGGTTAGTCATGAAAAAAAGCGACAGAAAATATCGGTTGCAAGGACATGAAAAGTTTTATCTGCGGGATGGATGGTTGGACAAGGGAATTATGTATGTGGAGCAGAATCCCAGAATCCTTCAGAGTAAAGACGGAGCAGATACTTTAGGCGTAGGTTCTAACATGGTAAAATCTATCCGATATTGGTTGCGAGCTTTTGGATTGATAGAAGAGAGCCCCAAAGGAGCCTTTTTAACGGATATCGCCAAGATTATTAGAAAATATGACCCTTATTTTGAGGATGTTTTTACTTTATGGGTTTTGCAGTCGTATATTGCGAAGAACATAGAGGAGGCAACGACGTGGTATTTATTCTTTAATCGTTGTGATATGGAGGAATTTAATAAAGAAGATATTTTTCATGTGATACGGCATGAATTAATTAAATATATAGGCAGTGACAGTTTCTCGGATAATTCTTTAAAGATGGATATTGAAATGATTATGCTTATGTATGGCAAGGAAAGGGGCGAATGGGATCCGGAAGAAAAAAATGTCTCGGCCATGGTACAGTTGGGCCTTATTCAAAGAAGTGGAGAAAAATATATTAAATCCCATCCCGATAGAAGAAAAGTTAATGAATGGAATGTTTTATATGAATTATCTTATCTGCTGTACGAAAAAGAGTCGATAAGTATAGATTCTGTTGCTTTTGGGGATAGGAGTGTGGGAGCTATTTACCAGATTCCTAGGGTCGTAATTGATGAATTTTTGGATAAATTGGAATTCTTGGGATATGTGAGGGTTGATAGAACTGCTGGCCTTAATATGTTATATAAATTAAAGGATTTTATACCAGAAGAAATTGCCGAAGAGTACTATACTAACCATAGATAGGTGAGATTATGATGGAATTAAGAAATCTTAGTGAAGTAATAAAATTAAATGGTAACTTCAAAAATGCAGTTAATATTTATTTAAATTTAAATCAGAAAGATAAAATATTAAGTTATATTCCCACAAATTCATCTGTAAGAATTTTAGATGATTTTTTAAGGATGGTATATGAAAACCGGGAGCAGGCAACTTTGCTAATAGGTCCTTATGGTAAAGGGAAATCTCATTTACTGTTGGTGCTGTTGGCGATTCTCTCATTAGAGAGAACAGATGAAAACCAAGAAATTATAGCTGAATTAGTTAAAAAAATTCGAAATGTTGATGAGGCAGGAGAAAGTTTAAGCGGATTGATATGGCAGGTATGGAATGAGAAAAGAAAATTTCTGCCTGTTATTATTATGAGTACGCAGGGAGATTTAAATCAGGCTTTTTTGTATGCCCTGCATGATGCATTGAAGCGTTTTGGGCTAGAGGATCTGGTTCCGGATACTTATTATTCTGTTGCAATAAGGAAGATTATAGATTGGAAAGAAAATTTTCCAGAAACCTATGAAAAATATCAGTTGATTTTAAAAGGATTTGAAAAGACTTCGGATGAGATGTTTGCAGATCTGCATCAGTATAATAAGACGGCGCTAGATATTTTTTCTGGAATATACTCTATGGTTACTTCAGGCGGGGATTTTACCCCTATGGCCTCCTCTGGGGTGTTGCCATTGTACAAGAGCGTAGCGGAAAGATTAAATCAAGAATATAATTTTGGAGGGCTTTATATTGTCTTTGATGAATTTAGCAAGTTTATCGAAGGCCAGGACCATACAATTGCGGGAAATAATATGAAGTTATTGCAGGATATATGCGAACTGGCAGCAGATTCTCATGACGCCCAGATTCATATTACTATGGTTGCTCATAAAAGCATAAAAGAGTATGGGAAGTATTTGTCCCAAGATATCATCAATTCTTTCACTGGAATTGAAGGCAGAATTACAGAAAAGTTGTTTGTTACATCTTCGAAAAATAATTATGAACTGATAAAAAATGCAATTATAAAAGATGATGATCGTATAAAAAAAATCCCCCAATACCAGGCTTATTTAGGAGACAGAATTCTTGGAGAATATTATGCCTTACCCCCCTTTAAAACTAATTTTAGCCGTGAAGATTTTAGGAGTATCTTGTTGCGGGGCTGCTACCCACTGAATCCCATAGGGGCATATTTGCTCCTTAATATCAGCGAAAAGGTAGCGCAGAATGAGAGAACCTTATTTACTTTTATTTCTAAAAACGAACGGTATAGTATGGCAAGGTTTGTAGAAACCCATAGGGAGGAAGATAAGTGGATTATAGGTGCTGACTTGATTTATGATTATTTCAGCAACCTTTTTAAAAATGATGTAAATAATGAATTTATACACAATGAATGGCTAAATGCGGAGTATGCTGTTTCTAAATGCCAGACAGAGGATCAAAAATGCCTTTTAAAAACACTGGCGCTTATTCTGATTGTGAATAAAGAAGAAGAAATGCCTGCCAGTGAAAAAGTATTATGGCTGGCTTCTAATGTAGTAGAATATGAAAAGGTATTGGGAGAATTGACAGAAATGCAGTTGATTTACAAAAAGGGTTCGACCAATAACTATATGTTTAAAACCAGAGCTGGCTCTGAATTAAAAAAAGAGATTAAGGAACGTCGGATTTTAAAAGGAAATAATGTCAACTTGTCTCAAGTATTTTTGAGTATAACGGATCGTTATTATATTATACCGAAAAGATATAATCAAGAGATGAAAATGACAAGGTATTTTCGGCATGAATATATGGAAAAGGGGGATTTCTTAAATATTGCAGATCCCAATGCGTTCTTTGATGGAAGCAAGTTCGCAGATGGAAAAGTTATTTCTTTATATTCGTTAGAGGAAGATAATAAGTATAATGAAGTAAAAAATAAATTAGAAACTTTTAAAGATAGCAGGATAGTTGTTTGCTATTCATCTTTGCCGTTTACCTTGTTGAAACAGGCAAGGGATTATGAAATCTTACAGGATTTGAAAAAAAATAGTCTATTCCTTGAGAATTATGAAGTATTGGCTCGCGAGATACCAATATTGGAGGAAGACCTGGCGAAAGAATTATATAGTGCGTTAGAGGCAATCTATACGGCAAAAGAAGAATGTAAAACCATATTCTATGACGGAACAAAAATAACGGAAATGGAGGCTGAGCAAGAAGAAATAGCCGTAAACAGAGTCTGTAGGATACTTTATCCGAGAACTCCTATTATCAATAATGAGATTATTAACCGTAGGTCGATTGAAACTGGTCCCACTAAAAAATCTAGAAGAGTCATTATTAAGGCTATACTTGAACATACGGATAATGAAAATTTTTATGCTGGGTCTAGTCAAGAAGCTACATTATATCGGTCTTTGTTTAAAGTGACAAATATATTGTGTGGTACCCCTGATGAAAATATGGGGCATGTTTTGGAATTAATGGATGCCTTTATCGAAAGCTGCTCTGACCAGAAAAGATTGCTTTCAGAGCTGGTAAAAGAATTAACAGGCAGGCCATATGGCATGAGGATGGGTGTAATTCCTTTATATTTTGCATACGTGTTGTCCCGCAGAAAAGAGGATATTGTTGTATATTTTAAAAAAATGGAAGTGCAGATTTCTTCGGACATTGTTATTAATATGATAGACAATGCAGAGGATTACAGCCTGTTTGTTTCTGGTCAAAGTTTACAAAAGGAACGCTATGTAAAAAGTCTTCAGGATATGTTTTTTATAGAGAATCATTTAAATCTTACGGATTTTAGATTCAGTAATATTTTAATCTGTATGCAAAGATGGTTTAGGGCACTCCCTCAAGTATCGAGAAATCTGCCTGTATTTGAAGGGTATGCACTTTTGGAAGAAGTAAAAGGATATCTTGGCAGGTTCAAAAACATCATTCAAAAAACGGATGCAAATCCATATGAGCTTTTATTTGAACAGCTTCCGGAGCTTTTCCAGAGTAAAGAAGACTTAGATAATACAGCATATCTTGTTGAAAAGTGTAAACAAGCTTTTGACGGTTATTATGAATGGCTCCTAAAGAATGTCGCGCTGTATATATTTGAAATCTTTGGTAGTCAACAGATTGGAGATTTGTATCATGTTTTGAAAGAATGGTATAATAAGCAAAATGCGACAGCAAAGCATGGCTTATTAGATGGAAAAATTACAGAGTTTATGTCATGTTTGAGTAAGTTGAACGTTTAT
Source organism: uncultured Acetatifactor sp. (assembly GCA_947588205.1). Lineage (GTDB taxonomy): Bacteria > Bacillota > Clostridia > Lachnospirales > Lachnospiraceae > Acetatifactor. The sequence goes on along the minus strand of CANPYG010000004.1, from coordinate 20,024 downwards.
GATGATTTTGAGATTACAAAACGAATTGCAAAGGTCGTAACAGACGTTTATATTGAGAATTGGAATGAGGATTCGTTTAAAGAGTTTAAGCTCCAATTAGAACGGATAAAACGAGAGGTAGAATCCATACAGGATGATTCCGCCAAAGGGAAGCAGAAACTTTCTTTCATTGGCGAAAAAAATAGGACGATTGAATGCTATTATGAGCCTGTCGGAGATGGTGTTGGTAAATTGTTAAAAAATGTTTTAGAAGATACTTTGGAAGATTTTAGTGATTTAAGTGTAAATGACAGAGTAGCAATTATGCTTCAATTGATTGAAAAAATAATCGGTTAATTGCAAGGGGAGATTTTATGATTTATCTGGATAATGCAGCGACTACTTTCCCAAAGCCGGAGAGCGTTTATCAGGCAGTGGAGTATGCAAATCGCAATTTGTCTTTTAATGCAGGACGTGGTTCTTATAAACTAGCAAGAGAGGCAACAAAGCTGATAGATGAGACAAAAGGAAAGCTATTGTCGTTGGTAGATGCCCCCGGTAGCGCGAAGGTAGTATTTACACCATCCATTACAATTGCCATAAATGAGATTTTAAATGGATTATCATTGGTTCCGGGAGATAACATTTATGTATCTCCCTATGAACACAATGCAGTTGCCAGGACAGTTCATCTGCTCTGCAAAAAGAAGAATGTTCAGGTCATAGAGATCCCTCTAGATCGTGAAACGCTTGAAATTGATGTTGAAAGACTGAAATATCTGTTTTCCAAAAAGATACCGGCATGTGTTTGCTGTACCCATGTAAGTAATGTGACAGGGTATATATTACCGGTTGAACAGATATTCCGGCTTGCAAAGCAATATAGCGCAGTTACGGTTTTGGATACAGCTCAATCAATGGGCGTAGTAGAAGTAAATGCGAAAAAAATCGGAGCTGATTTCATTGCTTTTGCCGGGCATAAAACATTGTATGGACCCATGGGGATCGGTGGTTTTATAGATGTAAATGGGATAAAATTGAATGGTTTTATTGTTGGAGGAACAGGAAGTGATTCCCTGAATTTAGAAATGCCGGAGAAATCCCCGGAAAAACATGAATCTTCCAGCCAGAATATTGTAGCCATAGCTGGTTTAAGGGCAGCGTTGGATGAAGTTCATGTGAAAGAATTCTATGAAGACGAAAAACGATTAACAGAGTATTTAATTCAGGAGTTACAGAAAATAGACGATGTAACACTTTATCTTCCACCTGAAAATGTGAGGGTTGGAATGGTATCTTTGAATGTTGAAGGGTATAAAGCGGAAGATATTGGTCTGATTCTGGATGAGGATTACGATATTGCAGTTAGGACAGGCTATCATTGTGCGCCGTTTGTGCATAAGTGGCTGAAAGATGAGGATTACGCGGGGACTGTGAGGGTAAGCGTCGGAAGGTTTGTTAGGACAGAAGATATAGATTCAGTGGTTAGGGCGATTGGAGAAATCGTTGGGGAAATCTGATTGGTAGAGGGGGGATAATGGCGTGAATTTTACAGATATTGAAATAAAAGAAGAATATAGATCCCTGCAGGATGATATTGTCGGAGATTTTTACATACCGTTACTTCGCTGTGCAAAGAAATATCAGAGGGCAGTAGGTTTTTTCTCATCCTCTGCGCTGATTGAAATATCGGATGGTATTTCTGGACTTGTTAAAAATGGTGGAACTATAGAATTAGTCGCTTCCCCAAAATTATCCGAGGATGATGTTGAGGCTATAGAAAAAGGTATAAAGCTTCGGGATGAAGTAATTAAGGAAAGATTACTTGAAGCGATAACTGCACCGCAAGGTATTTATGAAGAGCAGCGCATGAACTATCTGATTAATCTTATCGCAGCAGGAATCTTAGAAATAAAAATAGCAATACTTGAAGATGACAATCATATTGGAATGTATCATGAGAAGGTGGGCTTAATATATGATGATGTAGGTAATGTCATAGCCTTTTCGGGCTCTATGAACGAGAGCGCCACAGCGTTTATGCATAACTGTGAATCGATAGATGTTTTCAAATCATGGGAAGGTGGGTCTGATGCCAGACGTGTGATGAACAAACAATTATCGTTTAAGGCAATATGGGAAAATTATGAACCGCACATGACCGTTATGGATTTCCCTGAAGCAGCTCGGGAGAGACTTTTTGAGTATAGAAAAAGTAAATGTATTGATCATCAAGAAGTAGAAAATGCAAAAAACATTGCGAGAAATGATAAAGAAATGGATGTAGAAACGCTAGTACAGAATGCGCCAAGTATACCTAAATGGATTAAGATACGTCAATACCAGGAAGATGCAATAAACTGCTGGGCTGACAAAGGATTTATTGGAATCTTTGATATGGCAACGGGTACAGGGAAGACTTATACGGGTTTAGCTGCAATCGTAAGATTGTATTCCAAGCGGAGAGTACCTCTGGCTATTTTTATAGTTTGCCCTTATCAACATTTAGTTACGCAGTGGGTGGAAGATATTAATGCATTTGGTATGAAACCGATCATATGTCATTCGGCTTCAAACCAAAAGAAATGGAAATCGCGATTAAGGGATGCTTGCCTTTCACTTGAACTTGGCTTATCGGAGTATATGTGTGCGATATTTACGAATGATACATATATTTCGGAATTTGTACAAAAAAACATAACGCACGTAAAGGCACAAGCTGTATTGGTGGTTGATGAAGCGCACAATTTTGGTGCCGAAAAGACAAGTAAATATCTAGATGAAGTTATTCCTTATCGCTTGGCTTTATCTGCCACGCTCGAAAGACACGGCGATGACTATGGAACGCAAAAATTATTCGACTATTTTGGTGATAAGTGTATTGAGTATTCCTTGAAGGAAGCAATCGATAACGATATGCTTGTTAGATATTATTACCATCCAATATTGATAAGCTTTAAAGATGATGAGTTGGAAGCGTATCTTGATTTATCTAAACAGATTGCGAAAGCTATGATGTCTTGCAAAGATAAGGAACCCAGCGATTATGCAAAGATGCTTCTGATTAAACGTGCAAGATTAGTGGCATCGGCTCGGGAGAAGGTAGAACAGTTATTATCTGAAATGAGAAAGCATACGAAAGAGAATCATATTCTTGTATATTGTGGTGCAACGACAATGCAGGACATAGATTATGAGGAGGACAGACCACCAGAAGAAGAAAAGAAGCAGGTAGATATTGTAACAAAGTTGCTGGGAAACGAATTGCAAATGAAAGTAGCCAAGTTTACCTCGGAAGAAGATGCAGAATTAAGGGAAAAACTTAAAAAGGAATTTGATGAAGGTGAATCGTTGCAGGCATTGATTGCGATACGGTGTTTGGATGAAGGTGTAAATATACCGAGCATAGATAAAGCATTTATCCTGGCAAGTAGTACTAATCCAAAAGAATATATACAAAGGCGTGGAAGAGTACTAAGAAAGTATAAAGGGAAAACACATTCAGATATATATGATTTTGTGACGTCACCACTGCCACTGGATAGAGTAAACGAATATGATGAAGAGACTGTAAGATTGTCGCAATCATTAGTAAGGCGAGAAATTATGAGAATGAGAGATTTCGCAAATCTTGCTGAGAATACAAGTGTTGCGGATAGGTACATATACAGCCTGATAGAAAACTACGGAATTAATTTAGAGGAGGATGAAATTAATGAGTATTAACGATGAACAGGAAATCAATGAAAAAAAGCTTAACGAGATTAAATATAAGATTCTTAAGCTAGAGTATGAGAATTCCAAAACAAAGAACTATAGTGACAAAGATATGATAACGGAAATAAGAGAAACTATAAAAGATGTGGTCAACGGTAAATTATAGGGGGATAGAAGATGTTAATTAAATCTCTTAGATATAAAAACTTTCGGCAATTTAAGGGTGAAAATCAAATAGTTTTTCCTTGTGAATCACAAAAAAACGTAACAATAATCTTGGGCGATAATACATTTGGCAAAACTACCCTTCTTCAAATGTTTAATTGGTGTTTTTATGGTAAAGCCATATTTAATGATAATCCTGATTTTTTGCTTAATCTGGAGTTGTCATCTGCTATGTATAATGGGGATAATCCTATAGAGGTTCTGGTAGAGATAGTTTTAGAGCACAAGGGTCATGATTACACAATTACGAGGAAACAAGATTATCTTAAGGTAAATGGCACAGTAATTCATCGCGATGCCCAGTTAAAGGTTAGTTTTAAGGATTTATCAATAGGGAAGACTGAATATATCGAAAAAGATGAGGATATGAAGAGTGTAATAAACCTTATTCTTCCAGAGGATCTTTCGGGATATTTTTTCTTTGACACGGAACGCGTTCAGAATGTTGCGGGAAGAAACGATTTATCAGCTGCAGTTAAGGGACTTTTGGGGCTTGCAGTTTTGGAAAATGCTATAGGTCATCTTGGCAAAGAAGAGACGAAAAAATCTGTTATAGGCTCATTCTATGGGGAACTAAAAGAGAATGATGATTCAAAGGCGGCAGATGCGCTAGAAGAAGTTCAGAAGGCTGAGGAAGAGTGTATATATCAGCAAAGTATTCGGGACAATGCTGAAAGCGAAATCGATGATTATGAGAGCCGCAAAGAGTGTCTCGAAAGAAAAATAGGAGATTTGCAAGCCACCACAGAGCTCCAAACGAAAAAAGACAGGCTGAATCGTAATATTAAGAGTGAAAGAAGTGCGGTTGAAGAAATGTATTCGGACTTTCCAATTTTATTCGGTGATGATTCAGTTTGGTTTTTTGCTCAGCCACTTTATCGTCAGGCAATGGAATTCCTAGAACAAGCAAAGGTTGATGATAAGGGTATTTCTGATGTTACCGCTAATACTATTAGGGAATTGATAAAGAACGGCAGGTGTTTATGCGGGGCGGAAATTGTTGATGGAAATGCCGCATATGTTCATCTGATGGAACAGATTAAATTTGTTCCTCCGGAATCAATTGGAACGACCATCAAAAATTTCAAGAAAGACATTCAGAGGTACAATAAAATCAATGCAAATGATCGCTTCTTTAATACTGTCCAAGCTCGAATCGCTAATATCCTACGATTTGGACAGAGAATAGAAGAATGGGAGGATGAAATAGCAGATATAGAGAGGCAGATTGAAGGAAAAGATGATGCAAGGAAGTATCAGATTGAGCTTAATGATGTGAAAGAAAGGATTAAAGAAAAAACAAAAGTAAAAGAACTTGCCATCGCAAAGATTGCGGAAGTAAATAGCCGAAAGGAGAGGTTTAAAAAGATATATGATAATTTGAGCGCAAAATCGGAAAAGGGCAGAGAGATCAGAAGGTATCTAGCTTATACAAGGAAGGTTTTGAAATGGTTACAGGAATACTATATCGAAGAAGAAAGAAAGATTCGTTCTGAGCTGCAAGAACGTGTAAACATGATTTTTCAGAGAATGTATCACGGTGAAAGATTGCTAGAGATTAATGAAAAGTATCAGACAGTGCTTTATTCTATAATACCTGAGACACATGAGAAGGTTATATCCGGTGAATCAGAGGGTTTGATAAGAGTTAAAAACTTTGCCTTTATTGCAGGTCTTGTGGATCTGGCAAAGGATAAGGCATTAAAAGTTGATGGAGACAAGTTGGAGAACGAGCCCTATCCTTTGATTTTGGATGCACCTTTCTCCAATGCAGATGAAGTGCATATTAGGAATATTTCTCGTGAGTTGCCAATGGTGGCAGAGCAAGTAATCATGTTTGTTATGATGAAAGACTGGAGATATGCCGAGCCGGTTATTTTGGATAGAGTAAATCAGATGTATACGCTTGAAAAACATAGCGATACATATTCAACGATTAGTTAGGGGGGCGGCGGTTATGGCAAAAAAAGAAAAAGCAACAAGACTTTTTGAGGATGATTTAACCATAACAGGAAAACATGCAACACATTTGAAGTTTTTGGTGAAAGATGCGAAATTATTCGACGATTACATTGATGTTTACATGAATGCAGCCGTTTTTGGATATTTGTATTCTAAAAAAGATGAAAAAGATAATGAGTCAAGCGATCGAGCAAGAATATACGCAGATGCATTCTCGACACACCGGATGGAATGTGTTTTCTTATATCGATTGATCACTTTACTGGATGATGAAAACATTACCACGGAAGAACGCCTTGACCGTGCTTTTAGGTATGATGCAAATCCTGACAAGGAAGAAGAACTTCAGAAGTGCATTGACACCTTTAATGATTATGTGAGAGGTGGTATAGAGTATATGTACAATGCCTTTACAACTAAGTGTACTTCACGGGATGATTATATCAGAAAAGCTTTTGAAGTTTCAAGAGAGTTCAAAAATAGTATGGATGGCGTATCGTACGAGGACAAGATAAAACGCCTGTTGAATCAGGGATAAAAGCAATGCAAGGAAACAAAAGGGGAGAATTCGTCAAATGGTTGTTGATGACTTTATAGGAGAATTTCATATACTTGACATTAACAACTGGGCGAATTCTCTTGAAAACGTTCTGCATATGCTGAATTTTCCAGTTCAAGTTGAGTATGTATGCGAATGGAAAAGTTTTCTTTATGAAAAGTCTGATTGTTCTCGTTATTTCAGTACTGCTGATCGGAAAATTCTTGCAGAGTGTCAAGAAATTGCTATGTTTTCTATGAATGGTCATTTTCGTAAACTAAAAATGATTTCAGTATTGCTTACGGGCAATCCCTATTTGCGGAATGAAAAGGCATACGATATATATAAGTTGTTTAGGAGGGTGTACGGCAGACATATATTATTTGTAGTATGCTTTAATCAGGATATTGCCTTTGTTGGAACCGTTGTGAATGAATGGAAGAAGTGGGAAGTAATTATTTCTGATTGGTTTGGGGAAAGAACAGATCGTGAAATACTGAGCCGGATATTGGAAATTGATTTTTCCTTGTTTTCAAGTGATAGTTTTGGAAAGCTCTACGAGGATTACCTCTGGGCTATTGCCAGACCATATGTTAGGTATCGGGAAAGCAAGATATATCTGATTTATGGATGTGAAGATGTCGAGGCATATGAATCCCTTGTTGTAGACTGGGATGGCACCATGGTGCCCATAACTAAGATTGACCGGGAAGAAACGCATAGGGTTAATTCGGCATATTATCTTGATTTATATGGAGATGACTATTTCCTTGATGAATTATCGACGGAAGACGAAATATTGGATATTCTTGATGAAGATGATGCTGAATTTGAGTGGACGATACTGGAGATGGAACTTGCAAAAGAAGATGTTATGGAAGAAGATGACTTTGAAGATGAGGATGATTTTGAAGATGAGGATGAGTATGATCAAGGGGAAGAAGCTGAACGTGAAGATATTTCCAGAATGAATCCAGAGGAAATGCTTAAATTTATACGTGGAGAGTAATGGAATCATGTTTCCGATTTCTGTTTTTTTAGAATACATATACAAACCAGACAATGCTTTACATATTGCCTGGTTTAGGGTTGAACTGAGAGATGTGTTTATGAGAGGTGAAAGACAATGTCAGAATATGTCGATATGTGTTTCAGGCATAAATTGCTGAAGATGAACTTTGAATTGAACATTGATTGTTGGAACAGTGTTAATCCGGATATTAAACGGATAGTTTCTCAAGAATGGCAAACGATAAAATACATGAATGATGATGGAACGGCATTGAATAAAGAGGTAGATACAGTACCCAATGATGTGGGAGGTGTGTATCTTTTTGTCCTAAAACCGGAAATAATTCCAAAGTATCATGTATATATTATGTACATAGGCAGGGCGCGGAAAAAGACCAGTTATAGTTTGAGAAAACGTTGCAAGGAATATTTTACTGACACCAGGCCAGAACTTTTAACAATGAGGAAGTTGTGGGGAGCGCAGCTATACTTTAGTTACTTGCCTTTACAGGATGATGAACTAATTGAGGCTGTTGAAAGAGAACTGATACGTGTGATTATTCCCCCGTGTAATACACAGATACCTGATTATAATGTTATGCCTGCGAAACCAGCATTTTAAGGAGGAAAAGTTATGGATAGAATAAGGATACCTGCAATTAGGTCACAGATGGGAATATGGGTATATTATGTATCTGCATTATCATTTGACGAAGTGAATGAATATGTAAGGCCGATTAATGATGAATTGCATAAATCTAATTTGTTATGTGAAATGATACAAAGAAGTATTACAGATAATTATAAAAGCATTGCCCGATATATTGAAACTCAAGAGGAAAGATTTTTTAATGCGCTGATATTAGCGGTTTATGACGGACAGCCTATGTGGAATGAAATCCGGATAGATGATGAGGGATTAAGGGAAAATGTAGATATGGGAGTACTTACTTTATCTGGTGAAGAGAAGATTTTCCCTGTAGATGGCCAACATCGCGTGGAGGGGATCAAGCAGGCTTTGAAAGATAATCCTGAATTAGGAACGGAAAAAGTTCCGGTTATTTTCATTGGACATAGTAAGGACGAAGAAGGAATGCAGAGGACGAGGAGAATGTTCAGCACTTTGAATCGTTATGCTAAGCCGGTATCTATGCGGGATATTATTGCCCTGGATGAAGATGATATTGTTGCTATAGTTTCCAGGGAATTGATTGATAACGAGCAGATGTTTGGGGATAAAAAGATCCTTGATACGAAAACCAAATCATTGCCTGAAAGCAATGATACGGCGTTTACTTCTATTATCACTTATTATGAATGCAATACAGAATTGTTATGGCTAATGATTCAGGATAAAGAGGTAGTGGGACTGGACGGAAAATCTATAAAAGGAAGAAGGAAAATGGCAGAGTATATTCGTCATAGGCCGGATGATGAAACGATTAAGCAATTTGTTTCGCTGTGCAAGGAATATTGGATCGCTATTTTTGACCAATGTCCTGGTTTCTTTTTTCAAGATAATAATAAGGTGGGAAGGTATAGAGACAAGAATGGAGGACATATATTCTTCCGCCCTGTGGCTTTATATCCGTTTACAAGAGCAGTGGTTAGAATCCACGAAAATGGAGGAGAAAGTTTTAGAAATATTATTTCGCGCTTCCCGGAAGAAATTCTTTGGCTGAAGCACAGATTATGGAAAAAGATCATTTGGGATAGTGAGCAGGGGAAAATGATCACAAGCAATAAAACTTTGACTGAGTTATTGTTTTTATACATTTATGATAAAAATATATTAACTGATAAGGAAAGGCAGAAAATATATAAGGATTGGAAAAGTATCTATGATTATTTAGAAGAGGATATGGTTGAAGAAAATATAGATGCGATTATTGCGGGGGAAGAGTATATATAAGATGTCCGGTAAAGTACTTTGCCAGGATAATATCTGAGGTATGGAACTGAAAGAGGGCAATTTAACATGGTAAGTATTTTGAAGGTGAAGGAAATAAAAAGGATCGATTCATCGTCTGTCCAAGGTTTAGGAGAAGGCCTTTTTTAAAGGAAATTGGGAGGAACGAGAATAAGATGCTGCGAAAAGCACCCCGCAGGGAGCGTCAGTTCGAAAAATATGTGTAGTGAAGCAAGGAGTCCCCAAGCATATGGACAGTATCTATCGAGATATTTTCAAAGCGATTCATGAAGGAAAGTGGCTGAGCATAGAGTACCGCAACATGTCGGACCAGCTTACCAAGTACTGGATTGGCATCCGGGGGCTGAATCTGCGCAAAAAATCCTTGATGGTTGAGGGACTTCATCTCGGGAAATATTCTATCGAAACCTTCAACACTATATACATAGATTCCATTGTTTCCTCCCAGGTGATCGAGGGTTCCTTTTATCCGGTTAATGAGTCGCTTGTCCGGGACATCGCCCTGAACCCCCATAAATACAAAATTTTATTTGACAATGTCGCCAATCTGAAAATTCTGAATTATCTGGAAGATTGTAATCGTATGGATACGACTCCCTATAAATCAGATTTTTCTCTGGTACAGTACCTGGATGGGGACAGCTTCCGGGGAGGCGGTTACCCTTTAAATGAAGAACAATTTCGAACAATCGTGAGAAATTTCCAGCTTAAAAGTGAAAGGGAAAGGGAACAGGGAGGATCTCTGCGGCTTCAGCAGCTCGCCTTGAATGTGATGAGCCTCCATACGTCAAAAGGCCTTTACGTCCTTGCGTACAAGAGGCTGAATCTGGATGTGAAGGCCAGGATGCTTGTTCCTGAAAAGGATGTCACCATCTGTACGGAATTCGCTTTAGATGGCGGTGTGAAGCAGAGCATCCGCAGGTATTTGGATGCTGAGGATTATGATTTGCTGGAATCCTTTGAAGCAAATCAGGAGTTGATCAAGGATAAGATCACCCGATACAACCGGCAGAATGTAGAGGGTGTGGATGACATGCCCTATATCATAGGCCTGGGGATGGACGTTTCCATCGACCTTCATAAGGAATATGCCGCCATCATTGATATGTACCATACTGATCAGGTCACTATGCCCATAAAGGCCTTTTTCGGGGATCTGCTCGACCGCCCGGTGAGAACAAAGTCCTATCCTATTACCCCTTTGGACAACCGGATCAATCTGGATCAGCTTCTTGCCATCAACAATGCCATGAAATACCCGGTGGCTTATATTCAGGGGCCGCCCGGGAGCGGCAAGACAAATACCATCATCAATACGATTACTACTGCATTTTTCAATGAGAAAAAGGTTCTTTTTGCGTCCTATAACAATCATCCGATTGATGGAGTATATGAAAAGCTTTCTTCCCTTACTTATAGCGGGAGGAAGATTCCGTTCCCTATTGTCCGCCTGGGCAATCAGGATAAGGTAAAGGATGCCTTGGGAACCATCAGAAGGCTGTATGAAAGCACGCAATCGGTTAAAATCTTTGAATCTACTTTGGATCGCAACAAAGATAACCGGTCACAGCGTGCAAAGAAGTTGTCTGCTCTGCTGAAAAAGTATGAGACCATTCTGGATCTGAAAGAGCGGAGCGAGACGATTGAAAGGCTGACTGATTATAACAGCAGGACTCCTTTCAGCATTCAGCTTCTGCCCTTCCAGACTGATGTTGCAGGTCGCCAGCTTCAACAGGTGAATGAAAGGCTAGAGGAAGAAGGTGAGGTTTCGGAGCAGGATGCCCTTTCCCTGGTCGGAGACGATCCTGAAGAATTTCGGAAATACCTTTATTATACCTCTGTGAGATATATCCGCCGATTGGACGAGCCCAAAAATGAAGATTTAAAGCGGATCATTTTAGGGGAGGGAGGGGACGAACAAGTAGAAGCGTTCAACAAATTTTTAAGCAGTGATGAAAAATTAAAACGCTTCCTGCGTATTTTCCCTATTGTTGCAACTACCTGTATATCTGCTCACAGACTGGGAGAACCCAGACAGTATTTTGATATGACTATTATGGACGAGGCAAGCCAGTGCAACACAGCGGTTTCTCTTGTGCCGATCCTGCGTGGCGAGAATTTAATGCTGGTGGGCGATCCTCAACAGTTGAATCCTGTGATCGTCCTCGACGAAGCCGTCAATCGCAAATTGCGTGTGAAGTATATGGTGGGGGAGGAATATGATTACTGCAAAAACTCCATCTATAAGACTTATTTAGCCTGTGATGCTGTCAGCGATGAGGTTTTGCTCAGGTATCATTATCGTTGCAACAGGAAGATCATAAATTTTAACAATAAGAAATATTACAATGAAAAATTAAAGATACAATCTCAGAGTAAGGAGCCTGAACCCCTGGTATATGTGGACATCGCGGATGCGCGGACGGATTATAAGAATACCGCTCCTGCGGAAGCGGATGCAATCGCCCGTTTCGCTGCCCTGAACAGGGATCGTTCCATAGGAGTCATAACCCCTTTTGTAAATCAGCGCAGACTGATAGAGCAGTGTCTGGAAAGGGAGGGCGTGGACAATGTAACCTGCGGTACCGTGCATGCGTTTCAAGGAGATGAAAAGGACATTGTGCTGTTTTCTACCGCCATTACGGACCAGACCCATATCAGTACCTATGACTGGCTGAAAAACAACAAGGAGCTGATCAATGTCGCGACCTCCAGGGCGAAAGATAAGTTGATCGTTCTGGCGAGCGACAGAAATCTGGAGAGACTGCATAAGCAGGGCGATGAGGATGATCTGTACGAGCTGGTGCAGTATGTGAAAACAAACGGACGCGCCAACGTGACAAAGAAAACAGCCGCTTCCCGTGCATTGGGTGTGAAGCCTTTCAGTACACAGACAGAGGAAGCGTTTTTGGAGAACCTGAACCATGCCCTGGAGAATATCTGGCTTAGCCAGAACAGATTTACTATACATAAAGAAGTTGCGGTGTCTCAGGTCTTTCAGGACAATATTTCTTATGATGATCTGTTCTATTCCGGCAGATTCGACTTCGTGGTTTACGAAAAAAGCGGGAGAAGCGAGATTCCGGTGCTGGCGATTGAGCTGGATGGAAAAGAACATTTTGAAGATGAAGTGGTGAAACGGCGTGATGAGAAGAAAAATGAAATTTGTCGTATCCACCGTCTGGAAATTATCAGGGTGGAGAATTCCTATGCCAGAAGATACCATTATATGAAAGAAATTCTGATGAATTACTTTCAGGTAGCGAGATAAAGAGGGAAGCTAGGAATGAAGTTTTTATATCTTCCCTGCCCCCCGTCTTGCAAAACGCCCTATATAAAAGTATAATAGTGGTATAGATGAAACAAAGTGTTCCAGATTATTCATAATAGGGGGTGTACAGATCCATGGCAAAATTTGAGAAGCAGGTACATGGTGATTTTGATAGCATTCTAAGCCTTATTCATAATGCTATCATGAACGGCAGCGTTTCCGCATCGTTTGAGGACAGCAGTTATTATTCCGACGGAGATTTCCGCTGCGCAGTGCGCGTTTACGAGCGCTATAGCTGGTTTGGCAATAATCGTGTCAGTATGAGCGTCACCCTTGCCGGCAGCAGGGGAAAATATTTCCTGACCGCGATCACTTCCGGAGGCAGCCAGGCGGTGTTCCTAAAATTAAATACCGTGGGAGAGGAAAGCTTTTTGGATACCATTGCGGATGTGGTGGGGAGGCTCGATTAATCGAACCGAATTAAGCAAACTGAATTAAGTAAACTGAATTAAGTAAACCGAATTAAGTAAACTGAATGAAACAAACCGATGGCGTAGACTTCTTTGGGCCAGAGCCATCGGTTTGTTTTATTTGTGCGCCTTGCGGCGCACATTTCACCAGATAAAAAGCTCCTTTCCCTTGAGCTTCATGACCGCTTCAATGAAATAATAGTCGCCGTAGATGATGGGCATCTCGGTATTCGCGCCAGTAGGATCGTGGTAGAAGAAGGTTCCGCCGTCCACGATGGAATCCTGTTGCGGATCCCAATTGCAGAATTTATTCTCGCAGGCTTGGAGGATTCTGATGGCAGCCTTGGTGTATAAGCCCTTCTCATATTCGCCTACTTGATTGGCCAGCTCCAGGAGACCGGCTGCGGTGATCATGCCGGCCGTGGAGTCATACTTCACAGGCTCCGCCGGGGCGCGGTAGTCTACCAGCGGCAGCCAGTCGTTGACCGCCAGATTTGAAATACAATATTGCGCGCAGAGCTTTGCGGTATTCAGGAAGCTTTCATCGCCGGTGTGCATATAGCTGAGGGTAAACCCGTATACTGCCCAGGACTGTCCCCGGCTCCAGGACGAGCCGCTGCCGTAGCCCTGTCCGCCGGGGTTATCCATAAATTCCCCGGTTTTGGAGTTGAAGACGAGTATGTGGTTGCAGCTGCCGTCGGGACGCACGATATATTTTTGCGCTGTCTTGGCATGGGCTATGGCGATATGTTCATACCGTGGGTCATTCAGTTCCTTTGCCGCCCAATAGAGGATGGGGATGTTCATCATACAGTCGATGATCATCCAGCCGCTGACCTCGTGCCCTTCCCAAAGCCCATTATTCCAAGCGCGTATGAAATTGCCTGCCGGGTTGAAGCGCCCCGCCAAAATATTGGCCGCGTGTAAACCGATGCGGCGGGACTCCATATTCCCCGTTTTGCGGTAGTTTGCCACGGCAGAAGGGAGAAAAAGGAAACCAATATCGTGATCAAGGCTATCGTAAGTGATTAACAGCTCCTTCAGCCGGTCTTCTACGCCTTCAGCGGCAGTGCGGTATATTTCCTCACCTGTGGCGTTGTACATTTGCCAGAGCATACCTGGCCAGAAGCCGTTGGTCCAGAAACCAAGTCCGCCCATCACGTCCAGATCGTGATACCTGCCGTCTCTGGTGGTATATGGAATCATGGTGCCTACACGCTCTGCCTCAGCTTTCATCTTGACAGTGAGCTTTTTGTACACCTCGTCGAGCCATGCCTGGTCCTTATGGGGCAGGACGTAGGGTTTGCTCTCAGCCGCAGTTTTCTGCCGGGTGAGGGCTGGGTTGCCGAAAACATCGTTTGCCATCTCGTTCCTCCATTTTGAATTTCAAAAGTAGCATTTTGTCAAGGATTCTCCAATTCGACAACTATGAAGAAATCTAATACTTCGCTTAAAAATTGTACCATAACAAAGCCATCACCTGTTAGCACAAACGGGTGGCGGCCTGGACAAACTCATATTTATTTGAAAGTATATTTTTCCTTGTATTTCTGAGGGGATATGCCAATAACCGATTTGAAAATACGTGTGAAGTAGTTCGTATCCTCATAGCCCACATAGCCGGCAATATCGCGTATCAGGATCTGTTTATTGATTAGAAGCTCCTTTGCGCGTTCACAGCGGGCTTTTGCGATGTATTGTTTGATTGTGAGACCTGTCTCAATTTTGAAAAGGCGGACAAATCCCTGCCGGGAGACTCCGACGGCAGCGCACAGCCCGTCCACTGAGAGGGGATCGCTCAGGTGTACCTCTATGTACTGTATCGCCCGCCGTACCTGTGGGGATTTTCCCTTTTTTCTGTTTTCCCTCACTGCGGCGCAGAACGCTGCGATATATTGCCTCGTCAGTTCCGTTAACTGTTCGCTGTCAGTCATGACATGCATTTTCTGGGCGTACTCCTGGCTCAATGCATCTACAAGTACGGGCGCGAGCCCGCTCTGCAGGGTTGCATGACGAACTAAGGTGCGAATGATGCAGACTCCCGCTATCTGATCCTTCATCCCGTCTGAATAAAATTTCAGACCCCTTGACCAAGCGCATATGTCCGAAAAGATCCTCAGTGCCTGAGCGGTTTGCCCCTGGCGCACCGCATCCATTAGCTGCGCCTCCAGCCTATAGCGATGTTCCACTACAGACAGTTCATCATAGGATTCATATATTTTGGTGGAAATATCCTCTGGCTGCTGACCGCCAAAATCCAGATACTCTACTTCCTGGGGCGGATTGTCAACGGTATTGTCCAAAAGCACCGTGGCGATGCGTATGGCATACTCGTCTGCAATCATCGGGAGTGAACAGTAATAGTTTTGAAAGGGCAGAAAGGTGTTGTCTTTTGCGCCGATGTGGGATAGAACCCTTTTCGCCTCGCTTGCCCTCCAGGTTGATACGACAAAAGGCCCGAGGATGATCCATTTTGACCCGGCCGCAAGGATCACACAATGAACCCCCAGCCCGTCGGTAACAGCATAGATTTTATCAGCGCCCCTTTTGGAAAAGAAATCCAAAAGACCATCTGCCGTATAAAGAGGCTGCATGTCCGGCATAAAGCAGGAACGCTTCTCAAAATCATCAAGTATGTCCTTTTTTTCATTTTCGTAGACTGTCATATTAAGCCTGCTCAATACAGGGATGATGATTTGCGCGTCTTTGATAAAGTCCAAAACAATCCCTCCTAAATCCGGAAATGTCGATTCCTGCTTTGCTGACTTTTAAATTTTATCACGAAATTGCTGAAAAGTCCACTCGTAGGGAAACTCCGGTTGCCGTGCTTTTGTGCTTTTGGTGTACTTTTGTCGGGTACTTTTGTGGCGGTCTTTCTATATTGTTTTTCCCTTGCAAAACAAATGTATTAAAGGTATAATAAAGCAAAGCCTGCCGACGCAGGAAATGGAGAGGTCAATAACTATGTCGATCGATTACAGCATTAATACCAGAAAGTTCGGCCGCAACGACCCTTGCTGGTGCGGCAGCGGAAGAAAATATAAGCAGTGCCATTGCGGCTTTGACCAACGCCTGGAAAGTCTGCAGCTGCAGAGGCATATCGTACCTTCCCGTACAATGATCAAAACCCCTGAACAGGTGCGCATGATTAAGGAGAGCGCGAAAGTCAACATCGCGGTCCTGGATTATGTTGCCGGGCATATCCGGGAGGGAGTTACCACGGAGGAAATCGACCGCTGGGTGAGCGAGCAGACCGCGAAATACCATGCGATTCCCGCGCCGTTAAATTATGAGGGCTATCCTAAGAGCGTCTGTACTTCCATCAATAACATTGTCTGCCACGGAATCCCTTCGCCCGATGTGGTGTTGAAGGATGGGGATATTGTCAATATTGACGCGTCCACGATCCTGAACGGGTATTTTTCCGATTCCTCCAGAATGTTCTGTATCGGGCAGGTCTCTGAGGAGAAGAAGAGACTGGTGGATGTGACCAGGGAAAGCATCCGAGTGGGACTTGAACAGGTAAAGCCCTGGGGCTTCCTCGGGGATATGGGTCAGGCAATCAATGATTTCGTCCGCGCAAATGGCTACAGCGTGGTCCGCGATATCGGCGGTCACGGCGTAGGCGTGGAATTTCATGAGGATCCATGGGTAAGCTATGTTTCCAGACGCGGGGAGGAAATGGTGATGGCTCCCGGGTTGATGTTCACCATTGAGCCAATGGTGAATATGGGAAAGGAAGACATTTATATAGACGATTCCGACGGATGGACGGTATATACGGAGGATGGGCTGCCTTCGGCACAGTGGGAGATTCAGGTGCTGGTAACGGAGGACGGCTATGAGATTATTTCCTATTGAATCTTGTATGAAAATGTGATATCCTTACCTTAATGGAACCGCATGGCTTCAAATATAATGTTATAATGTGAAAGGAGTCTTAACTATGAAAAAGTATTTCTGTAATCCCTGTGGCTACACATATGATCCTGAGAAGGGCGACCCTGAGCATGGAATCGCACCGGGAACCGCTTTCGAAGATCTTCCCGATGATTGGGTTTGCCCGAACTGCGGCATTGACAAGAGCATGTTCCAGCCCTGCATCGACAACTACAACTAATATCTTTACATATTAGGCTGTAGTCGCCACAAACCGAACTGAAATAAAAGAACCGATGGTCTCACGGCTGTCGGTTTTTGTTTATGTGGGCGTCATGAATTTTGGTTGTATTTTGTTCAAAAGAATGTTAGAGTAAATAATGGGAAATATCAAGGTATATACTTTGCTATCCTTGAAAACACGAAAACTGCTTTGCAGGGAAGGAATTGGAGGAACAGGATATGGCGCAGCATAAAATAGAAAATGAATTTTTGAAGGTGACAGTGGATGATCACGGCGCGGAGCTTGTGAGTGTTTTTGATAAGGGGTCAGGATTTGAGCGGATCTGGTGTGCCGATCCGGCGGTCTGGAACCGTCATTCACCGATTTTGTTCCCCTTCGTTGGAAGGGTGATCGGCGGCGTGTACCGACATGAGGGAAAGGAATATGAGATGAAGACCCAGCACGGCTTCGCGAGGGATGCTGAGTTTGAGTGTGTTTCCGTAACTGAGGATTCCATCACCCATCGCCTGGAGTCCGATGACGCCATGAAGGTGATCTATCCCTTTGATTTTGTGTTGTCTGTGACCCACAGATTTGTACCGGGTAATGCCAGGGAACTGGAGGTCGTCTGGACCGTCTGCAATCGTGGGGAGGAAGAGATGCTTTACTGCATCGGCGGGCATCCCGGTTTTACCACGCCTGCGTCTGCGGAGGAAACGAGGGATCAGTATTATCTGGAGTTCCCGGGGAAGGAAACCCTGGAATATATCCTTGTAAGCCCTGAAAGCGGTTTCGCGGTTCCCTGGGTAAGCTATCCGTTAAAGCTTGATGGGGGATATCTTCCCATAGCGAATGACCTGTTCGACAAGGACGCCCTTATTTTTGAAAACAGTCAGCTTTCCACGGTGCGTATCGCGCGGCCGGACAGGACGCCTTATATCACCATGCAGTGCGGGGGATTCCCTTCCCTGGGAATCTGGTCTAAGCCAGAAGGAAGGTTTGTGTGCCTGGAGCCTTGGCTGGGCAGGGTGGACGATGAAGGATTTACAGGAGAGCTTAAGGAAAAAACCGGGGTGCAGAGCCTGGCAGCGGGGAGCAGCCGCAGACATTCTTATCGCATGGAGTTCCATGCCTGTTGAGGACCGTTCACCAGCGGAAAGCAGTTTTGCGAAAAGTGGTGCAAATATCCTGATGCAGTGGGGAGAAAACGATGATATATATTACCGGCGACTGTCATGGAGACTACCGAAGATTTCATAGAGACATCTTCCCGGAGCAGAAGGAGATGACAAAGGATGATTATGTGATCATCTGCGGTGATTTCGGTTTCTGGGATCGCTCTAAGGAACAGGAATACTGGATGGGATGGCTGGAGAAAAAGCCATTCACTACGCTCTGGGTAGACGGAAATCATGAAAATTTTGATCTGCTTTCCGAATATCCCGTAGAAACTTGGCGTGGAGGTAAGATACAAAGGATCAAGCCGTCTGTGATTCATTTAATGAGGGGGCAGGTCTTTGCCCTGAATGGCAGAACTTTTTTTACCTTTGGTGGGGCTAGGAGCCACGATATCTCTGCAGGAGTGTTGGACCGCAGCGCAGCGGACTATAAAATACGGAAAAAGGAGCTGGATCGTAGAAGGGCGGAATACCGGATTCTGCATGAAACCTGGTGGCCGCAGGAGATGCCTGATGAGACGGAAATGGAGGAAGGGCGCAGAAATCTGGAAAACTGCGGATGGAAGGTGGATTTCATCGTCACCCATTGCCCGGCGGCTTCTGTCCTGGAGATTTATTCAGGAGGACAATGCGTGCAGGACGAGTTGAATGAGTATTTTGAGGAGATCCGCAGCAGATGCAGCTATCAGAAATGGTTTTTTGGACACCATCACCATAACAGGAATCTCACGGATCGGGATATCATGCTGTATGAGCAGATCATACGAATCCAATGAAAAGGTGTTTGACGAAAGATGAGAGAATCCCGGTAAAGCGTTGCCTGGGAGCTTGACCTGTATAGGAGAAGAAATCATGAGTGAGGATAACAAGACTAAAATTGTATGTGGCGTACAAATTGCGATCGTGTTTTTTTATATTTTATATGCGGTGAAATCGGAAGCGTCCGCACCGTTAAAGGCAAGGGTAAAGGTTCATAAAAAGATTGTGAAAAAGGCGCAGAAGCAGGCAATGAAGGAAGTAAAGCAGGAAACGAAGGCTGCGAAAAAGGAAGCTAAAGAGAAACAAAGGCTGATGGAAGAGAAGCAGAAGCTTAGGGAAGAAAAGCGTAAGCTGGTTAAAGAAAAGCAAAAAAACGTGTAACAAAAACGGAAAGCGTTGAAGCACCAGCCTTCCTGAAGCAGTCATTATTATGGAGAGATGATCGGCAGGGTGGACGATGAAGGATTTAATGGCGGGGCTGCACTGTTGCAATTAGACAAAAACAGACGGAAACTTTAGCGGTTATAACAATTGAACTCTCAGTTTAAGTATGTTAAACTTAAATTGAGAGTTTTAAGGTTACACATGTTTTAAGGTTACACATTGTGTTGGAGGATGCCAATGAAAGCTGTTACGGGAAAAAGAAGAATAGAGTGGTATGTCTGGTTCTCGGCGGCGTTTTGTCTTCTGGTTGTCGGGATTCTTCTGCTGCCCCGCATCTGGATGCGCCCGGCACCGGCGGGAATGACGCTGACCAACACCACAAAGCCCGTGGTTGGCGCGAGCGGGGATAGGATCGATGGCAAGAGTTATTGTGACCAGGGAATATTCTTGCTGTCCAGGTCGAATACCCGGATGCGGTTCTTTGAATATGAAACGGGA
>CANPYG010000003.1 GCA_947588205.1 uncultured Acetatifactor sp. | reverse complement strand
ACTGCTATGCGGAGGATGGAACCACCCTGATCTGCGGGCTGGCTGATTATGTTGCCCATACCCATAACGAGCTTTGCTATAACGAGGAGGGCGAGCTGATCTGTAAGCTGCCGGAGATAGAGGGGCATGTGCATACGGACGAGTGCTATGCAGAAGAACTCGTCTTGACCTGTGGACTGGAAGAGACCTTCGTGGATGCAGCAGACGGAGAAAATGCCGCTGCTCCTGAAGGGATGGGAACTCCGGATGGAGAAGAGGGATCCCCGGTATCCGGCGGAGATACAGACCCTGCGGTTAATGCCCTTCTCGCTCCTGCAGTTCAGTTGGGCCATGTTCATACTGACGAGTGCTATACAACGGTTCGCAAATTGATTTGCGGTAAACTGGAAACTGTAGAGCATGTGCATACCGATGCGTGCTTTAAGGAAGTAACAGTAGATGGGGAAGAAGGAGCAGTTGACGAGACTCTTGCCGATGTGGAGGGCACAGATGTATCCGCCGGCGACTTGAGCGCACTGGAGGACGAGTGGTATTTCTGCGGAAAGAAGGCTCATACCCACAGCGGAGAATGCTATGATGAAGATGGCAATTTGATCTGCGGCCTGGAAGAGCATGAGCATACGGAAGAATGCCTGAAAGAGGTTGTTTATGGCTGCGGCGTGGAAGCACATACCCACAGCTACAGCTGTTATGACGATGAGGATAACCTGGTCTGCGGTATGCAGGAGCATGAGCACGAAGAGGAGTGCCTTGTCAGATATTGGTGCGGACATGTAACCCATACCCATAACGACGCCTGCTATGCAGGAGTAGATGTAACCAGCGGCGACAGTGAAGGAACACTGAACTGTGGACTGGAAGAGCATGAGCACACGGATGAATGCCTGATCGTTCCTATTTTGGAGAGAGTCTATGAAGATAGTTCGATCAGGGTGACTGCAACCTATCCTGCGTCTGCTATGATTCCTGAGGATGCTGAGTTCAGGGTAGTGCAGATTACAGAGGAAAGCGATCCGGAGCATTATGGGGAAAGAAGTGAAGAGGCTCAGGGAGTAATAGAAGGTTATAGATTAATTCCGATGGTTCTTTTAAATATTGGATTTTTCGATGAAGAAGGAGTTGAGATACAGCCTGAAAGACCAGTAGAGATCAATTTGCAGTTCTTGGATGAAGATGGTGTAGAAGTGGGTGTTCCTATTGTGATGGTTCACTTTACTGAATCCGGTGCTGAAGTCTTGGACAGTACGCTAATTGATGAAACGGGTTCCACTACCTTTGTGACAGATGGATTCTCGGATTTCTATGGTGGGGTGCCCATTGCTGATAATCCTGTTATGCCAATTGCTTCGGGTGTTGATACTGATTTCGTACACAATAAGTATATTGATTATCTGGGCGACGGAAAACCTAATGGAGATACAACATTAGATGATACGTATAAGGATTCGCTAGATAAACTTGAAGATATGTACCGCTTATATTTGGATATGGAAGGCAAGAGTACTGGCGTAGATCTGCTGTTTGTGATTGATCGATCATCCAGTATGGCTTGTGATTTAGCTCCAAACAATAACGGTCGTTCTGACCGCCAGATATACAATCTTTTATATGGCGGAAATGGCCATAATTCCATGATTGAGCAGTTCTTAGGTGCAAATGAAAAGAATAAAGTTGGAGTTGTTTGGTTCGGTGGTGTTTATCCTAATTGTAGTCCTTATTATGGTGGTAAGCCTTATTATAACTATAGACAAGATAATCCACTTGGCCCGAACGAAGGTGATGTGATTCAGCCATGGACTCATACGTATATTCATAAGAGTTTCGATGAAAGTGTCCGTTCAAGAGCTATGTATAATGCGTCAGGATACGAGAATGCTTCAGAAGTAGTGGATACTACACCAAATGCAATCACTAATTACGCAGCTGGTTATTTTCAGGCAGATATGATGCTGAAGAAGGTTAAGGATGATGGAAATAAAAAGGTTGTTGTCTTTTTAAGCGATGGTCTGCCGACAGTGTATTATAACATGGCTAATGTGCAGGCATTTGGTACAACGAATACAAAACCTTGGGGATGGGATTACATTGAATCTAAGGGCAGAAGTTTTGAGTGGTATAAATTAGGCACAGGTGCAGAATCCTCCATTACAACAGGCAGTGAATATATTTTAAACAATGAAACTTTATTTGATCAATTTGTGGATCGAAATAAGGGTATCAATTTTTATTCGTTGGCCTTTAACATGGATGATAAAAATACTAAAGGCGTATCTAGAAAAGTTGTTCTTGAATATATGGCGAAGAAGTACGATTCCACTGGCGATAATTTGCTTAGTGCCGACGATGAAGCCTCGCTGAAGAAAGCATTTGAGACTATTATGTTCCCCAACAATGTAGTCATTACCGATCAACTAAGTTCCTATGTTGATCTCTATGGCGAACTGCCTGAGGTAAAGGTGACTGCTAAAGCAAAGAACGGCGGCACTGTAACCACCCTGTGGACTGGTACAGATAAGAATTTATCTTTGACTGGAGCCGAAACGATTTCTTTGAAAGGAAATTATGGAAGTTCGTTAAATGGGGTAACTGCAAACAATATCGTTAGCAGCGTGACTTATAACAAGGCGACCAAGACCATTGCATTGAATTTCAAGAATGATTACTGCTTGAATTCAGCGTACACCTATACATTATCTTTTAATGTAAGGCTCACAGATCAGGCTTTTGATGATTATGCTAAAAACAGCGTGGAGGGAGAAAGTTATAATGGAAGTACAGGCGATCTAAACACGGATATTAGCAACAATGATACGAGTTCTGGTATGCCTGGTTTCCATTCCAATGCAAGCGCTACGGTTACTTATAAGGTAGATGGAAAGGTGGGTGGTCCTCTTCCTTATGCCAATCCTGTGGTACAGCCTTGGAAGAGTATCCTTGAGGTTCAGAAGGTAGATGAGAGTGGGGTTAATCCTGTCACTACGGCGCAGTTCCGGCTGCAGAGGGAAGGTACTGATGTAATTCCCAATTCGTCTGGCGGTCCTGCAGCGACAAATGACTATTATTATCCGGATTCGGAAGGTAAGCTTGCGTATAACAACTTACAGACCGGCTCTTATACATTAACTGAGATAATCCCGGAAGGATATGCAGGAGCAGGAACATCGAAGATCGTTACTTTTGAGGTTAGGAGAGGACGGATAATAAAAAATGATGTATCTGGTTTTGATGGTAAGGCTGTATTTGATCCTGGGGTAATAATTAGTAATAGTGAGGATATTCATGTCCACAGCATGACAGTGACAGGTTATCACAGTAATAAGAAGTACACCCTCAAGATAACCAACGAGCATGCCCAGCTTCCTCTTATGGTGAAGAAGGTAGACAATACCGGAAAGATCCTGACAGACGCTAAGTTTACACTCTCTATGCTACAAAAGAATGAGGAAGATTACAAAGTTTTATCGGAAGGTACGGTAGGAACAGATGGATATGTCGTCTGGGATCAGTGCAATAACGACGACGATTCTACAAATAGGACGTACTTGCTTGAGGGTGAAAGAACTTATAAGTTAGAGGAGACAGATCCTCCGGCTAATTACGCTTTGCCAGGCGGAACCACTGAAAAAGATAAGAATACTGTTTACTTTAAAGTGGTTGCTGACAAGGATGGTTCTTTGAGAATTGAAGAGATAAAAGAGGCAGGAAACTCAAATCTCTGGTACAGAACGGGCGGAGACAATCCTTCCAAGGAAACAGATTCAACAATCCAAAAGGTAGTTTGGACCATCACAATCGTCAACGACGCGCCTACCATCAAACTCGACCTTAAGAAGCTGGGAGGAAATCAGAAGCCGTTAGCTGGCGCGAACTTCGGTCTGTATAAGAAAGATGGTTCTAAGTTGTTTGACGGTATCAGCCAGGCGTCCGGAGAGGTTGGCAGCATAACATGGACAGATGTAAATTTGACAGATGAATTTATGATCAGGGATACTCTCCCGACCTTGCCGAAGGGTGAGTATTACTTGAAGGAGGAGGCGCCTCCGGCTGGTTATAAGCTTTCAGAGGAGGAAGAAAAGAACAAGATTTATTTTGAGGTTATTCAGGATGAAGACGGCACGTTACATTGTAATAAACTCCAAAGCACAGTGTTTGAAAACGACTATACGTTCAATTTTGATGATGCTACAGTGACCTTAACCTTGACCATTACGAATACGCCGAAAGACATCAAGGTTCGTATTATAAAGATGGGTGATGGTCAAGTGAAGGCTGATGCGCATTTCAAGCTTTCCAAAATGGGAGAAGACGGTACGTATAGTCCGATCGCTTCTGATTTGGTTTCAGATGAGTATGGTATCATTAATCTGAATCCGGTGGAGTTCGGTGGCTCCTATTGCCTGGAAGAGGTTCAGGGGCCTCCTGGATATAACAAATTCGATAGACCGATTTATTTCGAGGTTGTTGCCGATCCTAATACCGGATATGGGATGATACAACTTATAGAAGATTACGGTAAAGATGTAACACTTGACGTCGTTGCGGGTACGGCCGATCCAGACAAGGAATATCAGATTACTGTTATTAACTATTTGGGCGCACAGCTTCCTGAGACTGGCGGAAATGGGATTTACCTGTATATGTTGAGCGGCTTGGCAGTAGTTATGTTGTCGATGATCGCTTTGATGTATAAAAACAAATTCAGTAGGGCGGGGCGTTAAGCTCCTCTCTGCTGAAAGGCAACATATTAATTTGCAACCATTTCGCTCTGCTTAAAAGCAAAAAACAAGGAGGAAAAACAATGGGAAAGATTAAAAAAATGGTTGGTATTATTATGGCAGTTGCGATGTCAGTGATGATGGTTCTCCCTGCCATGGCAGAAGCAGGTACGGTTTTCGATGTCGCCCAAAAGACGACGGTCGAATTCGTATTTGATCCAGCGGATAACTTACTTGCAGCGCATAAGTTCCGCGCATACCAGATATTCGCTGGAACGCAGCAGTTAGACCCTGATATGCTCCCCAATAAGGATGGAGAGATTGAGATTATTGGCGATATTACTTGGGGGAGCGGTATAAATGGCGCTGATTTCTTGAAAAAATTACAGAGTGACGATGTTATTACAGCCAATGCTGAAGGAACAAATCCCTTTGTGAACTGTAAGACTGCGCTTGAGGTAGCAGAAGTGCTGGAGAAGTATGAAGCTAGGTATAGGGAACCGGCAATACAGAGGATGCTGGATCAGGTAGCCAGAATTGCTGCTGCGACAGAAGGGCAGGAGAATAGCCTTCTTACAAATACGTATGTAGAGATAGATGCCCCTATAAAAGATAAGAATGGTCAATATGGGCCGGATGTGAATGTAGGAACAAACAGCCATTATCCTGGAAAGCTGATCAAAAAAGTAGAGCTGGACGTTGGTTATTATCTGATTGTAGATGTGACGGATGTTAATGGTACGGATGCTGTGTTGAATGCGGCCGTTTTACAGCCAACGACATCACTGGTGATTGATGTCAAAACATCTAAGCCGACTTTGGAGAAGAAAGTAGTAGAAGAAGATAGCAACGAAGCAGGTGATACAAATAATGCGGCTATCAACGATACTGTGACCTTTGAGATTACTTCCCAAGTTCCTGATATGTCCCATTATGATTATTACAAATTTGTGGTAAGCGATGTGCTTTCCAAAGGACTTACCTTTAAGGAAATTACCAGCGTTGTGATCACTCCGAAAACTGGTTCAGCGATAGAAGTGTTGAATAAAGCAAATAATGATACTCCTGCTGATGCTAAATACACTTATGAATTGAATACTTCTGATTCGAGCGCTGCAGATGTACTTACTGGTGAGTATATCGGCGGTACCGCGCTTCGGATTGTGTTCAATAATTTCTATGAGAATTATATGGATTATAAAGAAGCTGAGATAAAGATCACATACACAGCAACCCTGAATGAGAAAGCAAAGGTGGGTACTGAAGGTAATCCGAACCAGGCGAGACTTCTTTACTGGAATGACCCTGATGTAGAGGGCACGGGAGATGATTTTACTACTGATACAGAGCATCCGGATCCTCAGGGCATTTCTCCTTGGCAGGAAACCTATACATTTACGACCGCTTTGAGGTTGACCAAGGTCGAGACTGTTGATGGTGAGGTGCATCCCCTGGAGGAAGCTAAATTCAAGATTACCGGAGAGAAGCTTGAAAGCGAAATTGTAGTAGGCAGGACATTCGTGGAGAGTGAAACGGGCAGCTATTATCTGTTAGCGGACGGTACTTACACACTGGAAGCTCCTACGGATAAAACGAGTGACAAGTATGCTTCTGCAGATACCAAATATGAAATGGTAGTTACCAACCCCGAAGAGGGTAAAGTGACGGGCACGCAGCCTGATGTGGCGTATGAGACTATGGTAGATGCGGCAACAGGACAGATTCTCATCGTTGGTCTTCC
Source organism: uncultured Acetatifactor sp. (assembly GCA_947588205.1). GTDB lineage: Bacteria > Bacillota > Clostridia > Lachnospirales > Lachnospiraceae > Acetatifactor. Next base: position 57,272 of record CANPYG010000003.1, on the reverse strand, counting down.
TGCAGGTGTATACTACATTGAAGAGACGAAGGCTCCCTTAGGCTATAATAAGCTTGTCAATCCAATTAGGGTTGAGATTAGTGTTGTTGGATACAGCTATAATGAAGGAGATGAAAAATGGACCTGCACATGGACCGCGACACAAGGGGAATGGGATGCGGAAAATGAACAGTATCTGCAATTAGATGGCGTGACCAATCCCAGTACCATCACTTACAGTGGTGAGATTGGAGGCTTTGCAGGTGGCTTTGCCTTCAACGTGGAGAATAACAGAGGCGCCCTTCTTCCCAGAACCGGCGGTATCGGCACCACGATTTTCTATGTAGTTGGCGGCGTTCTGGTGGTGATTGCAGCTGTTCTGCTGGTACTTAAAAGACGTTCTGAGAGCAATAATGACTGAGCGTATGATAAGGTATCTGTAATAAGTTAAAGATATTTTAGCTAGAAACAAAAATTTAATGAACCATTGCCTGCATCCCATAAATGGGATGCAGGCGTAAATGGCAGAAAGTATACATCAGTAGGGAGCGTCCTGAAAATGAAGAAATTTTGGAAAAGATACTGGACAACAGTTTTCCTGGTTCTGATACTACTGACGGGGCTTTGCCTACTGCTGTATCCCACGGTCAGCGACTGGTGGAATACCATGCATCAGTCGCACGTAATCAGCACCTATGTTGAGTCTGTTGCGAAGATAACAGATGAAGAAATGAGTGCTATGCTGGAGGAAGCAGAAGCATACAACATTGAGCTCGCCAGACGTGCCAATCGCCTGGACATGACAGAGGAAGAAATGGAGAGATATAATAGTCTTCTAAATCTGAGCGGAACGGGCGTTATGGGATATCTGGAGATTCCAGCAATCGATGTGCATTTGCCCATCTATCACGGAACGGACGAGAACGTTTTACAGGTGGCGGCCGGACATATTTCCTGGACCTCTCTTCCGGTAGGTGGCGAGGGTACACATGCAGCAATCTCAGGCCACAGGGGTCTTCCCTCGGCGAAGCTTCTCTCAGAGCTTGATAAAGTGGTGGAAGGTGATATTTTTACCATTTCGGTGCTGGGAAGAGTTCTCACCTATATGGTCGATCAGATTCGAATCGTACTTCCCGAGGATGTTTCTGAACTGGCCATCGAAGAAGGAAAGGATTATTGTACATTGATCACTTGTACTCCGTATGGCGTTAATACACATAGGATGTTGGTTCGTGGGACTCGGATCGATAATGTGGAGGATATGATCGCCATTGTTTCTGAGGCAACGAGGATAGGACCTTATATGATTGCTTTTGCCATAGGTGTTCCAATCGCTCTCATCGTCCTTCTCTTTATCTTTATTTACTATAAGATGAGGCTTCCGAGAATGAGTACACAGCAGCTGTTGGATGAATTTAGAAAGTAATGTAATCAATATTCCCCTAGAGACAGATTTCAAAGGAGGAGATGTCAATGAAAAAGAAATGGAAAACAAGCCCCGGAACAGGTTTATTGGCGATGGCAGCAGCGGTAGCTGTTCTGGTGGCGTCGATTCAGACTTTATCTGTGGCAGCGCCCGACGGTCAGGATTTTGTAGATGTGGAAAAACTCTGCAACCTGGAAGTGGCGTATGACCCGACTCTGGAGTTCGGCAACGACCTTTGGTATCAGGCACAGATAAAATTGGATCTGTATAAAGTGGCGGATGCTGTAGCATCTCCCCTTTATGACACTTATGGTTATGCTGTCAATGATCCTTACAAGAATGTAGGTATACCGGAGGATATTTCAGATACCAATGATTATACCGCAGAGGATTGGAGGGAACTCTCTCAGAAAGTTGCCATGGTCGCCTTGGGGCTTGCGGAAGGAAGCACAGGGGAAATGGGAACGGAAGAAGGGGAAACGGAAGAAGCGCAGTGGCCTCTTGAAATTTCTCTGCAGGATGAAGGTTTCCAGGATTTAGAGGCTGGGCTGTATCTTCTTCTTCCCAGAGGTTTGGTGGATACCGGCGCAATTGAGGGAGAAGAGGATGAAAGACCTGTCTTGGGCGAGGATTATATGTTTATAGACGAAGATGGGGACGGCACTGAAGAAAAACTCGTTATGATTGCTTATTCCAAGCGTTATATATACACCTTTGAGCCGCAGCTGATTTCTATGCCGAACAGAGAAACCGAAGATCTCACAACGGAAATGAATACAGCTGATACGACGCCTTGGATATATAATGTACACCTTGAACTCAAGATGAGCCGCGAATACCGCTACGGCAATCTGCAGATCATCAAGGAGCTGTTGGAGCACGATACCCTTGACAGAGATTCCGCCAGCGGCTGGATCACAGATCCCGCGACCTTCGTCTTCGAGATCGATGCGGTTCTCTACGCTCAGGACGCAAACGGTGAGGACGATACGCAGGCGGCCCCTCTGTGGAGCAGAACCTATAATAAGGCGGTTCACTTCACGGAAGCGGGTCTGGATGACTCCATTCTGATCGAACACATTCCTGCAGGCGCCCATATAACCGTAACCGAAGTATATTCTGGCGCGAAATATGAGCTGGATGCGGAGGGTAGCAAGACGGGCGTGATCGACGCGGACGATACCATCAGCGTATCCTTCGCGAACAGATATAACAGGTCCAAGAAGAATGGCTACGGAATTACGAACCACTTTGAGTACCAGCACAGCGGTACGGAAGGAAGCGGAAGCTGGGAGTTCACAGGAAGCAATCAGGGCGCTCCTAATGCCCCTGCACCGACTCCCGGGGAACCCGCAGAGAATTAGACAGGAGGGCGTGAGATATGAAGAAGAGGAGCATGATTCTGGCAGCCCTCGCAATGGTGATGGTCCTGGGGGCGGGCATAAGTAACGCCAGGGCATATTTCACCACATACGCAGAGGCAGAGGGCGGCTACGTAGTGAAGCTGGGCGATACCACAAGACTGGAAGAGAATGTGGTAAACCTTCACAAGGCGGTCTCCATCACCAGCGAGTCCACTTCTGAGCCGGTCTGGATCAGAGTAAAGGCTTATTACGCGGAGGGCGACCTGCAGATCAATGAAGAAGGCACGGAGGGCTATTCCGCTAAATGGTCCCTTGGTGAGGATGACTGGTGGTACTACAGCGATGTGGTGATGGCGGGAGAGACCACCGAAGTGCTCGATGTCGCGATCATGGGCGTTGAGGTCCTGGAGGATGACCTGTTGAATCCTTCCAAGGTGGAAGATTTTGATGTCATCGTAGTGTACGAGAGTATCCCTGTAGAGTATGACGAGAACGGCGATCCCCTGACCCCTGACTGGGATGCTGAGATTGGCGATGACAATATCACAGTTGACACAGGAAGCGCTAACTAGGAAGGAGACGGTGAGAGATGAAAAAGTTTAAGAAAATTGTCTTCTCCCCCGCGGGAACAATAGCAATGTTTGTAATGGCGGCTGTTCTATTGTTGACCAGCTCTATCGGAGGAGCCCGTGCGGCGTTGACTTACTATTCAGATACTTATACTTCACAGCTGCAGATGTACGATATCGGCGTAACTCTGCAGGAGAACTGGAAGCCAGGGGAAGATGGAACGCAGGCTCCCGACTGGCATGATATATCCTGGAGATACTATGATGATGACGGCCGCTGGGAAGAAAACTCCGGCACGTTGCTGACCCAGATGATTCCTGATAAGGATGGGGACGGCAAGCCGGATGAATCCCTTGTGATCGGGAAAAAGTACGATGAGGAACTGCGTGTCGCGAATAGCGGTACCATCAATGAATTTGTACGGGTATCCATTTATAAATATTGGATGCAGAAGACCGGCGTAGATGAAGATGGTAATGAGATCTGGGAAAAGGTTCGCAGCGTGTCCCAGAGGGATGAGAACACCTCACCTGATAATATTATACTTGGTCTTTTGTGTGATGCTACCGGCGTGGATAATGGATGGTTGCTGGATGAATCCTCCACTACCGATGAGAGAGTGGTCCTTTATTACAATAAAGCAATCTATGCTCCGGCAAATGCGGAGCAGGGGTCTGTCGAAACGCCGATATTCTGTAATTCCATTCAGATTAGTCCTAACATTATCTGGAAGGTGACTGAGACCAGGACGGAAGCGGACGGCGGAAGAGTAAACATTGTGACGACTTATGACTACGATGGATATAAATTCGTTCTGGATGTTAAGGTGGATGCGATTCAGGAGCATAATATCGAAACGGCTGTCAAGAGCGCATGGGGTCTTGATGTGAATGTGAACACCACCCGCAGCGGTGAGAAGGTTTTGTCTCTTGTGAAAGATGCTTCTCCTGAAAGCACAGCCGCAGATCAATGATAGGAGGGTGAAGAGATGAAGAATAAGATGAGATATATTTCCCTCCTGCTGGCAATGCTTCTGATAGTCATGATGCCTGTAAGTGTTCAGGCAGAAACCTATTATGGCAGTGACAGCTGGGGTGTTACCTTCACGGCTGACAGCAATTTGGATACAAATTTTGATACAGGAAGCTTCAATGATGTAATATCCGGTATGCAGCCTGGGGATAATGTGATTATCACCTTGACGCTAAGGCATGAAAACAGCGATGCCGCGAACTGGTATATGACCAACAGGGTGTTGAATTCCCTGGAGGATTCAAGCCAGGCTTCGGGAGGCGCTTATACCTACATCCTGACTTATCACGGTAAAAGCGGCGATACAGTGTTGTATAGCAGCGATACGGTAGGCGGCGAAGGGGAAAGTGCCGGAGGCGAGGGTCTGCACGAGGCGACGAACGCCTTGGGCGATTACTTCTTTCTGGAGGCCCTGACTAAGGGGGATAGCACATCGATCACGCTGGAAATCGCATTGGATGGTGAGACGCAGGGCAATGGTTATCAGGATACGCTGGCAGACCTGTCCATGAATTTCGCAGTGGAACCCTTGGATAGTCCGACTCCGAGCGAAACGCCCAGAGAGCCCGGTGAACCGCAGCAGCCTACGCTTCAGCTGGTAAAGACGGGCGACGAAAGCATTCCAGTCATATTATTGATTCTGATGGCGATAGTCGGCGTGGTGCTGATGGGGCTTTCCATCTACAGCATGCGCCTGAACCGCAGGAATAGAAGGGGGTAGTAGGATGAAACTCTTAAAAAGAGGAATGAAACTTCTGGCTTTGATGCTGGTATTCTGCATGGCTCTTTCCGTACAGCTTCCTGCTGCTGCCAAGGATTATAGCTATAGGGTGCGTTTTTTGGCCGGTGGACAGGGAAGCTTTAACGCCGGGGCAGTAGAGAGCCTGGTCGTTATCGACAGCGATGGACAGAGAAAAGCTGTGAATACCGGCGAAGAAGGCGGCGTGACCGTGGAGCTTGCAGAGGATGGTTCTGCGCTTGTTGTAAGCAATCTTTTAAGCAATGACAGGGTGAACTTCAATAACAGCATGGTGACCTTGAATAATAACAGTAAATATTATGTGAAGGGTATAAGGGAGAGCGGAAAGGATAATAATACAGTGAGCGCTAACCTGGCTTCCGTCGCAGTGGATTCCGACCAGGATTATGTCGTCGGATATGGTATCCTGGGAAATGCGGTTGCCTATACGGTTAATTACGTGGATGGCGAGGGCGTTGTGTTAAAGGACAGTGAGACCTTTTATGGCAACGTAGGCGATAAGATCGTGGTGGCCTTCGTTTATATCGGTGGTTTTCAGCCACAGGCTTATAACCTTGGCCGTACCTTGACGGACGATCCTTCTAAGAATGTATTCACCTTCGTATATTCCCGTGTTCCCACGCCGACTGTTCCGCAGCAGCAGGAACCCGGGGAAGAAGGCGGGAATCCCGCAGCTGATATAGGCGGAACCAACTTTGATGATCAGGCTGGCGGCGGAGCCGGAGGCGCAGGCGGAGCCGGTGGAGCCGGTGGAGAAGCCGGTCCCGGGGGTGAAGTCGGTCCTGGAGGAGAAGTCGGACCCGGCGGTGAAGTGATTGATGAGAACGATACGCCTCTGGATGGGGGAGTAGATGATTATGTCGACCTGGATGAAGAAGATGTGCCTTTGGGCAACCTGGAAGGTGACGAAGAAGGTAAGCTTCCTCTCATCGGACTTGATGCCCTGCAGATACCCCTGGCAGGAAGAATTGCCTTGGGGGCAGGCGCCCTTGTCGTAATCATCCTGGCTCTATGGTTTGTTCTTATGGCCAAGAAGAGGAAGGATCACGATGAATAAAAAACAGGGGCCGGGCCGTTTTATGCGGGCGGTCCCTGTTCTCTGTAATATAGCAGGCACATTGGTCTTACTGGTAATCGTGCTGACCTGTCTTCCGGTGACATTGCCCCGTTTTATGGGGTATGAAGTCTATCACGTAGTGAGCGGCAGCATGGAGCCCGGGATTCCGGTGGGAAGCATCGTCTATGTAGAGGCGGTGGAACCGCAGGATGTGCAGACAGGTGATGTGATCGCATTCTATAGAGGAAATTCCGTTGTGGTACATCGTGTGGTATCCAATGATTTGCCGCAGGAGGAGTTCGCGACAAAAGGAGATGCCAATGAAGGGGAGGATCTGGATACGGTCAGCTACCACAGTTTGATTGGGCGTGTGGCATATCACTATCCGAAGCTCGGACAAATCATGTTTTTCTATACCAGTTTATCTGGAAAGATATGCGTCATATGTTTCGCGGCTTTTGGGGTAGTGCTTAATTTACTGGCAGGTCAGTTAAGATCCGGACAACGTAAGAAATCTGACACCGATACAGAGAATACATGATTTTGAGCGGAGAGACGAGATGCAAAGCGGTTCTGGAAATGACACTTTACAGGTGAAAACATTTGGCGGTTTTTCCCTGATATGGCAGGGAACGCCATTGATTGGAGGTTCGAGGTCAGGAGAATCCCAGATCGGATATTTGTTACAGCTGCTTCTTCATAATCGTAAAGGCGGCGTAAGCCGTGAAAAGGTTGAAGAGCTGCTGTTTGTGGAAAGGGATATTGAAAATATTCATCATGCCTTGAGAAGTGTGATTTATAATGCCAAAAGGAAGCTCAGGCAGGCAGGTCTTCCGGAAGTAAATTATATTGAGATGCGCAAGGGCATTGTATATTGGACAGACCAGATCCCTGTATCTGAAGATGCACAATGTTTTGAAGAGCTTTATGAAGCCGCGGAGAAGGAAACGGATTCAGACAGACAGCTTGAGCTGTACTTAGAGGCTATCCATTTGTATAAAGGAGAATTTCTTCCCACGCAGGCGGGTATCATATGGGTGGCGCAGGAGGCAAAGCGTTACAGGGGCATGTTTTGTTCCTGCATGGAGAATGTCCTGCCCCTGCTGCGTCTTCATCAGAATTTTGCCGTTATGGAAGAACTGGGGCGCTATGCCGTCAGCATCCAGCCCCTCGCAGACTGGGAGACGGTGCTCATGGAGGCTCTGGTTTCCCAAGGGCGTTACAGGGAAGCACAGCAGCTCTATGATGATACGGTAGAATATTATTCCCAGGAACAGGGGCTTCGGCCGTCTAAAAAGCTGAGCGATCTGCTCAGCAGACTGGGTACGCGGATGCTATACCAGTTCGCAACCCTGGACGAGATCCAGAAGGCGCTGGCGGAACGCCCTGACGAGTACAAGCCGGGCGGTTATCTGTGCCCATATCCTGTTTTTCAGGGAATATACCGTGTGATAGAGCGTCTGATAGAGCGTGGCGGACAATCTGTATATCTGATGCTTTGTACGGTGGTCGACGGAAAAGGCAATCCCATGAAGGATGGGGCCGTGCTGGATGATCTTTCCCCCAGACTGGAGGAAGCGATCCAGGGGTCGGTCCGGCACAGTGACGTGGTATGCAGATACGGAAAAGGTCAGTACCTTGTTCTTTTGATCAATACGACCCGCGAGAATTGTAAAATTATTCAAAAACGGATTAACCAGCATTTTATTATAGGCCGTCAGCGTATTGGAATCCAATATTATGTGAACAGCGTGGTAAGTACCTTTGATGGTGAAAAGTTTTGAATAAAATGGTTGGAACTTGTTGCAGGCAGAGTAAGGAGGGGATCCGGCATGGAGAAATCCCAGTGGTATATAGGTACGCCGAACGGGGTGGTCCTGTGCGTTGAAGAGATTGCAGCCGGCCGAATGAAGGGGTATTTCTATCATAATTACGAGGAAGATGGTGTAGCCTTTTCTGGTATCGACGATTTGCTCCTTAAATTGGAACAGTTTTATGATATGCTGCAGTTCCCTCATCCGACAACCAACAGCCGTTCGTTTCAGGAAAAACAGGTAAGAAAAAATCAATCTCAGGAGAAGGTGAAAATTATGAATGATGATAATCTGTTAAGTAAGCATGGAGATTTAGGGACCTTCATTATCCGTGTCCAGCATCGCCAGAATAACAGCTGGCAGGGACGTATTACCTGGATGGAAAAGAATAAAACCATTTATTTTCGCTCTATTTGGGAAATGATCAAGCTGATCGCCAGCGCGCTGGATACTGTCAGCGTACAGGAAGGGGAAGAAAAAGAACAATCCTGGGATGACGAGCCGGGGAAGGACTGAAAAAGAAAGAAAAAGAAAGTGAACTGTAAAGGTTAGAAAGCCGGAAAAAACATTTGTATTTTTCCGGCTTTTATGTTATAATCGTACAATGACTGTGACAATGTATATTTTTGGGAAATGTTCGGGCACAGAGGCATTGAAGGAGGAAATGTAACGATGAGTTTACAGGTGGAAAAATTAGAGAAGAACATGGCAGTACTGACCATTGAGGTGCCTGCAGAAGAATTGGAGAAGGCAATCGAGGGAGCTTACCAGAAGAGCAAAAATAAGATCAGCATTCCGGGTTTCCGCAGGGGTAAGGCTCCGCGTAAGATGATTGAGCAGATTTATGGCAAGGGCGTATTCTATGAGGATGCCGCGAACGCATTGATTCCCGACGCTTATGATAAGGCGGTGGAAGAGAGCGGCGAGGAGATCGTATCCGCCCCTAAGATCAATGTTACCCAGTTAGAATCCGGCAAGCCCTTTATTTTTACCGCAGAGGTTGCCCTTAAGCCCGTGGTGACGCTTGGCGCGTACAAGGGCGTAGAGGTTGCGAAGGCGGATGTAGAGGTGACGGAGGAAGAGGTTGACGCCGAGGTGAATAAGGAGCGCGAGAACAGCGCGAGGACCATCACTGTAGAGGACAGGCCCGTTAAGGATGGCGATATGACCGTGATTGATTTCGAGGGCTTCGTGGACGGAGTCGCTTTTGAGGGCGGCAAGGGAACGGATTATCCCCTGACGATTGGTTCCGGTGCATTTATCCCTGGCTTTGAGGAGGCCCTGATCGGCGCACAGATCGGCGTGGAGACAGATGTAAACGTGACCTTCCCCGAGGATTACCAGGCACAGGAGCTTGCAGGCAAGGCTGCGGTGTTTAAGTGTACCGTAAAGGAGATCAAGGAGAAGGAGCTTCCCGAGTTGGACGATGAGTTCGCAAGCGAGGTTTCTGTCTATGAGACCCTGGCAGAGTACCGGGAGAGCGTGAAGAAGAAGCTCGCCGACAAGAAGGCTGAGGATGCTAAGAATGCCAAGGAAGAGGCTGTTATCGACGCCATCATCGCAGACGCGCAGATGGAGATTCCCGACGCTATGGTAGAGACGCAGCAGAGACAGATGGTGGATGATTTTGCGAACAGGATCGAGACCCAGGGCATTTCCATGGAGCAGTACATGCAGTTCACCGGCATGACCGAGCAGAAGTTTTTGGAGCAGTTAAGACCCCAGGCGCTCAAAAGGATCCAGTCCCGCCTCGTCTTAGAGGCAGTTGTAGCGGCAGAGGGCATCACCGCCAGCGAGGAGGACTTTGAGGCGGAAGTGTCTAAGATGGCTGAGAGCTATAAGATGGAGGCCGACAAGGTGAAGGAGCTCTTAGGGGAGAACGGCAAGAAGCAGGTATTGGAAGATGTCTGCGTGACGAAAGCGGTTGCCTTTGTGGTGGAGAACGCTGTAGAAAAATAAATGGAGAGCCATCTCCCGCCGGGGAACCGCTTTCCGGGAATATGGAACGGCATGGACATTGAACGGAAAATATGGAATAATTGACCTGAAAATGGATAAGTTTAAACAGAGGATTAAGTTTTTCTTAAATCCTCTGTTTATGATTGCAAAAAAAATCCAATTGGGATAGAATGGAACATGGAATGGAGGGATTTAAGATGAGTTTGGTACCTTATGTCATTGAACAGACCAGCAGAGGCGAGCGGTCTTACGATATTTATTCAAGGCTATTGAAGGACAGGATCATTTTCCTGGGGGAAGAAGTGAACGATGTGACGGCGAGTCTGGTAGTCGCGCAGCTTCTGTTCCTGGAGGCGGAGGATCCTGATAAGGATATCCATCTGTATATCAACAGCCCCGGCGGCAGCGTGACCGCGGGTATGGCGATTTATGATACCATGCATTATATCAAGTGCGATGTGTCCACCGTGTGCATCGGCATGGCGGCGAGCATGGGCGCGTTCCTTCTTGCAGGCGGTGCAAAGGGAAAGCGGTATGCGCTTCCCAATGCGGAGATCATGATCCATCAGCCCTCGGGCGGAACCCAGGGACAGGCAACGGAGATTGAGATCACGGCGAAGCAGATCCTTAAGACGAGGGAGAGGTTAAACCGTATGCTGGCGGAGAATACCGGCAGGGATTATGAGACCATCTGTGCGGACACCGAGCGCGACAACTGGAAGAGCGCTGAGGAGGCCCGGGAGTATGGGCTGATCGATAAAGTAATCGCATCCCATGCGATGCAGGCGTAAGGAGTAGAATCATGGCAACGAAAATTTCCAGCGGTAATATCAGATGCTCTTTCTGCAATAAGACACAGAATCAGGTCCGCAAGCTGATCGCAGGACCGGCAGGCGTCTATATCTGTGATGAATGCGTCGATATCTGCGCGGATATCCTGGAAGAGGAACTGGAAGACGAGGAATATAATGAGGAGAAGAATTCTGATATCAATCTCCTTACTCCGAGGGAATTAAAAAGCTTTCTGGATGAATATGTCATCGGTCAGGAGGAAGCCAAGAAGGTTCTGGCGGTAGCGGTGTATAACCACTATAAAAGGGTGACAGCCCCCAGGACATTGGACGACGTGGAGCTGCAGAAGAGCAATATCCTTATGTTAGGCCCCACCGGCTGCGGGAAGACCTATTTGGCGCAGACCTTGGCGAAGATCATCAATGTGCCTTTTGCCATAGCGGACGCCACCACTCTGACGGAGGCGGGCTATGTGGGCGAGGATGTGGAGAATATTCTGCTCAAGCTCATCCAGGCTGCGGATTATGATATCGAGAGGGCCCAGTACGGTATTATCTATATTGACGAGATCGATAAGATCACCAAGAAAAGCGAGAATGTGTCCATCACCAGGGACGTATCCGGAGAGGGTGTACAGCAGGCGCTCCTTAAGATCGTGGAAGGTACGGTTGCAAGCGTTCCCCCGCAGGGAGGGCGCAAGCATCCCCATCAGGAGCTTTTGCAGATCGATACCACCAATATCCTTTTTATCTGCGGCGGCGCTTTCGACGGTCTGGAGAAGATCGTGGAGTCCAGGCTGGACCGCAAGTCCATCGGCTTCAACTCAGAGCTTGCCGAGAAGACCACAAAGGAGATCGGAGAGCTGTTCAGTGAGGTGACGCCCCAGGATCTTGTGAAGTACGGGCTGATCCCTGAGTTTGTGGGCCGTGTGCCCATTACTGTGGCGCTTCAGGGACTGGATCGGGAGGCGTTAATCAGGATCCTGAAGGAGCCTAAGAATGCGTTGGTCAAGCAGTATCAGAAGCTGTTTGATTTTGATAATGTGGAGCTTACCTTTGAAGAGGACGCCATCGGCGCCATCGCGGACAAGGCGTTCGAGCGCAAGATCGGAGCCCGAGGCCTTCGTTCCATTATGGAAGGCGTGATGATGGATACGATGTATGAGATCCCGTCTGATGACTCTATCGAAAGATGTGTCATTACCAAGGCCTGTGTGGAGGGGGAAGCCAAGCCCCTCACGGTCCATCGGGAAGCGCCTGTCATGAAGAAGGCGAAGTAATACGAAGGGTGCTGCAAATCTCGGAAGGGTTTGTCGGCGCCCTTTTTCCAAAATGGGCTGAGAAACCGAGAAATTGATCGGGATCTGTCCTATAAGGAACTGTGGGGCAAAAGAAGATCTGGTGTGGGGCAGGGTTTAAAAGAACCGGATTAAGGAAGAGAAGATGAAAGAAGAGACAACGGAAAACGAAAAAATGAAAAAGTTACCGGCTGTGGCGCTCCGCGGGCTGACTATTTTGCCGGAGATGGTCATTCATTTTGACCTGAGCAGAAAGAAGTCCATTGTCGCGGTGGAGCAGGCACTTGAAAGACGGGAGGAGCTCTTTTTGGTCACACAGCTGGATTCACAGACGGACGAACCGGATTTCGAGGGCGTTTACCATGTGGGCACAATCGCCGCGTTAAAGCAGATCAGCAAGCTTCCTAACGGGATTGTAAGGGTGCTTGTGGAGGGGCGCGCCAGGGCTGTCCTGCATGGCTTTGCGGCTGAGGAGACGGAGTATCTGCTGGCGGAAGCAGAAGAGCTGCCTTCCTGTGAAGAGGAGCTGGAGCCTGTCATGGAGGAGGCTATGGTGCGGCAGCTGGCGGAGGCTTTTGGGGAATATTGCAGATTTTATCCCAAGATCGGGCGGGGATTGGAAAAGCAGTTTGAGTCCAGGAAAGGACTTGAAAAGCTCATCGACCTGGTGACCATGAGTATGCCGCTTGTGTATTCCACCAAGCAGAGGGTGCTTGAGCTGCCTGCGCTGCAGGAACGGTTTGATTATTTGATCGACGTGCTGTACAACGAGATCGAAATTGCCAAGGCTAAGGCTGAGCTGGCGGAAAAGGTCAGGGGACGGGTGGAAAAAAACCAGAAGGAATATCTTCTGCGGGAGCAGCTCTCCTATATCCGCCATGAGCTGGGGGAGGATAAGGATCCTGCGGACAGCGGGCAGTTTGAAGAAGCGCTAAAGAAGCTCCATGCGAAGAAAGAGGTTAAGGAGAAGATCCAAAAGGAGATTTCCCGGTTCCAGAGCCTGAATATCAACAGCGCGGAGAGCTCTGTAGAGAGAACATATATCGAGACTCTGTTAGAGATGCCGTGGGACAAGGTTTCCCGGGACAATACGGATATCAGCCGCGCCGAGCGGATTCTGGAGGAACAGCACTATGGGCTGGAGAAGGTGAAGGAGCGTATTTTGGAATTCCTGGCGGTGAGGGCGTTGACCAGGCAGGGAGAGAGTCCGATCATCTGCCTGGTGGGGCCTCCCGGAACGGGCAAGACTTCCATCGCGAAGAGCGTTGCCCAGGCTCTGGATAAAAAGTACGTGCGCATCAGTCTGGGCGGCGTGCGGGATGAAGCGGAGATAAGGGGCCATAGAAGAACCTATGTGGGCGCCATGCCGGGGCGCATTGCAGGCGCGCTTCGCCAGGCAGGGGTAAAAAATCCCCTGATGCTTCTGGATGAGATTGATAAAGTGAGCAGCGATTACAAAGGGGATACCTCCGCCGCGCTTTTAGAGGTTCTGGACGGGGAGCAGAACTGCCGTTTCCGTGACCATTATATCGAGATTCCCATCGACCTGTCGGAGGTGCTTTTTATCGCTACGGCCAATACGACCGCGACGATCCCGGAACCGCTGCTGGACCGTATGGAGATCATAGAGGTGAACAGCTATACCGCCAACGAGAAATTCCATATCGCCAAGGAGCATCTGGTAGAGAAGGTCTGGAAACGCAATGGTCTGACGAAGGAGCAGCTTGCGATCAGCGACGCCGCCCTTAAGCAGATCATCGGCGGATATACCAGAGAGGCAGGCGTGCGCGAGCTGGAGCGTAAGCTGGGCGAGATCTGCCGTAAGGCGGCCAGGGAGCTGTTAAAGGATGGAACGCAAAGGGTGCGCATTACGGGTCAGAACCTGGTGAAGTACCTTGGAAACGCCAGGTATGTGCCGGAAAAGAGGAACCTTGTGGATGAAGTGGGCATTGTCCGGGGACTTGCCTGGACCAGCGTGGGCGGCGAGACCCTGCAGATTGAGGTCAATGTGATGCCGGGCAAGGGAGATATCGATCTTACCGGCCAGATGGGGGATGTGATGAAGGAATCCGCCCTCACCGGTATGAGCTATGTACGCTCTGTCAGCAAGAAATATCAGGTTGGGGCCGAGGTCTACAGAAAGAGTGATTTTCATATCCATATACCGGAGGGGGCGGTACCGAAGGATGGTCCCAGCGCCGGAATTACCATGGCGACAGCCCTGCTCTCCGCGGTGACAGGGATTCCGGTTCGCGCGGATGTCGCCATGACGGGGGAGATTACTCTGCGGGGGAGGGTTCTTCCCATCGGCGGGCTGAAGGAGAAGCTTCTGGCGGCGAAAACAGCCGGTATGAAAAAGGTGCTGGTGCCGGAGGACAACCGCAAGGATGTGGAGGAGATTTCCAGGGAGATCAAAAGCGGCATGGAGATCGTATTTGTACAGAATATGACCCATGTGCTGGAGCATGCCCTCACCGCACAGCCTCAGCCGAAAACAAAAAAGAAGAAGGAGTCACAGGAATCGTTATGATTATCAGAAAAGTAAGCCTTGAGACCGTTTGCGGCATCACAAGCAGATTTCCGGACTCGCCTTATCCGGAGGTGGCCTTTGCCGGAAGGAGCAATGTGGGGAAGTCGTCTTTGATCAATGCCCTTATGAACAGGAAGTCCCTGGCGCGGACCAGCTCGCAGCCGGGCAAGACGCAGACGGTCAATTTTTATAATATCAACAATGAACTATATTTTGTGGACCTCCCGGGCTATGGCTATGCGACAGCCAGTGTAGAAGTAAAGGCGCAGTGGGGAAAGATGGTGGAGAGGTATCTCCATAATTCCAAGATGCTGCGTGCGGTCTTTTTACTGATTGATATCCGCCATGAACCGTCCGCAAATGATAAGACCATGTATAACTGGATCGTGGAGCAGGGCTTCCATCCTATTATCATTGCAACCAAGCTGGACAAGATTAACAAGAGCCAGATTCAGAAGCAGGTGAGGCTGATCAGGACAACCCTGCAGGTGCTGCCGGATACGATTGTCATTCCTTTTTCGGCGCTCAGTAAGCAGGGAAGGGATGATATCTATGCTTTGCTGGATCGGATCTTAGAGCCTGTTCCAAAAGAGGGGGAAACACAGAGCGGGAACAGCGGGGCGTCCGATAAATGAGCTGGATCCGGGGATCAGGGATATCCGGAAAGTGAGGGAGTATGAATTCATCAGGGAAAAAGTATTGGAAAGCGATTGTGAATCTTGGAATTGCGGCGATAGCGCTGGCGCTCTTTATTTTTCTGCTGCCGAAGCTTGTGGTTTTCTTCCTGCCGTTTGTGATCGGCTGGATCATCGCCCTGATTGCAAGCCCTTTTGTCCGTTTCTTTGAAGAAAAGGTAAAAATACGCAGGAAGATCGGCAGCGCCTTTGTCATCATCGTAGTGATCGGTCTGGTAGTCCTGGTCCTGTACCTGATCGGCTACAAGCTCGTGAATGAGCTGATTGATTTTATTGACGGGCTGCCAGGGCTCTGGCAGAGCATGGAAAAGGACTTTCATGAGATCGGGCAGAATCTGGGCAGCCTGTATGAGAAGCTGCCTCAAAATGTCCAGGAGTCCCTGAGCGGCATCGCTGAGCGCGCGAATGTGTATGCGGGCGAACTGCTCAGCCAGATCAGCAATCCTGCCATCATGGGCGTCGGGAATTTCGCAAAGCAGCTGCCCACGGTCATCATCGGCATCATAATGTGCCTGTTATCCGCGTATTTCTTTGTGGCGGACAGGAGTCTGGTCAATGAGTGGTGCAGGGGGCATATGCCGCAATCCCTGCAGTACAGATACCGGATCATGCGGAAAAGTCTTGTATACTCGGTAGGGGGTTATCTCAAGGCACAGCTTAAGATTGAGGTCTGGATGTATGTGCTTTTGGTGATCGGGCTGAGCATCCTGAGGGTGAATTATACGCTGCTCATTGCGCTGGGCATTGCCATTATGGATTTTCTCCCTTTCTTTGGAACGGGCACCATTATGGTTCCCTGGGCGGTTATCAAAATCCTGAGCGCCGATTATCAGATGGCGGTCGGTCTTCTGATTATATGGGGCGTGGGTCAGCTTGTCAGGCAGATCATCCAGCCCAAGATCGTGGGGGATTCTGTGGGAGTGCCGCCCATCCCTACCTTGTTTCTTCTGTTCATCGGATATCGTCTGGGAGGAGTGTTCGGCATGATCGTAGCGGTTCCCTTTGGACTGATCTTATTTTCCATGTATGAGGAGGGAGCCTTCGATACGACCAGGAACAGCCTGAAGATCTTGGTGACGGGAATCAACCGTTTTAGAAGAATAGAACCGGAGGATATGCAGGAAGTTATTCAACAGGAGAAAGAATCCCGGGGAAAAAGGGAAATCCAGAAGGAAAGCGCGCAGCAGAAGGAAGCCCTAAGAGGAAGAAAAGAACGGAACGCGGAGTAAAAAGGAGTAAAAATGAGAAATATTCGGATGCTGATCCAATATGAGGGAACGAGATATCTTGGCTGGCAGAGGCAGGAGGCTTCTGACAGTACCATCCAGGGTAAGCTGGAAAAGCTCTTAAGCCAGATGTGCCAGGAGCCCATCGAGGTTCAGGGGAGCGGCCGCACGGATGCCGGCGTTCACGCGAAGGGGCAGGTGGCTAATTTCCATACAAGCTGTGATCTGTCCACGGATGAGATGCTGGCCTATTGTAATCGGTATCTTCCGGAGGATATCGCTGTGATCGATATCGCTGAGGTGCCGGAGCGCTTTCACAGCCGTCTGAACGCCAAGGAGAAATGCTATTGTTACCAGGTGATCAATAGCGGAATCCCGGATGTTTTTTTGAGAAGATACGCGGTCCTGGCCGCGGAAAAGCTGGATGTGGACGCCATGCGCAGGGCTGCGGCATATTTCTGTGGGGAGCACGACTTTAAGGGCTTCACATCCAACAGGCGGATGAAAAAATCCTCCGTCCGCCGGATTGAGGAACTCAGTATTACAAAAGAGGGCGATCTGCTTCGGTTTACCTTTAGGGGAGATGGCTTTCTGTACCATATGATCCGCATCATCATGGGAACGCTTCTGGAGGTGGGGAGCGGCAAACGCCGGCCGGAAAGCATGGAAGCCCTGATCCAGTCAGGGAAGCGGGAGCTTGCAGGACCTTTGGCACCCGCAAAAGGACTGACCTTAATGGAAGTGAAGTACTGAAAAAACGCGTATGCGAGGATGATATTATGGCTGTTTTGGATGGCTTGAATGAAAAGCAGGCAGAGGCTGTTCTGGAAACAGAAGGCTATGTGCGCGTGATCGCGGGAGCCGGAAGCGGCAAGACCAAGCTCCTGGTGAGCCGTTATGCCTACCTGGTGCAGGATTACGGAATCGATTCTGCCAATATTCTCTGCGTGACCTTCACCAACAAGGCGGCGGGGGAAATGAAAAAGAGGATCAGGGCGTTGATCGGGCCGGAGCACGATACCACCCTGATCTGTACCTATCACGGCTTCTGCAACAGGCTCCTGAGGGAGAACCCGGAGAAAATTTTTATGACGAAGCAGTTTCAGATCATAGATGAGCATCAGCAGAAGTCCATTCTGGAGGAGATTTACCAGAAATTTGAGCTGCAGTTGGATTATGCCAGCTATGAGAGCATCCTGCATAAGATCGCCAGGGTAAAAAGCAGCCCGGATTATGTTCCGGCGATGTGCGACCCCGCAAACTGCCAGATTCTGCCTCAGATCCGGAACCAGGACGACCGCATCATAGAGGAATTCATGCAGAGGCAAAAAGCGATTTATGCCCTGGATTTTCACGATCTTCTTTCCTTTGCCCTGTATCTGCTGCAGACGGACGGGGAGGTGCGTAAGAAGTGGCAGCAGCGCCTGAATTACATTCAGGTGGATGAATTTCAGGACAGTGCGGGGCCTGAGATGAAGCTGGTGGAGCTGCTGTCAGCCTATTACCGGAATCTTATGATCGTGGGGGATCCGGATCAGAACATCTATGAATGGAGAGGCTCGGACGTGAAGCTCCTTGTGGATTTCGACAAGGACCATGAAGATACGAAGACGATCATCCTGAACCAGAACTACAGATCCACGCCCCAGATTTTAAAGTGTGCCAATACCTTGATCGAGAAAAATAAGCTACGCCTGAAAAAGGATCTTTTCACCCACAATCCGGATGGGGCGAGGGTGGTGCATTTTCATTCCAAAAATGATTATGCGGAGATGGATACTGTCATTGATAAGATCAAAGAGCTGCAGAAGAATGAAAGATACCGCTATTCCGATTTCGCCATCCTCTACCGCTCCGGCTTTCTGTCACGCATCGCGGAGAAAAAGCTGGTGGAGAGGAATATCCCCTATGAAATTTTCGGCGGGGTAAAGTTCTATCAGAGGATGGAAATTCAGGACGTTATCGCGTATTTGCGCCTGGTCGCTTTTGATGACGACACCGCTCTTCGAAGGATCATCAATAAGCCCCGCAGGCAGTTCGGTCAGGCCAAGATGAACCGCCTGCTGGAGCTGCAGGACTCCAATGAGACCCTTTTCGGGGAGAAGCTGAGTCTTTTTACCAATCTGACTCTTGGGCTGGAAAAAAATCTGTTTCAGGGCAGCGATATGAAGTCCTTTGTGGGGCTGATTGAAAAAATGAAGGAGAATCATCCCCGGATGAGGATTTCTGAAATCGTCAACCGTGTGACGGCGGATTCCGGCTATGAGCAGTATATCCGTGCGCTCGGAGATGAGGAGCGTCTGGACAATCTGGCGGAATTTAAGCGGATCGCCAATGAGTTTGAAAAGGATTTCGGGGAAAATCTGACCCTGCCTGATTTTTTGCAGCAGCTTGCCCTGCAGTCCGGGGAGGATCAGCAAAAAGAACAGGACGCTGTCAAGCTGATGACCATTCATTCCTCGAAGGGACTGGAATTTCCCGTTGTGTTTATTCTTGGGTTTTCGGAAGGGGTATTCCCGTCCGCGAAGACCATAGAAGGCAGGAAAAACCTGGGGCTGGAGGAGGAGAGACGTCTTTGTTATGTGGCGATCACAAGGGCGAAGGAATATTTATTTTTGCTGGATTCAGAGGGCTCGTCCCAGAACGGGAGCAGAAAGCTTCTTTCCAGGTTTCTGGAGGAAATCGGTGAAGAGAACTATGTCAGGGTAGGAAATATCTCTGAAGAATTAAAGAAGGAAAGCAGGGCATATGCCGCCAAAATCGGCTTCCTTTATGAGGAGGAAGCGGTGGAGCGCCATATCGGGGATGAGGTGGAGCACCATATCTTTGGTAAGGGGAAAATCCTGTCCATAGATGAGAAGAGAGGAAGCTATCAGATTAAGTTTGACCATACGCCGCTTCCGAGAACCATATCCAGAAATTATTTTAACAAACCCCATGAAAAGGCAAAGATTGTGTTGGAAGAGACGAAGGGGAGGGCGGATGCCGGGGAATGGAATATTCCGGAAAAAGCGGCTGAGCCAGAGGACAATGAGCCAGAGGACAAGCTGGAGGGTGGGAAAGATTCAGTAATGTCCGGAGACGTTTTGTTTGATGAGAAAGAAACCGCTTTTTATGAGGGGGCGTCGGCAGAATCTGCGGAAATGCCGGCAGACTGTGTGGAAACGTCGGCAGAATCTGTGGAAACGTCAGTAGAATCTGTGGAAACGTCAGTAGAATCTGCGGAAACGTCAGTGGAATCTGCGGAAACCGACGAACGGAAAGGAAAGCTGGATGAATTAAGAAAAAACAGCGAAAACCTCTGGAAAAGAGAGGATGTTCCCCATTCCGGCTGGGAGTGCGAAGGGGTTTCGGATCTTGGAGAGCCAGTGGGGATCTGTGAGATGTGCGGTTACCAGATCATCCGTTACGCCCATCATATGTATCATAAGGATTATGGACATTTGACCGCAGGATGCGTGTGCGCGGGTAAGATGGAAGGCGATGTGGAAGCCGCTAAGAAGCGTGAAAGCGACTTTAAGAACCGGCAGAGCAGGCAGACCCATTTTTATCTGAAGAAATGGAAGAAGTCCCATAAGGGAAACGAATATCTTAAGATAGACGGACACATCATTGTATTATACCGGATCGCTGATTCCGGAAAATGGAAATATTCCATTGATAATGAGTTCGGTACCGTTATTTATCCTTCAAGGGACAAGGTGCTGGAGGCGGTATTTGAAAAATTGGAGAAGCTTAAGACCGGGAACCGTTAGGAACCGGGAAAAAGAGATAGGGGCGATAAAGCTTTGCCTGGGATGCAGGGCGGTGTCGCCCCTTGTCGATGTATTTGTCGTTTTTTGTCGATGAAATGTGGTTGACAAGGAATGACAAAAGAATTTATATTGTGATTATAATTCATACGAATCATCTGTGAATAACAGATGGATTTTCTCTCGATCAAACTGGACAAATCGTTCAATTTTCCCGAGCAGTGAATGATTCTCTTAAAATTTGGAGGTTTATTTGGGGCGTTTCCTTTTCATTAAGATTTTAAGGCTACTATATTTAATTGAGATAAGGAGCAAATCCTATATGCTTTAAGAAGCTATTTTTATTGTTGGGCGCACGACAATGATTCTTTTGTTGCTTTTTGAAGCTATGCGACGTAAAATGAAAGGAGAAAGATAGATGGCACAGAAGGATCTGGCTGAAAAAAATCTGGAAGCATTTAATGATGTATTTGCGGATATCGTGAATGTTCTGCTTTTTCACGGAGAGAGAGTAGTGCGCGCCGCCGACTTGGAGGAGACCTCCCCCGGAAGCGTATATAAGGCGGAAGGGCTTTTGCATGGACAGGAAAGGGACGTGGCAAAATACTGGAAGATGAGTAGTGTAAGAATTGCACTATACGGGATGGAAAATCAAACGGAGCAGGACGAAGATATCACGCTCCGCCTGTTCGGCTATGACGGCGCTGCTTACAGGGCACAGCTTCTTAAGGATATGACGAAGGTGGATGAGAAATTCCTGACAGAGATGGAGCAGCCGCAGGACGTGAAAGGATCTCACCGTGGAAGAATTGAAAGATACCGATACCCCGTGATCACTCTGGTTTTGTATTTCGGTACAAAGACCCGTTGGAAAAAGAATCTCTCCCTGAAAGAGAGACTGGTCATGCCGGAAGAGCTGGATCCCTTTGTGAACGATTATCGCGCAAACCTGTATGAGATCGCATGGCTTACAGAGGAGCAGGTGGAACAGTTTCAGAGCGACTTTCGTATCGTCGCGGATTATTTTGTCCAGATGCGGAAAAACAGGCGGTATGTGCCCGGAATGGAGACCATGGAGCATGTGGATGCAGTTCTTAGCCTGCTGTCAGCCCTGACGCAGGATGATCGTTTTGAGGAGGCCGCCGTCCATGTGAAGAAAGGAGAGCGAAAGAATATGTGCGAGGTGCTGGATTTTGTAGAAGAGCGGGGATACAACCGCGGCGTTGTAGAAGGAATGGAAAAAGGAATGGAAAAAGGTAAACGTCTTTCCTTGATTCATCAGGTCTGCAGGAAGCTTCAAAAACGCAAGACCCCTGATGAAATTGCCGAGGAGCTGGAAGAGGGCACAGATGTGATCCTGAGAATCTGTGAGGCAGCGAGAGCATTTGCCCCTGAGTACAATTGTGAGGACATTCTGAAAAAACTGAACGTATGATTTTTTCAATGAATTGGATAATATCCGCATCAATTCCCCAGGAAAAGTAAAGGAACTATAATAATATTTTATAAAATACCGGAGTGATTATTATGCCGCCGATCAGTGTATTGCTCAAACCCTCATCCAGTCTGTGTAATATGTCCTGCGATTACTGCTTTTACTGTGACGAAGCCAGGAAGCGCAGCCAGCCGTCCTATGGTTTCATGTCAGAGCAGACCTTGAAAAATATCATTCGGAAGACGATGCTGTCCGCAGAAGGCGCAGTATCTTATGTTTATCAGGGGGGTGAGCCGACCCTCAGGGAACTGGATTTTTTTCAGAAGGCTATGGCATATCAAAGACAATACAATAAAAATGGTATCATTGTGCAAAATGCGCTTCAGACCAACGGGCTTTGTCTGGATGAGGAATGGTGTTCCTTCCTGAAGGAGAATCATTTTCTGGTAGGTCTTTCTGTGGATGGAACGGGAGTGGTCCATGATTCTCTGAGGCATACGAGGTCGGGAGAGGGAACGTTTGACAAGATCATGCAGGCTGCAAGACTGATGGACAAATTCCATGTGGATTACAATATTCTTACTGTGGTTACCCCCCGGGTGGCAGAGCGGATCAGGGAGATTTACCGTTTTTACGAGAAGCAGGGCTGGCGTTATCAGCAATACATAGCCTGTCTTGATCCTTTGGATGAGGGGCATGGAGAAAACGCTTATTCTCTCACGCCGCCTGTTTATGGCCGATTTCTGATAGAGTTGTTCGAATTATGGTTTCAGGACTGGAAAAGCGGTGTTCAGCCATATATCCGGCAATTTGATAATCTGGTGGGGATCGCGGCAGGATATGTGCCGGAGTCCTGTGACCAGCGTGGAAGCTGCAGTATCCAGTATGTTGTCGAGGCAGACGGAAGCGTCTATCCCTGCGACTTCTATATGATGGACGAGTATCGCCTGGGGAATTTTAATGAGGACCTTCTGGAACAGATTGATGAAAAACGCCGGGAAACAGGCTTTCTGGAGCGTTCCCATAAGTTAAAACAGGAGTGCGTCCAATGTCCTCATTATAAGCTTTGCCGGGGAGGCTGCCAGAGAAACCGGGATTATGACCCTTCTACGGGTCTGTACGGGAATTATTTGTGTGAAGGATTCAGAATGTTTTTTGATGCGTGCGGCGAAAAAATCTATCAGATAGGAAAAATGTATACATAAGGATACGCTATGAAGAGCGGTATCCTTATGGAGAAGCTCTTATGGAGTGGTATCCTTATGTGTATGTCTTCCCGAACCTATGCCATCGCCTGTTTATGCCGCCATCTGTCTATGCTTTCATGACATCTTTAATCCAGTCCTTGAAAGAAATCGTCATAGGAACAGAAATAAATTTTCTTAAGCTCTATCAAAACGCTTACCTTGACATTCAGTTCCCCGTTCTCATATTTTGCATAGGTACTTCTGCCGATATCACAGCCACGTCTCTGCAGCTCCGCGCACAGTTTCTCCTGCGATATATCGTGCTCTTGCCTGAGCAGTCTCAGATTGTCTCCGATATTTCGGTCTCTTCTTATCTTTTGTTCCATAATTCACCTTGGTTACAATTTAGTCCGTCCTATTTGCAGCCTGTATTGTCCTGAGTCATGCGGAATGGACTGTGACTGATCCGGAAGCATGATATGTAACAGTTCGGCTGGGGCATGGCTGTGCTGTTGGTATGATAGTAACAGTTCAGCCGCGCCATTCGCAAAGCCGCGCTACGCGCTTTTCGTCGCTTCGCGACTACCTTTGCTCATAAAATGGCGCTCCCTCAGCCGTCCAATATGATGGAAAATTCGTGCAAGCACGATTTTCCATTATATTGGACGGCTGGCTGAACTGTTACACATGATATATGGTTAAATCAGTTATCGGTTGCAACACTTATTATTGTATGATATACTTAGAAAAATATTGACCGTTATATTGGTTAATTTGCAATACAGAATAGGCAGAAAAAATAATGGATGCCACGCTTTTGCGTGCCATCCTGATGTTAGTAAAAAACATCAAGACAAGATGTCCTGATGTTATGATGTCCTGAAGTTATAGAAATTTTGTAACCGTATAGAGATTATGGCATCATGGTAAATTATCCTATCGTTCGAAGAAACTCCAGAAGCATTTCTATCTGTGTTGGATTAAGCCTTCGAACCTCGCTTATGATCTTTCTTTCCTGGGTGGTAGGATATAAAATGTTCTTATCCTTGTTGAAGAATTCGGCCAGATTAGAATCCAGTGCCACAAGAAGGCGTTCCAACGTTGCCACGGATGGCTGTGATTCCCCGGCTTCAATACGATGGATATGGTTTTCTGAGATTTCAGTCAGCTTCGAGAGCCGGTATACGCTGAGTCCTCTTTTTTCCCGAAGCCGTGTTAATTCTGCGCCCAAATTCATAGGAAACTCCTTTCTACAGTTCCCTATAATTATGCTACATTCCTCTCAAAAAATTAATATATCTACATATAGTATATATACAACTTTATTAATATATTATACCAATACAATTTTTTAGTTTCTAAGAAGTATTATATTAATATCTATATGAATGGAAATAAATATCAGAAAGGGAATCGAGATGTCAACGAATCATAATGAGAGACTTGTCATAACCGGTCATGAAAAGGAAGGCGGTCTGAAGGATCCATACGAAATGGCGGGTACAGACGGAAAAGTATTTAAGGGAAGAGCCATATGGAATCGGAAGTCCTGCCTGGTTTTTGGAATACTTTGCGCAGTCGGAATTTTCCTGATCGGGATGGCGGGAGGTGCTTTGTGGAGTTATCTGCGTGAGCTCGGGTATCTCCGTGAGATAGATGAAAGCTGCCCTCTTTGCAGGCTGAAGGCAGAAGGCAGGCTTAGGGCAAAAAATGAAAGTGGCCTGGGTATTTTGCAGCTTCATACAGGACAGATGATTTTGATAGACCAATCAGGGAAGAAGGGTGATGAAAACGCAGCTTCGGTCATTCTGATGTATGCCGGGGGATATGGAAGTACGGTGGAGGTTGGAACCGGCAGGAAAGTGTCGGAGATCGATGTATTCCTGTCGTCTAACAGCGTATGGAAGAGAGAAGTTTCACAGGATATCCTGTGTGATGCCTGTATGCAGGAGCTTAAAGATATTGATTCCGCCGAAGGCGGCGTTGTAGTCTATGATATTCTATTGGTGGATCTGGGAAGCGGTCAGGTTTTACAGATGAGGCAGGGAACCCACTCCTATGATACGCAGGATTATTTTTTCCATTTTGACGATTACGGCGATCGTATAGGTATTGTAGTTGCATATGCACCGGATAGATGACATTAGGTACGGAAAACAGGGGATTAAGCAGTGCTTATTCCCCTGTTTTACAGATAATGGTCGTTTTGGAAGGATTCACTTTGTCCGGCTCAATGATCAGCTCGTCAATGCGCTCTGCCCGGATGATGCCGCCGGAAGGATTCAGGACACTGTCTATCTTAGTGGTGATCTCCGCATCCACAGTGGAATATTCAAATGCAAGGGTGGTGTTGATCAGCCTGCAGTTCTTCATGACCAGGTTGTCAATGTAACACATACCCTGAAGGCTCTCAATGGTACAGTTGACGAGCGTCAGGTTTTTCGCATTCCAGCCCAGATATTCTCCGGAGATAAAGGAATCATACACAGTCACGTTTTCCGTATTCCAGAAGGAGTCCTTAGAGAGCATATGGGCGTTGCGAATCACTACGTTGCGGGCGCCGTCAAAAGAATAATTGCCGTCCAGACGGAATCCGTCCAGTTCCATATGTTCACAGTTCATGGCAAAGTAGTCGCCCTTCGCGGAGACATTCTCCATTTTCACGTCCTGACAGTTCCACAGAGTCTCGGCAGCGTTAGGGAAAACCACATTTTTCAGTGTAACGCCCTTACAGCGGCGGAAGTTTTTAGGCGCCTGAATGATAGTATCCTCTACTGTGATATTGTCTGTGTACCAGACGCCGGCCCTTGCCATTTCGAACCAGGTGGTCTTTCTGGCGAGAATATTCCTGCAGTACCACAGGGGATATTTCCATTTGAACATACTTCCGTCCAGGGTGATATCGTGACTTTCCTTCAGGGGGGATTCCCCGTCCTCGAAAATGCAGTCGACGACATGAAGGTTTTCGCTTTGAAATAAGGCGCGTTCTCCCGTGAGGATCTGTTGCTGAATCGTATTCTTGATTTCCATTAAACTGTTTCCTTTCGTTTGCTTTGATATTAGAGTCTCATTTTTGGGCTTTGATTCCATTGGACTGCCCTGTTTCGGCCTGCTTTCTGTTCCTGTCCGGAGTTCCCGCTTCCTGCTCCTGGCTGGAAATTTCTGTTTCAGACCTCCTGCCTGGGAATCCCCGCTTCAGACTTCTTGCCCTGGAGCTTCTGCTGCTCAAGCTGTCTGATCACATAGTCGATGCAGTCTATTTTTTTCTGCGCGTCATGCAGCTCATTCATCAGCTTCCGCCGTTGGCAGTATAAAAACTGAAGCTGCTCTGAGATGTTATCGGACTGGTGCAGCGCCAGATACCGCATGGCCTGTTCCTCGGAGCAACCGCAGTCCTTCATACATTGCAGGGTTTCTTTGGATTGGTTTTCCTGTTTCATTCCTGGATTATCACCCCTTCTGCCCATCCCGGCGGGCTTTTCTCTCTTTTTCGGAAGCCTCTCTCTTATCATATCGTAGCTCAAGTTTACTGAAATAGCAAATAGTTATATTTCATGGCATCCCATCGTTGACAGCGATGGGGAAATAAGGGTATAATATATTTCGGAATCTGTCCAATATACAGGTGCGCGGATATGAGGCACAAAGGGATCTGAATTTTAGGGCGGATGCGGGGAAAAAGATATGATCGAGACGAGATTATTGTATTATTTTCTGGCCATCGCCAGGGAACAGAGCGTGACGAAGGCCGCAGAGTCCCTTCACATTTCCCAGTCTACACTTTCCAAGCAGATGCAGGATTTTGAGAGACAGATTGGGAAGCAGTTGTTTATCCGCGGCAGCAGGCAGATCGTGCTGACGGAGAACGGTGCGTATCTGCGGAGCCGTGCCCAGGAGATCATGAATCTTATCGACAAGACAGAATCGGGGTTCCATACAGGTGACAGTCTGGTGGAAGGCGATATTTATTTCGGCTGCGGGGAAACGCCCGCCATGAATTTTGTCACGAGGATTTTTAAAAATCTCCAAAGCAATTATCCGGGGGTAAAATTTCACGTTTACAGCGGAAATGCGGACGATGTGGTGGAACGGCTGGAAAAAGGGCTTTTGGATATGGGGCTTTTGTTGGGTCCTGTCCAGTATGAAAAATATGACTATTTCCCATTGAAGCATACGGATGCCTTCGGGCTGTTAATGCCGGGAGCCTGCCCTCTGGCGGCAAAAGAGCTGATTGCCCAGGAGGATCTGAGGAGCGTTCCCATGATACTTCCAGCACAGTCCGGTACGGTGGTGCCGGAAGTTCATTCGCTGAACGTGGTCGCCACATACAACCTGATCTATAATGCTACTTTTATGGTGGAGCACGGCATGGGATGCGCCTTATGCCTGGAAAATCTCCTGAGCATTGCTCCGGGGCGCAATCTGATGTTCCGCCCGATCGATCCGCCCATAAAAGTGGAAGCCTATATTGTAACCAAGAAATATCAGACCTTCAGCGCGGCGGCGAAGCTGTTTTTAGAGAGGCTGAAAGAGGAATTGGAGGAAATGCGATGAGTGTGAAGCATAAAGGGAGTAAAGGGGAAGAGAGGACTTCCCTGCAGGAGATTTACCTGGCAGGAGGATGCTTCTGGGGAACCCAGCGATATTTTGATTGTCTGGAGGGAGTTGTGGAAACGGAGGTGGGCTACGCCAACGGACGGACCGTTCATCCCACCTATGAGCAGGTAAAGCATGAGAATACCGGACATGCCGAGACGGTAAGGGTGAAGTTCGATGCGTCCAGAATTACCCTGGAAGAGCTTTTGGAGCAGTATTATAAGGTGATCGACCCTCTTTCCATCAACAGGCAGGGCCAGGATGTGGGCGTCCAGTACCGCACCGGTATTTATTATGTCAATGAAGCGCATAAAAGCGTAGTGGAGCATTCCCTGGCCGGGCTGCAGAAGCAGTATCAGGGACCGATTGCCGTGGAAGCCTGTCGGCTTCAGAATTTCTATACCGCGGAGGAATATCACCAGAAGTATCTGGAAAAGAATCCAGGCGGTTATTGTCACATCGGAGCGGCCAGATTTGAAGAAGCCAGGGCGTTCAGAAGCGTGAATGCAAAACAGTAGATATTTGGAAAGGAGAGTTTAAAGCGCCGTGACAGCCAGATTGATCAGCAGTCCTGCCACGCCGCACAGGCTCATGACCAGAATGGGATTCCATTTCAACTTCCGAAGCAGGAGGAAGGCGGCGACAAAGAGGAACAGCCCGATCCAGTTTATGTTTTCCAGCGCCATTTTTTCTCCGCCGAAAGCCACTGTCCGCAGAATGGATAAGCCTGCAGATGCGATCAAAGCCACTACGGCGGGCCGCAGGCTGGCCAGGACGCTCTGGAGCGCGGAAAGCTTTTTATAGCGGTAGTAGATGAAGGCGAGCAGAGATACGATCAGGCAGGAGGGCAGGATACATCCGAAGGTGGCGGTGACTGCCCCCGGGAAGCCCGCGATACGGATGCCTACAAAGGTGGCGGAGTTCACTGCAATGGGGCCGGGGGTCATTTCTGCAATCGTGATCAGGTCGGTGAATTCGCTCATGGTGAGCCACTCATGTCTGCTTACCACCTGGCTTTGGATCAGCGGCATGGCGGCATAGCCTCCGCCGATGCTGAACATTCCTACCTGCAGAAAGCTCCAGAACAATTCCAGATAGATCGTCATGACCTCTTTCCCCCCTTCCGATTCAGGATTTCCAGGATGATTCCCATGACCGCGGCGGCTATAATAATATAAATCACGTTTATCTTCAGGAAGAAGGTTGCAGCAAAGGCTGCCGCCATAATGACCAGATAGACCGGCTTATGGAGCTTTATCACGTTGCCTCCCAGTCCGCAGACCACGTCCAGGATCACCGCAGCCACGCCTGCCTGCATTCCTTTTAACACCAATGCCACATAGAGGTTGGTCGCGAAGGCGGTATAGAAGAAGGAGATCAGGGAAAGGATCGCCATAGGCGGGATGATGGTTCCCAGCACCGCCGTGAGCATCCCCGGGAAGCCGCCCACCCGCCATCCTACCAGAATGGCGGCGTTTACCGCGATCGCGCCGGGAGAAGACTGGGCGAGGGCGGTCAGGTCAAGCATCTCCTCTTCATCGATCCAGTGGAGTTCGTCCACGAATTTCTTTTTCATAAAAGTGATAATGACGAAGCCGCCTCCGAAGGTGAAGGCGCTTATATACAGGGTGCTGAAAAAAAGCTTGGGCAGGTTCTTTCTGCTTGCTGTGATCTCCATGGTTATGCTCCTTGACTGTTTCTTCCGTCATTGTATCATTAATCCTGGAATTTGAAAATAGGGAATATGAAAATCCCCTGGAGTTCAACGCAAACGGCCTCAGAAGGGGGAAAAAGGACATCTGAGAAAAAATTTTAAAAGGTTTACACTTTCCCAATTTCTGGTGTATAATAAAGCTGATCGGAAGGAAAATGGGCGCGGCCGAAGGGGCGTTGGCCCGTGCGCTTAGGAGGCGCCAGCCCGTGTGCTTAGGAGGCGCCAGCGAAAATTTTTAATTCATGGAAGGAGTCGGCATATGGATAAGGCGAAGGTCTTTTTTACGAAGGAAATCACGCCGGAAGCGGTGGTAAAGATGTATCAGGCGCTTGGCATAGAGCTGCCCGGGAAAGTAGCCGTAAAGGTTCATTCCGGAGAGGCGGGGAATCAGAATTATCTCCGGCCCAGCTTTATGAAGCCCATGGTGGAATATGTAAAGGGTACTGTTGTGGAGTGTAATACGGCTTATGACGGTGAGCGCAACTCCACTGAGAAGCACAGGAAGCTGATACAGGCCCACGGATGGAGCCGGTATTTCCAGGTGGACCTCATGGACGCAGAGGGTCCGGATTTGAAGCTCGATATCCCCAACGGAAAGGTCCTTAAGGAAAATTATGTGGGGAAAAATATGGCGAATTATGATTCCATGCTGGTCCTGTCCCATTTTAAGGGGCATCCCGCGGGAGGCTATGGCGGCGCGCTGAAGCAGCTGTCCATCGGCTGCGCTTCAACGGTAGGAAAATGTCTGATTCATTCCGGCGGCACGGTAACAGACCAGAATATCGTCTGGGATCACATGGCGCAACAGGATGTTTTCTGTGAGTCCATGGCGGACGCCGCTGAGAGCGTGATGGAATATTTTAAGGGGAAGATTGCCTTTGTCAGCATGATGTGCAATCTTTCCGTGGACTGTGACTGCTGCGCCGTGGCGGAGGATCCCTGCATGAAGGATATCGGGATTCTTTCTTCCTTAGACCCTGTGGCGTTGGATGAAGCATGTATGGATCTGATCCGTCAGTCTAAGGATTCGGGCAGGGAGCATTTTATGAATCGTGTGAATTCCCTTCACGGAACCCATACCATTGATGCGGCCGCGGAGCTTGGCTACGGAACGAAGGAATATGAGCTGATTTCTTTGGATGAATGACCGTCATTCTGGCAAGGAGGGCAATTATTTATGAAGATCGGTATTCTGGGTGCAGGAGGGATCGCCGGGGTGCTGGCGTCGACCATGGCGGGGCTGGAAGAGGCCGAACCCTATGCAATAGCGTCCCGCACCCTTGAGAAAGCGGAGGGTTTTGCTGAAAAGTATGGTTTTTGCAGGGCTTATGGCAGCTATGGGGAGCTTGTGGAGGATCCTGAGGTGGAGCTGGTGTATATCGCCACGCCCCATTCCCGCCATTATGAGGATATGAAGCTGTGTATCACCCATGGAAAGCCGGTTCTTTGTGAAAAGGCGTTTACCATGAACAGCGCACAGGCGAAGGAGATCATAGAGCTGGCGGCCGAGAAGAAGGTTTTTGCCGCGGAGGCGATCTGGCCCAGGTATATGCCTTCCAGAAAGTTGATCCAGGACGTGTTAAACAGTGGAATCATCGGGAAGGTGGGCGTTGTGACGGGGAACCTTTCTTATCCGATCAGCCAGGTGGAACGGATCAAGAACCCCGCGCTGGCAGGCGGCGCGCTTCTTGACATCGGGGTGTATGGGCTGAATTTCGTGCTGATGCATTTTGGTACGGATATAGAACGGATTGAGTCCTCCGTGCAGATGACTGCGGCCGGCGTGGACGGAATGGAGAGCATTACCATATTTTACAGGGACGGCAGGATGGCAGTCCTGAACCACAGCACCTATGTGCGTTCCGACAGAAAGGGGATATTCCATGGGGATAAGGGCTATGTGGTGGTGGAAAACATCAACAATCCCCAGTCCATTTCTGTTTACGATGCGAACGATAAGCTGATTAAGATGATTGAAGTGCCGAAGCAGATCAGCGGATATGAGTATGAGATTCAGGAATGTATCCGCGCCATTCGGGAGGGAAAGCAGGAAGCTCCTTCCATGCCTCTTAAGGACACCCTGTTTGTCATGGAAGTGATGGACAGCCTGAGAAGGCAGTGGGGTATGGTATATCCACAGGAAAAAGAATAAAAATATCCAGATAAGTTACGGAAAGAATCCGGGAAAAATGAAAACTCAGTATTCCAGGGGAAGAGGCCTTCCGAAAGGAATACTGAGTTTCATTAAAATAATTCATTGATCACTTCGACGATTTTTCGGGTGGTTTTCGGTCTGTTCATCGTGTAAAGGTGGATTCCATCCACATCATTGGAGAGCAGGTCGATGATCTGTTCTACGGCATAGGCAATTCCTGCCTGTTTCAGCGCTTCTGGATTATCCTGATATTTTGAAAGAATACGCACGAATTTGGAGGGCATGGTGGCTCCCCCGGAGTTGATGACCATGCGCTGAATCTGGTTGATGCTGGTGAGCGGCATGATGCCTGCCGTGATGGGCACATGGATCCCGCTTTTGACCGCTTTATCCCTGAAAGAATAAAAGGCTTCATTATCAAAAAACATCTGCGTCACCAGGAAATCTGCCCCGGCATCCACCTTCCATTTCAGATTTTCAATATCCACATCCAGGCTGGGAGAGTTGGGGTGGCATTCCGGGTAGCATGCGCCGCCCACGCAGAAGCCGCCGAAATCCTTAATTGCCTTTGTGAGCTCGCTGGCATACTGATATCCGGGGAAAAGCTCGTCGCCTTCAAAATCCCTTGGCTTATCTCCTCGGAGGGCGAGGATATTTTCTATCCCCAGGGCTTTGTATTCCTCAAGCTTCTGCGCGATGTCCTCCTTGGTGTTGGTCACACAGGTCAAGTGTGCCAAGGAGGGAATGGAGAGACGATCCTTTAAAAAAGAAGCGATGGCGGTTGTGTTCTTAGAGTTGCTGCCGCCTGCCCCGTAAGTGACGCTCATATAATCGATGGGAAGAAGGGAAAGCTCTTCCACGGCGGATAAAACCTTTTCAAGCTCCTGGTCCTGCTTCGGGGGGAAAACCTCGAAGGACAGCACCGGTTTCTTAGAGGAAAAGATATCTTTTATGTACATATTTGCCGCACTCCTTATCTGATAAACTGGGTAAGCAACCAAATTATAGCATTTTTAACGCAGAGCGGCAAGAGTGGCTTGAGAGAAATCCTGCTAAAGTTATCTTTCTCCATCTTCCTTTTTGCAGATAAGTATGGTACAATGTCAACAGAAGGAGCATCTGCCGACAGGCATGATTCAATTTAAGTGAGGATTTGTTTTATGACAAAAAAAGAGCTGTGTTTTACCGGATTGGGCTTCGGCTTATGGTTTTTAAATATCAATGTGATGGGGATGGATGTCCTGCCTGATTTTCTGGGTATTATTTTTCTCGGGTACGTGCTTTACAGCGTGTCTAAGAGAGAAAAAATACACACTCCCCTGGTTCCTCTTTTGTTGATATTGTGCGTGGACCATCTGGCGCACTGGCTGATATATTTTGAGCTGCCGTTCGAGTTCCTGATCACGCGGATCATGATGGCTTATGTAATATTTATGTTTCTGGGTATGCTTATGGCGGGCTGCAGGGAAAGAAATCCTGCGATTGCCCGGGGGCTTCACGTCTGCCGGATCGCTTATATTGCGCTGATGGTTTTGGATTATATTTCCCTTGCGCTGGAGGTCATCGTGCTGATGATGGTGGAAATATTTGCCGCCTGGCTTATAACGCTGGTGTTCATCGTTCTTTTGTTCAGGATAACACCCATGGACAATAATGAAGCTAAGACATCTGTATAGCGGCAGGAAGTCATGCAGATGTACAAAACAGGGGATAAGGACGTAATTGGATGAAACAGGAACGGGCAGCAGAAGCGGGATTGGTCAAAACAAAATCAGGGTTGGACAAAAAGGCTTTTGGAGAGGGAATGCGGGACGGCGTTCCTATCGGATTGGGTTATCTCGCAGTGGCCTTTTCCTTGGGAATCGCAGCAAGAAATGCGGGATTGACGCCTTTTCAGTCCTTTCTGGCGAGTCTTCTGTGCAACGCCTCCGCCGGGGAGTATGCGGGATTTACTTCTATTGCCGCACACGCCGCATATTTAGAGATCGCCATTGTCACGCTGATCGCGAACGCAAGATATTTATTGATGAGCTGTGCGATGAGCCAGAGAATGCGGCCGGGAATTTCCCTCGGTCATCGCTTGTTTATGGCTTTTGATATTACGGATGAGCTGTTCGGGATCGCTATTGCGAGACAGGGGTATCTGAACCCTTATTATACCTATGGGGCAGTTTTGGTGGCAGCCCCCTGCTGGGCATTCGGAACGGCCCTGGGAACCATAGCAGGCAATCTTCTTCCGATGCGTCTGGTGAGCGCTTTTGGAGTGGCGCTTTACGGTATGTTCCTGGCGATCATCATCCCGCCGGGGCGGAAGAATCCCGTAGTGGCATGTCTTGTCGTGCTTTGTTTTTTTGCAAGCTATGTTTTTTCCATCCTGCCGCCCACTTCCGGCTGGTCGGAGGGAACCAGGACGATCGTGCTGACCTTGGTCATCGCTGCGGGTGCGGCGCTTTTATTTCCAAAAGATTTTGAGGAGGAAGCATGATGCGGAACGCGTATATTTACATCCTGATCATGGCAGGCGTTTCCTATGCAATTCGTGTGCTTCCACTGACCCTGATCAGAAAACAGATCAAAAACCGTTTTATCCGTTCGTTCCTATATTATGTTCCTTATGTGACACTGGCTGTAATGACCTTCCCGGCGATCCTTCATGCAACGCAAAGCCAGATTGCGGGGCTGATCGCCCTGGCGGTGGGGATCGTTGCCGCCTGGCTGGGGGCGGATTTATTTAAGGTTGCTGTTTTGTGCTGCGGCGTAGTGCTCGCGGCGGAGCTTTTTCTGGTGTAGCTTTTTCTGGCGTAGCCTCTTTCG
The DNA here is from genome assembly GCA_947588205.1 of uncultured Acetatifactor sp. Taxonomy (GTDB): domain Bacteria; phylum Bacillota; class Clostridia; order Lachnospirales; family Lachnospiraceae; genus Acetatifactor. The sequence continues at coordinate 23,118 of CANPYG010000003.1, read as the reverse complement.
TTGGGGAACAGGGAAGTTTCGTGGTGGAATTGAATTCATAATGTAACAGGCAGGAGAAGAAAAGTATGAGGATTAAGGCGAGGAAGGAAAATAAATCCTTTTTCACGGAAATTTTGTTTATCGGGGCGCTGGTTATTTTTATTGTAACGGCGTTTATTACTTTTATCAGGGAGAACAGGAGCCGTATCCTGGAACAGAACGACAGCTTTATTGAGGCAGCGACGAAACAGACTGCCTCGCGGATGGACGACATCATAAGCATGTACCAGAATACCGTGGAAATGATGGCTCATTTATACAGCTCCGTGTTAGAGGGACCGACGGTGGATACCGGAATCTTAAAGGATATGACGGAAAGATCCGGTTTCGATTATGTGGAGTTCATTTCGACAGACGGGATGGACCTGGCTGCGGACGGCAGGACTGCCGACCTTTCAGACCGGGAGTATTTCATAGATGGAATGAAGGGGAACAGTGGAAAATGTGTGGTATATAATTCCAGGATCACCGATGAAACCCTGTTGATTTTCTATACGCCGTTTTATTATGAGGGCAGGATCATCGGCGTATTGAGCGGTATTTTAAGAGGAGAAACCGTTTCGGAGGTGCTTTCCACAAATTATTTCGGCGTCCAGGTCAGTACCTACCTGGTGGAGCATGACGGGAGGGTGATCCTTTTCTTTGGGGACAGCCGCTCGCCGGAGAATCTTCTGGAATCCCTGAAGGAGAGGAACCAGCTTTCCGAAGAGGAGCAAAAGAAACTGGAGGATGCCTTGAATCAGGGAAATTTCGTCAGCTTCAATTACAAAGGCTCAAGCGGCGCGGGCAATGCCTATGTGGCGCCCTTAAGGGATGGGGAATGGCTTTTGATACAGAATTTTCCCTCCTCTCTGACAAAATTAATGACAGAAGAAGCGAATACAGGAGGCATCAGGCTGGAGCTGAAGCTGTTGGCTGCTTTTCTGTTCTATATTCTGTACTTGCTTGTCAAAAACATGCTGCAGAAGAAAAAGCTTGTGTCGGAAAAACAGGAAATGTCACAGATCGTAGACGCGGTAACACAGCTTTTCACAAGATTTGCCCTTGTTGATTTTGAAAACAATACCTACGAATATTTGGAGGATAAGAAAGGCAAGGCCCCCGAGTCTGGAACCTATACGGATCTTACCGCTTATCTGAAAACCCTTTATTTGCCCTCTGATGATAACGAAGAAAAGATGGGGGAGGTTATTTCCAGGGAATATGTGGAGGAGCATCTGACAGCCGATGTGCCTTATCTGCAGTTTGAATATCAGATCAATATGGGTGGACAAAGATGGGAGAATCTTTCCATGATCTGTCTGACCAGAAAGGATGGACGGCCGGTCGACGTTTTATTCGCCATACAGGATGTAACCGCCTTAAAGGAACGGGAGCAGGAGATTCGTCTGGCGCTCAGGAACGCGTCCGACGCGGCGGAAGCCGCCAATCGGGCCAAATCCGATTTCCTTGCCCGTATGTCCCACGATATTCGTACTCCGATGAACGCCATTATGGGTATGACCGCCGTCGCCGCGATGCATCTGGACGACCAGGAGAGGCTGACGGACTGCCTGAGTAAGATCACGATTTCCAGCAGGCATCTGCTTGCCCTGATCAACGATGTGCTGGATATGTCCAAGATTGAAAGCGGAAAGATTGTCCTGACGGAGGAACCCTTCGGCATGGCGGATATGGTGGAGAGCATTCTCACGATCATCCAGCCGCAGACAAAGAGCAGGCGCCAGGAATTAAAGGTTCATATCTCGGATATTTCGCATGAAAATGTAATAGGAGATACCCTGCGGCTCAGGCAGATTTTTGTAAATATCCTGGGGAACGCCGTAAAATTCACGCCGGAGGGCGGTACGATCCTTTTCGCGATCAAGGAATGCGAATCCCTGATCCATGGGATGGCCTGTTATGAATTTATCTGCGAGGATACCGGCATCGGTATGGACGAGGAGTTTATCAAGACGATTTTTGATCCTTTTACCAGATCCTCGGTATCCGTCAGCCGGAACATAGAAGGCACCGGACTCGGGATGTCCATCACAAAGAATATCGTCCGAATGATGGACGGAGATATTCAGGTGGAGAGCAAGGTCGGGGTCGGCTCTAAATTTACAGTCCGCATCCACTTGAAGCTTCAGGAGCAGGAGGCAGAGAGCGTGGAGGAGCTTGCGGAGCTTAAGGTCCTGGTAGCGGACGATGATAAGGATTCCTGTATCAGTACCTGCGAGATTCTGGAGGGAATCGGCATGGATGCCTCCTGGGTATTGAACGGTGAGGAGGCCGTGGAACGCACGGTGGCGGCTCACGACGCGGAAAATGGATTCGCTGCGGTGATCCTGGACTGGAAGATGCCGGGAATGGATGGACTGGAGACCGCAAAGGAGATCCGCAGGAGAATCGGCACGGAGATTCCTATCATTATCTTATCTGCCTATGACTGGACTGAGGTGGAGGCTCAGGCCAGGGAGGCGGGCATCCAGGCGTTTATAGAAAAGCCCCTGTTCCGTTCCCGTCTTGTTTACGCCTTGAAATCTGTTCTTGCGCAGGATACTGGCACCAATAAGCTGGACGTTGCTGAGCTGGAGGAAGCCAGCTTTGACGGTAAGAGGGTACTGCTGGTAGAGGATAATGAATTGAACCGGGAAATCGCGGATGAACTGCTTACGGCCCTCGGGGTTACCGTGGAGCAGGCCGAAGATGGCAAGGTCGCGCTGGAGAAGGTGGAAAAGAGTCCGTTGTACTACTATGACCTGATCTTTATGGATATTCAGATGCCGGTGATGAACGGATATGAGGCTTCTTTGCGCATCCGCGCACTGGATAGGGAGGATGTCGGCAGTATTCCTATCGTTGCAATGAGCGCCAACGCTTTTGAGGATGACATCAGGGAAACCAAGGACGCCGGAATGAATGACCATGTGGCGAAGCCTGTGGAGGTATCTAAACTTCTGGAAGCTTTGAACAGGTGGCTCTGATCAAAAAATATAGTTCTATGAAAATATGGGAGCCAGGCTGATGTGTCTGGACGGTCGGGGCATTTGCCGAAGGGCAGATGCCCCTTTTTGACTGTGGGAATGATTGAATCAGTGCGACCGGAAAAACCGTGGGAAAAATTCAAAAAGAAGAAACAGGAATGAAATACTTTACTGTTTTTTCTTTACTATATAGGTACAAGGATCCTTGAAACAGCAAAGAAGAAGGAGTATCGGCATGGAAGATGAACGGATCATTGGTCTGTACTTCGAGCGCTCGGAGGAGGCCATTGCAGAAACAGCCAGAAAATACGGGCGGTTCTGTCATTCCATTTCTTATCATATTCTGCAAAATCATGAGGATGCAGAGGAATGCGTCGACGATGCTTTCATGGGCGCGTGGAAGGCAATTCCGCCGGCGCATCCGGCCTGCCTGCAGGCGTTTCTGGGAAAGATCACGCGCAATCTTTCCATAAACCGTCTGAAAGAGCGAAAAGCCAGGAAACGGGGCGGCGGACAGGTGGATCTGGTGCTTTCAGAGTTGGAGGAATGTATTCCCGCACCGGATAATGTGGAGCAGATGATGGTGGGAAAATCAGTTGCAGAAAGTATCAGCCGCTATCTCTACAGCCTGACGGAGGAGAAACGGAACGTGTTTATCAGACGTTATTGGTATCTGTATTCCATCGGTGAGATCGCAGGGCAATACGGTATGAGTGAAAACAAAGTCGCACTAATGCTGCTTCGGATGCGAAAAGGGCTGCAGAACCATCTCGAGAAGGAAGGGATTATGCTGTGAAGAAGGAAAAGGATTACGTTGTGAAAGAAGAGATCGTGCTGTGAAAAAGGAAGGAATCATGCTGTGAAAGAGGAAGGGATCGTGCCGTGAAGAAAGAAAGGGTCATGAGATGAAAGAAGATATGAAAGAAGATATAAGAAAGAATAAGAGAGAGAAAAGCTGGGAGCTGCTTCAGGAATTAGGAAATATTGAGGACGATCTGGTAACGGGGGCAGCGCAGGAAACCAGGGCAGCGCATGAAACCAGGGCAGCGCAGGAAAATAGGGTAATGCAGGAAACCAGGGCAGTTCGGCAAAAACCGATCCGGAGCAGACGTTTGCTCTTGATGCGTATGGGAGCCGCAGCGGCAATTCTGTGCCTGATGGCTGGAACGGCGGTATTGAGCGCCAGGCTCCTGTTTCCCCAAAATGCAGAAATGGAGAATCCATTTGCCACTGAAAATATAGCTGCCAGTATAGATTCCGGTTCGGAGAGCGTGGCTTCTGTTCATCCGGAAAGTGAAAATATTCATGGGGAAGATTTGGAGAACGGAAATGAGAATACGCAGGAAGGCACGGAGGATCTAGAGGAAGCCCCTGTGAAAATAACGGATCTTATAGCCAGGGAGGATACTTCTGCCGAAGGAAATGTGATTTCAAAAGAAGACTTAAAGTATAAGATAATTCCTGTGAACGGACAGACTGCAGAATACCATGAGGTAGCTGTCGGAACCGGGAAAGCCGGGCTTCTGGCCGATAGTCTGGGAGAGCTCCTGGAAGGAACGGACTGTTACAGACTTAAGGGCCATGACGAGCTGCAGTATCTGATCACGAAGAAAGAGGAAGAATATTCCCTCTGGGAGTTCGCTGTTTTTGAGACCGTTCCCTATGATTATTCTATGGTATTAAAGGATATTTATGGGGTGGATTCCGCTCAGGATATAGCGAGCGTCACAGTGAGCCCCGCAAAAATGGATAATTCGGATGCCGGGAAAAAGCTGCAGGAGCAGATCGGGACAAGGGTGATCACGGATGCCGGGGATATCGCTTCTATTTATCAGGCACTTTCCGGAATGGTCTGCCTGGGGGAAAACCGCTGGGATGAGATCGGTCTGGGAGGCGATGACTCCAATCTGAGAGAAGCCGTCAGTGAAGGACGGTATCTGACCATTTCCCTTGTCAGCGGAAACGAGATCGGAGGCCTGAAATATACCGCCCGTTCCGGGCAGTTCTATGAGTTTGGGGGAATCGCCTATCAGGCGCTTGGTGGGCCTGCCGCTGATAGCGTGGAAAAGGCGTTGGGTTATGCTTCTGATCAGTGGAAAAGAGAGGACGGCTGGCTCACCGCCCAAGAGATCAATGAGAGAAATGCTGAAAAGAATCCTGCGTCCGGAACGGTAGGCGGATACTGTGTTCGAAGCTTTATTGCTTATCAGGGAGGTTTTTACAGGGGATGCTCCGGGGAGGAGCTTCTGGAGCAATATTTCATATCGGCGAAACGGAACGTGAATTACAGCAGTGTCTGGGAACTTGAAACTTATTGCGCTGCGGAGAAGGAAGACCTCATTGCGGTTTATCTCAATGGCGGCTTACAGGGGTATCGTAAAATAGCGGATGTGATCTTTGAAGTAGACGGCGCGGTCTATGGAATTGATAGGGAAGCGTCTGAAAATGAGGTGTCCGGGCGCGGGGAGGCTGTGCTGGAAGGGGAAGACTTTACGGTGTATCAGCTGAGGACAGAAAAAGTCCTGCAGGGGCAACAGGATGGTCAAGGACAGCAGGACGGTGAGGAACGGCAGGACGGTGAGAGGCAGCAGGAGTCCTCCCGGGTAAGCGGGAGCGCGCCGGAATATCTCGTGAATATTTTGCCCATCTTATGCCGCGAATGCCCGAATCTGTTTCAGGAGGACGGAAACTATGCTGAGAGCTGGTACATTGCCGTGCCGCTCGAGTAAATTACCATAGTGATCTGAAGAAAAGAAAAAGCACGCTCAGCCTTGCGGGGTTAAGCGTGCTTTTCTGTGTGGATGACTTGAAAATGCGGACTCCTCCGTATATAATAGAAAATATCAATTGTACAGACGAATGAGAGATATGGAGATCGATAAAATATGTGGATAGTATTTGCGTTCGGCTCCGCGCTGTTCGCAGGGCTCACAGCTGTTCTGGCGAAATGCGGGATACGGAAAACGGATTCTACGGTGGCAACTGCGGTCCGGACCATTGTGGTTTTGGCCTTTGCGTGGTTAATGGTGTTCGTAGTAGGCTCCCAGAATCAGATACAGGAAATAGGCAGAAAAACGTTTGTTTTCCTGATTTTATCCGGACTTGCCACTGGGGCATCCTGGCTGTGTTATTTTAAAGCCCTGCAGACCGGAGACATCAACAAGGTGGTTCCCATTGATAAATCCAGCACGGTTCTCACGATTATCCTGGCGTTCTTTTTCCTTAAGGAAAGAATCAGTCTGCCCAAGGCGGCAGGCGTTCTGCTGATCGCAGCCGGCACCTATCTGATGATCGAGAAAAAAGCTGCAGTAAAGGAGAGCGTACATCCGGGAAAATATACTGGGAAGCCGCCGGAAGAAAACGGAACAGAAGAAAACCGATCGGGAGATTCTCTGATTGTTTCTTTGATGATGCGGTTAAAAAAACGACTGGATGGAGGAGGCTGGATGCTGTTCGCGTTCGGATCCGCGATTTTTGCAAGTTTGACTGCCATATTGGGCAAAATTGGAATAACCGGCGTGGAATCCAATCTGGGCACGGCTATCCGCACGGGTGTGGTGCTTATCATGTCCTGGATGATGGTGGCGGTTACGGGAAAGCAGTCGAAGGTAAAGGAGATCCCCAAAAGAGAGCTGGGCTTTATCTGCTTGTCCGGTCTTGCCACGGGAGCTTCCTGGCTCTGCTATTACAAGGCTTTGCAGGACGGTCCCGCAAGTGTGGTCGTACCTGTTGACAAGTTAAGCATTCTCGTGACCATTGCATTCTCCGGCATTGTTTTCCATGAAAAGCTTTCACGCAGAGCCGCAGCAGGGCTTATTGCCATCGTGGCGGGAACTCTGGTGATGTTGTTTTAATAGAAAAGGCTATAGGAAAGGAAGGGTTATATTATGGGCGGAATCAATATGAGGGCAGTCATGTTATTATTGAGTTTTATGATCGTTCTGGGAATTGCCGGCTGTGCAAAGGGCGGAAGCGGGCAGGAGGAAACCGCAGAGACGGACAACGCCCCCAGGCTCTTGTTTGAGGATCATTTCGACGGGGATACCCTGGATGAAACGAAATGGGCGCGCTGCCCGGAATGGGAACGGGGCGGAGGAATGGATGTCTGGGATAATAATCTGTCCTATCTGGATGGAAACGGTTTGCTCATTCTGCGCGCGGAGTGGAACGAGGATGAGGAGCGCGTACATTCAGGCGCAGTCCGCACTTATGATAAGTTCTCGGCAGGGTATGGCTATTATGAGGCTTCCATCCGTTTCCCGGTGGCGAGGGGAATCTGGGGCGCTTTCTGGATGATGGTAGGGGATGTCGGCAATGTGGACGGCAGCAGCGAGGACGGCATTGAGATAGACATTATTGAGAGCATTAATAATGAGAGCGGGAAATGCAATCAGGCCCTGCACTGGGACGGTTATGCGGAAGGGGCAAAGTCCGCCTCCAAGACCAACACGGATCTGGAGATTTATGATGGGGAATTCCATACCTTTGCCCTTTGGCGCACAGAAGAGGATTATATTTTTTACGTGGACGGAAAGGAAATCTGGCGTTCCCAGGGAGGCGGCATCTGCCCCCTGGAAGGTTATATGAAGCTTACGGTGGAATCCGCCGCCTGGGCAGGTGGAGGAAGCAGTAGATGCATCAAAGCCCTGCCCGCCCAAATGGAAGTGGACTATGTCCGCGTGTGGGAGACAAATCCCTACGAAACTCAAGAAGTGCCCGAAAGCGGGGAATAGGCCAGGGGAATAGAGCAGGGTTCCCCCGGTTGACAAAATCTATTGCGCCCGATACTGGGAGGGCGTCATCCCGACCTTCGTTTTGAAGGAGGAGCAAAAGACGCTCTCGCTGGAAAAGCCGGTCTGGTAGCAGATATCCTTCACTGCCAGACCGGTATTTTTTAACAGATATTGGGCGGTGGCGATTCTGGTGTTGAGAAGATATTCATGGGGCGTAAACCCGGTTTCCTTCTTGAAGGTGCGGATAAAATGTGCCTGGCTGAGACCCGCCCTGTCCGCCAGGAGCGGAATATCCAGCTCCTGCGCAAAGTGTTCATTCATATAAGTCATGGTTTCTTCTGCGATTTTGCTGTAGCGATGGACGCCGGTCCTGGAAGAGGAAAAAAGCAGGAGATCTGTCAGAATGTCGTTCAGATACCTTGACAAGAGAGGTTCCCTGACAGTATCCCCGCTTTCAAAACTCCTTAAGATGGCGTTTAGCCGGGAGAAAACCTGATAGGTGTCCGGCAGACTGAAAACATTGCCCAGTCTCGCCGCTATATTCTCATAGAAGGGTCTTGCGGTGATTCCGTCAAAGTGGCACCAGAGACAGTCGCAGCCGTTTGCGGTAGAATAAGCGTGGCTGTGGTAGCAGTCGATCAGCGCAAGCTGCCCTGCCTTTGCATGAAAAGCATGCTTCCCGATCTCCAGCTCCAGCCCGCCTCTTTGAAGATATAGGATCAGAAAGCTGTCGAAGGAGTCCCTTTTTAAGGAATACCCCGGTTCGTAATAGAAAATCCCGCACTGTAGCGGATATAAAAGCATATCCCTCGCCATCCTGCTGGGGGAATAAATATAATAATCCGATTTCGGAGAGATCAGTTTTTCTAAAGTTTTCATATGGGTTCCTTTTCCAAAGGCGGCGTTACCCGGGGTTCTTTGGCTGATTTTAAGATGGATAAAGGGCTTTTCTTTTTTTGTAATCTATTTTGAAAGGAATGTCAAGCTATTTATAGGTGTGATCGGTAAGAGAGCATTTTTTCTCAATAAATGAGCAGATTTTGATATTGAAGATTTGGGGGAAGAGGATATACTGTGGATAGGGTGTAAAAAGGAAACGGGAAGAGAATAGAGGGGAACAGAGGGAAACAGGGGAAAACAGAAAGCAAACAGCAAGCGAACAGAAGGAGAGTCTGTATGATGGTTTATGGTTTTCGGGAGGCAGAGCCCCATGAATTTTTGACGGGGCATTTACATTTGGGCGGTGAGAATCCCCAGGGGGAACGGATTGATATAAACAGCGATTACCTGACTAGGGGAGGGAAACCCTGGATCCCGGTGATGGGGGAGTTCCATTTTTGCCGGTATGACAGGCGTAAATGGAGGATGGAGCTCGCCAAGATGAAGGCGGGAGGCATCACGCTGGTGTCAACCTATCTTTTCTGGATTTATCATGAAGAGACGGAGGGGGAATTTGATTTTTCCGGCGACAGGGATATCCGTGCTTTTGTGCTTGCCTGTAAAGAGATTGGCCTTGAGGTAGTGCTGCGTATCGGCCCCTGGGCGCATGGGGAGTGCAGGAACGGCGGATTTCCTGACTGGCTTCTTGCAAAACCATATCCTTTAAGAGAAAATAATGAAGGATATCTTGCACAAGTCCGTAAGTGGTACAGCAGAATTTATGAAGAGGTGCAAGGACTTTTTTATAAGGATGGGGGAAATATCGTCGCTATTCAGTTAGAAAACGAGTATGTACACAACGCGGAGCATCTGGCAGCCTTAAAGGGGCTGGCTCTGGAATGCGGTCTGGAGGCTCCGCTTTATACGGTAACGGGCTGGAACAGCGCGTCGGGGGCAAGGATTCCCGCGGAGGAGGTGCTGCCTGTTTTCGGCGGCTATTGCGAGGCGCCATGGGAGAAGCATACTGAGAGACTTAAGCCTTCTCCGCATTATTTTTTCAACCGGATGAGAAACGATTCCGCCATAGGCGCGGATCTGATCGCGGTAAAGGGAAAAGAAGGCGAAGGCTGGCAGCTTCCCTATGAACGGTATCCCTTTGCCACCTGCGAGCTGGGCGGCGGTATTCAAGTCACCCATCACAGAAGACCGATCATAAAGCCTATGGATATCTATGCGGTAGCGCTTGTAAAGCTGGGGGACGGGAACAATCTTCTGGGCTATTATATGTATCATGGGGGAACCAATAAGCTGGGGAAGCTTTCCACCCTGCAGGAATCCAGGGCAACGGGCTATCCCAACGATTATCCGATCCTTTCCTATGATTTTCAGACCGCCCTTTCGGAATTCGGGGAGGTCAGAGAACAGTATCGGCTGTTGAACCTTCTGCATTTGTTTTTACAGGATTTTCAGGAAGTATTTGCCCCGCTCGCGGCAGTGGACGCGATGGCGCCTGTGCCGAGGGAGGACACGACATCCCTGCGCTATGGAATGCGCACGGATGGAAAAAAAGGATATGTTTTTGTGAACCATTATCAGAGGCTTACCAGGCTTTCCGATGTGGAAGGCGCGGTGCTGGATTGTGGGAGCGTGCGGTTCCCTGCAATAGATGTGCGGGGGGAGGTCAGCTTCTTTTTCCCCTTTGGAATGGAGCTTGCGAAGGAGAGCGCGGAATCGGAGGGTAAATTGACGCTTAAGTATGCCACGGCACAGCCTGTCTGTCGGATGGAGGATGCGTTTTTCTTTGTGGAAATTCCCGGAATCGAAGCTGAATATTGCATTGAAGGAAATGGGAAAGACAGGATTTTTAAGACCGCCGCAGGGAAAAACAGTGTGTCTGAAATCAGGATTTCCTCCGGTGGGGGAGAGTTCGTGAGGATTGTGACTCTGACCTGGGATGAGGCGAGGTTTTTGAGAAGGCTTTCCGTAAACGGGCAGGAGGAATTGTATCTTGGAAATGGATGCGATCTGTACGCAGCGGACGGGAAGCTCAATAGTGTACAGCCGGGAGCCTGCACCTGTTATCGCTGGAACGGAGGGGAGTTTGAGGAGTTTTCTTTTGGGGAAGGGGGAGAACCCTTGGATGCGTCAATGACCGGGTGCGCCCATGCGATGCGGGAGGCAGAGGTAAAGTGGACGGATGTGGCAGAACCTCCCTTTGAGCCGCCTTACAGTGAAGAGCTGCAGATTGGAAGCGAAGAAGGCGGCGAGAGGGCTCTGGTCTGGAGGAAGCTGGAGGTGTCCGGGGAAAAGGGCTTTATTACAGTGGACGAGGATTACGATGTGGCACAGATCTACGCGGATGGGCAGCTTGTGGCGGATCATTATGATATCGGTCTGCCCTGGAGGGTACCCGCAGAGCTTTTGGCAGGAAAGGAATGCTATCTGGTCATGTCGGAGCGGCGGGATGACTTTTATAAGGAGTTCTGAGGGCCTTGAGTGTTCTGAGAGTTTTAAGAGTTGTGAGAGTTTAAGAGTTGTGAAAGTTTAAGCGTTCTAAGGGCTTTGAGACTTTAGAGAGAAAGGAAGTAATTAGATGAGTGAAGCAAGGGTTTGGACGGAAAGTGTTAAGATTCCTACCTATGAGATCGGGGAAGCGGAGAAAACGCCGATTTTCCTGGACAAGAGGGTGTACCAGGGCAGCTGCGGCAAGGTATATCCTTATCCTACGATAGAGAAAATCAGCGATGTCAAGCATGATAAGGAATATGAGGCTGTTTTCCTGGAAAATGATTATCTTAAGGTGATGGTGCTGCCTCAGCTGGGAGGCAGGATTCAGCGCGCCTATGATAAGACAAACGGGTATGATTTTGTTTATTATAACAGGGTGATCAAGCCCGCCCTGGTGGGACTGACAGGACCTTGGATTTCCGGCGGCATCGAATTCAACTGGCCCCAGCACCACAGACCCACCACCTTTTTGCCGGTGGATTATGTCCTGGCGGAACATGAGGATGGCAGCTGTTCGGTGCTTCTGCATGATGTGGATCAGATGTACGGCACCAAGGGCCTGATGAAGATTACTCTTTACCCGGATAAGGCTTATATCGAGATCACAGGGCAGCTTTACAACAGAACCTCCCTGCCCCAGACCTTCCTCTGGTGGGCCAATCCGGCGGTATCCGTGAACGAGAACACTCAGTCTATTTTCCCGCCCGACGTTCGTGCTGTGATGGATCACGGTAAGAGGGATGTGTCCCGTTTCCCCATTGCAACGGGGGTATATTATAAAAAGGATTACAGCGAGGGAGTGGACATCTCCCGGTATAAGAATATTCCGGTGCCTACCTCCTACATGGCCGAGAAGTCAAAGTATGATTTTGTAGGCGGATATGATTACGGCGTGGGGGCGGGAGTGCTCCATGTGGCGGATCACCATATTTCTCCCGGCAAAAAGCAGTGGACCTGGGGGTGCGGTGATTTCGGAAAAGCCTGGGACAGAAATCTGACGGATGAGGACGGTCCCTATATTGAGCTGATGACGGGGATGTTCACGGACAACCAGCCCGATTTTTCCTGGCTGAAGCCTTTCGAGGAGAAAACCTTCACCCAGTATTTTATGCCCTATAAGGCGGTGGGGCAGGTGAAAAACGCCACTACAGAAGCGGCGGTGCATCTGTCCTTTGACGGGAAGGCTGCGAAGGTGATTGTGTACGCCACCTCCGTTTATGAGAAGGCGGAAATCGTGCTTACCGCCAGAGGGAAGGTGGTCTTAAAGGAGAAAGCGAGAATTTCTCCGGTGGATATTTTTGAACGGGAGGTTGCGCTGGACGGAAAGGCAGGATATGCCGGGGATCGTATGTCTGAGGGGGAAGCCGCAAGCGCAGGAGCAAGCGCTTTTGTAGGTTTAAGGGAAGAGGAACTGCATCTGGCCGTCTATGCGGATGGAAATTGTCTGGTAGAGTATCAGCCGGAGGCGCCGGAAATTCCCAAGCTGCCGGAGCCCGCCAAGGCTGCGAAGGATCCCGCGCAGATACAGACCTGCGAGGAGCTGTATCTGACCGGGCAGCATATCGAGCAATATCGTCACGCCACGTATCTTCCCGACCCTTATTACCTGGAAGGCCTTAAGAGAGATCCGGGGGATATCCGGATCAACAACGCCTATGGACAGCTTCTGATGCGCAGGGGACAGTTCGTGCGGGCGGAAAAGTATTTCAGAAAAGCGTTGGAGCGGTTGACGGAGCGCAACCCCAATCCTTATAACAGCGAGAGCTATTACCTTTTGGGACTGGATCTCTTTTATCAGGGAAAAGAGGCGGAAGCATACGATGCGTTTTACAAGGCCGCCTGGAGCAATGAACAGCAGGAGATGTCCTTCTATTATCTGGCAGCCATAGCAAGTAAGGAAGGAAAATATGCGAAGGCCCTCGCCCTGGTGGAGAAGGGGCTTGTGAAGAACGCCCATCATATCAAAGCCAGGGGGCTTAAGGCGTATCTGCTCAGGAAGCTGGGGAGGAAGGAGCAGGCAAGGCGCTGGATTGCGGAGAATCTGGAGCTTGACCCCTTCGATTTTGTATCCTGCTTTGAACAGCTTCTGCTGGAAATGACGGAAGATACGGTTCTGACGGAAAAGGCTGAAAGTCTTAACCGTAAGATGCGGGATTTTCAGGAAAATTATCTGATGACGGCCAGGGATTATGCGGAGTTCGGAGCATATCAGGAAGCAATTCTGGTTCTGGGACAGTGTACGAAGGAATATCCTATGCTGAGCTATTATGAGGCCTATTATCGTTACCGACTCGGAGAGAAGGAGGAAACGATCCGGGCGCTCCTTAAGAAGGCGGAAAGCGCATGCTCCGATTATTGCTTCCCAAATAAGCTGGAAGATATCGCAGTGCTGCGTTTCGCGGTCGGCCATGGAAGAAGAGACGCAAGAAGTGCGGGAAAAACCGCTGGTAAAGCAGAGCCGGGCGATATGCCGAAGGAATGCGTTATGCCGAAGGCGTGTTATTATCTGGGCAATTTGTTCTATGATAAGCTGCAATGGGAGGAGGCGTTGGCGCTGTGGGAGGCCTCTGCCCGGGCGGATGATACCTTCCCCATCGTGTTCCGCAATCTGGCTTTGGTTTATTATAATAAATGCAAGGATCCGGTGAAAGCAAAGAAAGCTTTGGAGCATGCTTTTGCGTTGAGACCCACGGACGCCCGGATTTTCCTGGAACTGGATCAGCTTTACAAGAAGCTGGGCTGGAGCTTTGAGGAACGGCTTGCAAATTTTGAAGCCCACAAGGATCTGATCGGGGATCGGGACGATCTGTATATTGAATACATTACGCTGGTCAATTTATGCGGATTCCATGAGAAGGCATATCAGTGCATCATGGGGAGACATTTTCATCCCTGGGAAGGTGGGGAAGGCAAGATTACGACCCAGTACACCATCGCCCTTTTGGAGCTCGCCAAGAAAGCTTACAGGGAGGGGCGTTATGCGGACGCGGAAGAGCTTTTGCGCAAGGCTCTGGTTTATCCCGAAAATCTGGGAGAAGGAAAACTGGAAGGCACGAAGGACAATCATCTTTATTACCATCTTGGATTTGCCCTGGAGGCGCAGGGCAGGCAGGAAGAGGCAAAAGACTGCTTTGAGAGAGCTTCCGTCGGTACGGACGAGCCGGCAGGCGCAATGTACTACAATGACCAGCCTGCGGATATGATCCTGTACCAGGGGCTTGCGTATCTGAAGCTCGGAAAGCTCAGGGAAGCCCGTTCCCGGTTTTACAGGCTGATCGATTATGGAGAGCGGCACCTGAGGGACGAAGTGAAAATAGAATATTTTGCGGTTTCCCTGCCGGAGTTTTTGATCTTTGATGAGGATTACACCGCAAGGAATCAGGCGCATTGCTACTATCTCATGGCTTTGGGAAATATCGGTCTGGGGAATCCCGAAAAAGCTGCCGAATTTATCCGGCAGGCGGTTTCCATAGAGCCGTCCCATATGATGTGCAGGCTCTATGGGGAGGAATTGCGTTCCGGAGGCAGGATTCTGTAGTCTATTTGGGGAGGCTTTCCCTTTGAAAATGATGAGGAGGTCATTGGAAAATGGGTGTATTTGGGGGAAGAAGACAGCTCCAGGCTTTCCATTTTGCCGGTGGATAAAAATCGTTACCTTTATTTCCTGCCAGGCGGGGAACGTTATTGGTGTTATGGGTGGACAAAAGGGAAGCTGCTGGTGAAGACGGGAACAGATTCCTTTGCGAATGATTATCGTGTGGAAAGGCGGGGCGAAGACCTGTACATGATTATCAATTATAAAACCATTGGCTATCCTCAGACAGGGGGAACTACGCCCCTGGTGATGCGTAAGGTCGACAGCAGGCGTTATTCCGCCAAAGAGATTGCCCGGAAAGATGCTATCAACAAACCTTTTCTGACCGATAAAAGGGTTATCGGAAAATGGAAGAAGACGGATTATTATGTATTTTTAAGGGAATGGGAGGGAGAAAATACATCGGTGAGTTAGGGTGAGATGTTGAAAAATGGATATCGGCAAAATATTTAGTTATAGAAGAAATAACAATTGAAATGATTGCCGATAGTATGCTATACTAGATTTAGTTTATTAGATATGTTATCTTGATGGCGCGTGATACGAATAGTAAGTTATGCTATGGAAAAGCTTCATGCGGTTATCACCCGAAATGAGCGGAGGAATCCTATGAGATATCTTTCAGTTGCGGAAATGGCGAAGAAATGGGCTGTATCTGAACGCAGCGTGAGAAATTACTGTGCAGAAGGACGGGTGGACGGGGCGTTCCTTGCAGGCAAGACCTGGAACATTCCTGAAAATGCGGGAAAGCCTGACCGCGCAAATAAGCAAAAGGAGCCGCAGGAAACTTTGCTGGACATCCTGAAGGAACAGAAAACGAACAAATTCCCTGGAGGTATTTATCATAAGACCCAGATCGAGCTGACCTACAACTCAAATCATATGGAAGGCAGCAGTCTGACCCACGATCAGACCAGGTATATTTTTGAAACCAATACCATTGGAGTGGAAAATGAAGCGCTGAATGTGGACGATATCATAGAAACGGCAAATCATTTCCGCTGTGTCGACATGATGATCGATCAGGCAAAAGCAGCGCTGACGGAGAGGCTGATCAAGGAGCTCCATTTGACTTTGAAGAACGGAACCAGTGATTCCAGAAAAGACTGGTTTGCGGTGGGTGATTATAAGAAGCTGCCGAATGAGGTTGGGGGCATGGACACAGCTCTCCCGGAAGAAGTTGCCCATAAGATGAAAGCCCTGTTGAAGGACTATAATGGCAAAAGGGAAAAGACTTTAGAGGACATTCTGGATTTTCATGTGCAGTTTGAAAGAATTCATCCTTTCCAGGATGGCAACGGACGGGTCGGCAGGCTGATTCTGTTTAAGGAATGCCTGAAATATCAAATTGTTCCGTTTATTATTGAGGATAACCTGAAGCTGTTCTATTACCGCGGGTTAAGGGAGTGGAACCGGGAAAAAGGCTATCTGCTGGATACCTGCCTGACTGCGCAAGACCGGTATAAGGCTTATTTGGATTATTTTAGAATTCCATATTGAATTTTGTAAGCTTGGGCGACCCGGATATAATCGCGTCAACATTTTAAAAACAGTTTTATTCGGCTTTATTGACACCGGGTACGCATCTTTAAGGGAATCGGAAGACCGCTGCAGAACCAATATACGGTATATGTACCTGATGGATTACGATACGCCTAGTTGCCGTTCCTTCAGTTATTTTACCAATGAAGAGATCAAAGAGTCCGTCTAGGATATCTTCAAAGACCTTATGGATTATATCGGGGAAAAAGACGGTGTGGATTTCCAGCATCTGTATATCGACGGCTTAAAATTTGAGGCAGACGCAAATAAATATACTTGGGTATGGAAAAAAGCGACAGAGAAATCGAGATATCGGCTCTCCGCGAAGATTACGGACCTGCTGGTTGAGATGAAGGAAATGCAGGCATATGCGGGGCTGCGGATCGGAGCGCAACAGCTATTCCAAAACAGACCATGAGGGCATATTTAGGCGGATGAAGAAGGACTACATGGGGAATGACCAGTTGCTTCCCGCCTATAACATCCAGATCGGGGTGGCGGATGCCGCAGGATATGGCTCCTTTAACAATTACCTGTACTGTCAGGAGCATGGGATGGAAAAATACATGAAGTTTCCCATGTATAGGAAAGAGACAATGGTATAAGCGGATGGTTCGAAGAGGGTCGGAATCGGTGAAATTAGAGTTTTTTCTTGTTTCAATCGGACATAACCTTTATAAATTCCATAACAAACAAATGAGACTTTGAAAAGCCGCATAAGAACGAAACGGTGCAGTTCATATGGGGTAAGGGGGATTATACCCTTTTGATAGCAGTTATGGATAAACGGTAACACAAACAGGGGGCTGTAAAAAGGGGAGTGTTTTGACTCCGCTTTTTTCACAGCCCCTTTGAAGCCTGAGAATAAAGAAGATGTGGCTAAGACAGATAAAGAATTTATTGATTTCATCATGCGGGAGCGTATGTAGTTGAATTACGCCCGGATGAGGGAAAACCAGGGATTGGACTTGGAGGATGAGGAAGGGCTGGAGGCTGAACGGAAGTGCAAAGAAGTCCTCCCTCAAGACTGGCAAAGGAAGATCAGATGTGCATTGACTTTTATCATGAAGCCATGGTTCACAACTTTGCCAGGAAAAATGAGTTTTTCTATCGGACAGGTGTAAAAGACGGATATATGCTGCGGGCTTACCTTGAAGAATGCCTTGGAAAGGTTTGCTGAATGTAATGACTTAAATAAAGAAGTTGTAAACTGTCAATTTTAACCAGTGTCGAAGAAGGGGTTATCGCAATAGCTTGGCGAAGGCTCTTTTCATCGCTCGCTCAAAAATGATGATCCTGGCTATCGGATTTTTTGTTGCCATATTGTTGCCACGCCCGATTTTAATTTCGCCCGAAGTTTTTTTCTTTTCCATTTTCAGCTGCCACACTATTTCTGCAATACAAGCTTGAACTGCCTCCTGCTGGTATTCTGGATCAATTTCTCTTGCAGCAGTACAGAAATCCGAGATGGTCTTTACCATATCAGCGACGTTTGTCTGCTGTTCAATATGCCTTTGCAGCTTATGTTGCTTCAAATAGTCTGCAGATAAATATAATTGATTAAATATATTGTATGGATATTGAATGTACATCTTTGACCCAAATAATAAATTAATTTATGCTACAGTCACACTTTTTCAAGCGAAGTATTGATACAATATCAATAATAATTAGCTTTCAGATTTATCATACAGCGTCAAGTATTTGTACTTATATTTGCCATCATGTCTGACATATATAGCCAATCTGTCTATGCACATTTTTTCCCAAGCTTACCTTATTTATCTCCCCTGCAATTTCAACTCTTGAACAATTATCTTAAGAGGCTTGTTTTCTATCTTTTCGTTTTGTACATTCCGAAACTCGGCATACAAAAAATTTGCCCTAAGCTCGACTATACTCTTTACCTTCGCACTGGAATATCCAAGCACTTTCCGCGCATAAGCCTCATTCACTCTTTGGTTTTTAAAGTCAACGCAGCTAAGAATATGCCCGCGCAGGACGTCTATGTTTTCAAAGTTTTGGTTAATCCATAAAATCTCATCAATTATTTTCTGCTTACGGCAAAGATTTGCAATATCAAAGGTCTTGTCCAAAGCGTCTAAAAAATAACTCGGTTTTATCATTCGTTTCTCCGCATCGTTTATACAGCACATCCCTCTTATATCCCAAGAAAATCCAAAGGCAGCTCATTGAAAAAGTAGTGGCAGCCTTCTTCTTCGACAAACTCTAATACATCGGCATATTTCGACCTTGTGAACCAATCGTTCAAAACGTATGTATATTCTAAATCATATCCAATCTGTGAAGCAAGCTTAGTATACTGCCGCTTTTTATACAAACAGGTTTGAAGCTTCTCATCTACCGAACCGGCAACATTCTGATATTTCTTTTCGATAATGTAGATTGTCCTATTGAACATATTTATAAAAGCGTCATCAGGCAATAATCGATCAGAATTGACGCTTATATCGACCCCATGTTCCTCAAGATAACTGATAAAATCGTATTTTGACCTGCTGTAGCCTAAAATCACGCCTCTTGAATTTTTAACTTCTCCAACATCGGTAACTCTGTAACCTCCGTTGATTAGAGCTTCGTTAAGAGAGGTCGTCTGTTCAAATAATAGTCCGTGAGCATTAGTTAATGCACCGCCGCCATGAGTATTAGGTATTTTCGACATAATCAATCACGCTCCTTAAAAAAATCGGTTATTTCAACATTCAATGTGTTAGCCAACAAATTTAGCAGAGAAAGCGATATGCTTTTTCACTTTTTTCGATTCGAGCTTTGTCAGATAACTTAGGCTTATGCCTGTTATTTCGCAAAGTTTTGCCTGAGAAACTTTAGAAAAAAGTCTGTATTTTTTTACCTATTGTAGAATATAAAATATTATCATTTTTAAACATGATAACTATTATACCTTGCTATTTATTTTATATAGAAAAATAAAAGGAAAACATTTCATCAATAGTAATAGTGAAACATCTGTCTGAACTGAAATATTTAGTCACTTTCTGAACACAAACAAATATTCATGCGCAATCAGCAAAAAGTTATACTTCACGCTGTTTGTTTTCCAATACCCAGTCGCTTTGCAGTTGTGCTGCTCCTTAATAATTATTTCCTTCAGTCTGAACCCTGCACTTTCAAAAATTTTCATTACCTCAAAACTCATTGGCACCATGCAGCCCTTTTGGCGGGTGTCACCCATGAGGATCGCGCAGAACTTGTCCTTTTTCAGTACACGGAAGCATTCCTCAGCAACGGGTTTCATTTGCGTCAGAAAATCTTTTACCTTCAGACGCGACAAATCCTCAGGGATATCTTCACTATACTGAATTATGTCCGCATATGGTGGATGGGTGCAGATCAAATCGATTGATTCATCGCTCAGAAAAAACAGATCGCGCGCATCACCCTTGTTAAGATAAACTTTTCCCTGCGCGGGAGGATAGGTGAAATCAATCTTTTCACGGCATCTAACGAGAGCATTGTCGTTGCAGTCAACGCCGATTATATCGCGGTTTAATAGCTTTGCTTCGACAAGAGTAGTTCCCCCACCGGCAAACTGGTCGAGGACCGTGTCGCTCTCTTTCGAATAGCGCAGGATAATATTTCGCGGTATGTACGGCGACCAGTTTCCGCGCCATTTAGCGTCGTGGGTAGCCCAGTCGCCGCGCTTCGGGAACGACCAATGGGTAGTCATTTCAAGCTCAAAATCCTCGGGTTCCCATTTAGTTATCTTTTTTGTAGGCATACTATTCCTCGCTTGAATAAATATGTTTTTGCTTCATATATGTTTCAAATTCGCTGTCATCAAGCACCTTGTCATATGTTCCTCGAATGTTAGAAACAGAAATATCCTGCGAAACGTGTAAAATAAAATCTCTGAAATCGTCGTTTTCTTCGACTAATCTGTCAACGGTTTCCCAATCTATTTTTTCTTTTGATTTAGCGGGAAGTAATATCTCGCTCTGCTCAATGTGGGCGACGTTCAGCTTAATAAATCCGATTCCAAATGAGTTGTTAAGTCTCTGCATTTCGTCGGTAAATTCAGATTCATTTGAATACTTTACAGCGACAAGATAGCCCTCGTTTGCCCAGCTGGAATTAGAAACGGCTTGGAAGAAGCTTTCCCGAAGATTGTTAAAATCAATTTTCTTTTTCATCTCAAACGAGTAGAATTTAACTGCGCTTTCATTCAGCGACTTAATGATTCCCAGTGTTCGGTCATTGAAGTCCCCAAACGGGAAATGCACGCCGACAATATCGGGGTGTAGCCACTTATTCATTCCTTTTTGCCGCCGCGTTGACTTCTCGTGATAGATAGTTTTGATATAGCTTTTAAAATGCTCGTCGGAAAAAACAAACTTAGCAAGGAGAGGGTGCAAATCGCGTTCATTATAGCTTACATCGTTAGCTTTTTCAGCCGTCTGTTTGGCAGCCTGCTTTGAGGAATAAGTCTTTTTTCTTAATCCGAACTTAGCGGGTCTCGAACTCATCTGTACAAATTCCGACTCACTGTCGGATTCACGGTGTTCTTTCAAATCAACATATATTTTTGCTTCGACCGTTTTCCAAGGAGTTTTGCCGCCGCTGCTTACCTGCTCCGCCATACCCAAATCGCAGGCAGATTTCCATATCTCGCTTGCGCTTAAAGGAATATCTGATTTTTCGAGAACATCTTTTATCATTTTCTCAAACGTATATTTCACTGTTTAATCACCTCGCTGATTATACCGTCTCATATTGCGCACGACTCTTAGGCGAATATTTATCCAAGCCAAATTGATACTGATAACCACCGTTTTCATCTTGGCAATATATTTCATTCGCTTTAACCGCCAAGAGAACAAGAATGCATTTCAATACTTCGGGATACTTCTTGATTAAAGCTATGAAATCTTCTTTTATGTTCTTAGAGCTAATAAGAAAATATAAGATAATTAATTCAACTTTTATACCATCAACATTGCGATGGACTTTTTCAAAATCGATGTTATAATTATAGTTGGCTTATGTTATTATGAAGACCGCCTGGCCAAACATTAAAAACTCTCGCCATGTTATTTATTTCCTACGTCCACCAAACCCAGCTGTGGATATAATTTTAAATATATCTCGGTCTGTTTCTAACAGTTCTCCAATAATATCTCCAAACATGTAGGCATCAGCACGATTGGTCTTTTCCTGTACGGCTAATAATTCCATCAAAACATAAAGGAATTCAACATCGTATTCGCCATAAACATTTAGGCTGAAAAACTGATCAACATCAATATCGTTTTTCCCGTTCTCAATTAGTGCTTTTAACGTGTCGTAATTATTATTGGCAAGCGGCACGCAAGATTCCCAACAATTTTGAATGGATCGCAAGTATCTCTTGGCAAGAATTTCATTTCCTTGCATTTTCATCAAGACATCCACTACCCAATGAATGTGCTTAGGCGTTCGGATGCGTGTACCGTCCTTTTTGTACTTGATTATAATATCAAACTGAGACAGATTTCCCTGAAAAACATAGATAATATAATCTGTAAAGATAAACTCTATAATAGCTTTTTTAGTTCCGTTTTCAATAAGTTGACTTCCTCTTTTGATCTCCATATATACCCCCCTTAAAAATTCGAAATAAGCAATTCATTAATTTTGCCCCTTGCTTCGCTATTGCAGTTAATCATGCGAGTAGCCTCAACGCGCTTAATTTTATGGGAAGAATAAATTTTATCAAAAAACTCATCTTCCGTGTTTGAATTCTTTGGATCAGAATTGCTTATTACAATTTTTGCGTCTTTCCTGTGCATATCATCAACGAACTTTGCAAGTTCAATCTGTTCTTCATCATTAAACAGATTTTCCGTGTATGCAGTAAAGCTCGCCGTGTCAGTAATTGGACGATACGGGGGATCGAAATAAACAAATGTACTATTATCAATGAAATCAGCAGATTCTCTGTAGTCACCGCACACAATCGTTACGTTCTGGAGCTTTTTGGAAACCGCTCGCAAGTTTTCCTCATCACAGATCATAGGATTCTTATAAGAACCCATAGGAACGTTGAAAAGACCTTTTCTGTTTACTCGGTAAAGCCCGTTGAAACAAGTCTTGTTTAGAAAAATCATTATAGCGGCTTTTTCAATATTGATATTTTCATTACCGTTTACTTTCAAATCATTGAAACGCTCTCTTTTTGCCAAATAGTATGCTTTGCGGGCATCAGTATTCATTGGAACAAACTCGTTCTGCATAACCAACAGCATATAAATAAGCTCATCAATATCGTCTTTGATAATGCGATATGTGTTAATGAGTTCCGCGTTAATATCGCCAATATAAACATCTTCGAGGTCATATTTGCTCAATATATCAAAAAGCACTGCACCGCCGCCAACAAAAGGCTCAGCATATTTAGTGATTCCTCCATTTTCAAACGGATAATACTTTTCAATTTCAGAAAGTAATTGACCTTTACCGCCAGCCCATTTCAAAAAAGGTTTTACATCACTTTTTGTATAACGAATGCTTCTTGCATCAGTAGGTTTTTCAGCCATAGTGGGAATGATCCACATATTGCCAACCATAATCGCATTATCAATTCTGTTTTCAGAGCATAGAACAGCAACTCGTCTTTGGGAAATACCCCACTTATCAGCCGCTTCTCTTGCAGACATAAAATCCATAATCACACCCTCTAAAATCACATGATAATATTATATTCTAAAGCTCGAATAATTGCAATATCATTTCATATAAAATCTATGACTTTTTTATGAGGGTGAAGTGAAAAGTTTATTTCCACTTTGAAGGGGGTAAAGTGGATTTTACTCTTTCACCCATTTCCACTTCACAA
>CANPYG010000002.1 GCA_947588205.1 uncultured Acetatifactor sp. | reverse complement strand
AATTTCAAGTGGAGATTGGAGAAAGACTAATTTCCATTTGCACCCCTTAGAAGTGGAAGTTAACTTTTCACTTCACTGAAAAAAAATTTCTTAAATTCCCTCTTCCAATTTTGTGGAATCTGTATTATAATGTTTTTGTATGAAATCAAATCTTTGAAGTCATGGTCACACGTCCAAGACACATCTGGATTGATATGGAACCCCTTGAAAGAATTGAAAAATAGTGAAAAGAGTATTTATGCTGTATCGTGTTTGAATTCAGGAGGAATGTATGAGAGAAAAGTATGAATCTTTGCAGCTTGTCCATCTGAGGGAACTGGCAAAGGCGAGAGGATTGAAGGGAGTTTCCGCTATGAAAAAGGCGGATCTGGTCAATCTGATGCTGGAAGAGGATGAAAGGGATAAGGCAAAGGAAGAAGCTGCAAAGGCGGAAGCGGCGAGGAAGGAAGCGGCTGAGGCCGCCAAAAAGGAAGCTGAGAGGGCTGAGGCGGCGAAGGCTGCAGCGAAGAAGGCGGAGGCATCGAAGGCGGCGCCGGAAACGGCGAAGGCGGATGCCGTGAAGAGAGAGAATACGAAGCCGGAAGCTGCAAGAAGGGAGACGCCGAGACCGGAGGGCGTGAGACCAGAGGGAAACAGACCGGAAGGCGCGAGACCTGAAGGAAACAGGCAGGAGGGCGTGCGCCCTAAGGCCAGACCGGAAAACGGCGCACCTAATCAGGGCGGTTCAAGACCTGCATCCCGGACGATCGTGAAGGTGAACAGAGAAGAGAACAGGGATTCCAGGGTCAACTATATCCGCAACGAGAGCCAGTCGCCGACAAGGGTGGAGAACAGCAGCAGATACGAGGCATCCAGAAGCGACAGCTCCAACCGCAATGATTCATACCGCAACAACGCAGCCGGCAGCGCCGGCGCTGGCTTGGGCGGTAATGGCGCGAACAACGGTTATAATAGAAATAACAGAAACGATAATAATCCTAAGGGAGAGGCTTCCGGCCGTGTGCAGGTATCCGGCAATATTAACGGCGAGAGTCAGAACGATCCCTCCGTGCGGGTAGAAATACAGGACAACCTGCAGAAGACGGCATATCGTCCGCAGGATGTCTATGATGAGAATCAGTACCCGAAGGAACTGGACAGCGGCGTAGAGGCCAGCGGTATCCTGGAGGTCATGCCGGACGGCTATGGTTTTATCAGATGCGAGAACTATCTGCCCGGCGAAAACGATGTTTACGTGGCGCCCAGTCAGATCCGCAGATTTGGATTGAAGACCGGTGATATTTTAAAAGGAAATAAGCGTGTCAAGACCCAGCAGGAGAAGTTCAGCGCCCTGTTGTTTGTCCGCTCCATTAACGGATACAGCCCCGAAGAGGCTTCCAGGCGGATGAATTTTGAGGATATGACGCCTATTTTCCCCAATAAGAGAATCTCGCTGGAGACGCCGGGGTGCAGCGTGGCAATGAGGGTGATGGACCTGGTCAGCCCTGTGGGCAAGGGACAGAGAGGTATGATCGTTTCGCCGCCTAAGGCAGGCAAGACCACCCTTTTAAAAGAGGTGGCGAAGTCCATTCTGCGCAATGATCCCCATATGCATATGCTGATTCTTCTGATCGATGAGCGTCCCGAGGAAGTGACGGATATCAGGGAAGCCATCATCGGTGAAAATGTGGAAGTGATTTACTCCACCTTTGACGAGCTCCCGGAACATCATAAGAGAGTTTCCGAAATGGTGATTGAGCGCGCAAAACGGCTTGTGGAACACAAGAAGGATGTGGTTATCCTTCTGGACAGCATCACCAGGCTGACACGCGCCTATAACCAGGTCGTTCCGCCCAGCGGACGTACCCTTTCCGGCGGTCTTGACCCGTCCGCCCTTCATATGCCCAAGAGATTCTTCGGCGCGGCCCGTAATATGCGCGAGGGAGGGAGTCTTACGATCCTTGCGACAGCCCTGGTGGATACCGGAAGCAAGATGGACGATGTGGTTTATGAGGAATTCAAGGGAACCGGTAACATGGAGATGGTCCTGGACCGTAAGCTTTCCGAGAAGCGTATCTTCCCTGCCATCGACCTGCAGAAGTCCGGTACCAGAAGAGAGGACCTTCTTCTGGCGGAAGAGGAGCTGGACGCGATCAATATCATGCGCAGGGCCTTGAACGGTTTGAAGCCGGATGAAGCCACTGACCGTATTCTGGACATGTTCTCACGCACCCGCAATAACAGGGATTTCGTGTCCCTGGTGAAGAAGAACCGGTTTTTGTAAAGGCTCATCGGTTCGTCGCCCGGCTGAACTGTAATAAAAAGTATAGGTATAAATTTTGTTTATAAAATTTCGGGAAAAAGATTTGAAGAATCTCGGAAAAAGATTTGTAAAATCTCGGAAAAAAGATTTGTAAAATCTCGGAAAAAAGATATTGCAGATTTGGAATACATGTGCTACAATATAACCGCTGTTTGTGGTTCCATAAGCAGTGAGGATGAGAACGACGAACGAAAGCTTATATTGAATATAGAGAGGTGAGAACAATGAAGGAAGGAATTCATCCCGCTTATTATCAGGCAACAGTGACCTGCAACTGTGGCAACACATTCGTAACAGGATCTACCAAGAAGGAGATTCACGTTGAAGTTTGTTCCAAGTGCCATTCGTTCTATACTGGTCAGCAGAAGACAGCCAGAAGTGACGGACGTATTGATAAGTTCAATAAAAAATACGGCATAGTAAACAAATAGGATGTCAAGAGGGTTGAGGTAGTGATATCTCAACCTTTTTCTTAACATAAGATTTTTTTAACATAAGATTTTTTGAAAATGGCTGGGTCCAGGAAAGGAAAGTACTATGGCCAGGAAAAAGCGCAGCTGTTATTCCGGTATCGGCGGGCAGGCGGTGCTGGAAGGCGTTATGATGAAAAATGGTGAGAATTATGCGGTCGCGGTGCGCAAGCCTGATGGGGAGATCGAAGTGGAGCTGGAGAATTATCAGGGCGTCCTGCACGGCAGCAGGATAAAGGAGGTTCCTTTTATCAGGGGCATTTTTAATTTCGTGGATTCCCTGATACTGGGGAATAAGTGCCTGACCTTTTCCGCATCTTTCTATGACGAGGATGAGGTTCCCAATAAGAAGAACAGCGCTTCCAAGGAAAATGTCGAGAAGATCATGATGACATTTGTGACGATACTTTCCCTGGTGCTTGCAATCGGAATCTTTGTGGTACTGCCTTACTATATTTCTTCCCTGTTTGAAAGCACCCTGCGCAACCGTTCCCTGATCGCAATCTTTGAGGGAGGACTGCGTATCCTGATTTTCGTATTATATGTGCTGGCGATCAGCCTGATGAAGGATATCAGGAGACTGTTCCGTTATCATGGGGCGGAGCATAAGTGCATCAATTGTATTGAAAGAGGAAGGGCGCTCACGGTGAAAAACGTGATGCGCAGCTCCAGGCTGCATAAGCGCTGCGGCACCAGCTTTATCTTTTTTGTGCTGTTTATCAGCATTATCCTGTTTTTCTTTATCAGGGTGGATAATCCTTTTGAAAAGGTGTTCCTGCGTATTCTTCTGATGCCTGTGGTGGCTGGGATATCTTATGAGATCATCCGTTTGGCGGGTCGCTCCGATAATATTTTTGTAAAGCTCTTATCTGCGCCCGGCATGTTGATCCAGAGGCTGACAACCAGGGAGCCGGATGAGGATATGGTGGAG
This sequence comes from uncultured Acetatifactor sp., assembly GCA_947588205.1. Classification (GTDB taxonomy): domain Bacteria; phylum Bacillota; class Clostridia; order Lachnospirales; family Lachnospiraceae; genus Acetatifactor. The sequence continues at coordinate 79,453 of CANPYG010000002.1, read as the reverse complement.
GTGGCGATTGCCTCGGTGGAGGCGGTATTTGACTGGAAGGCGTACCTTCGGGAGAATTTTGGGTATGATGTGGATGCGATGAATGAGATAAATGAAATGAACGAGGTTCAGGACTGGCAGGTAAGGGACGTTTGAATTACAGGGAATGCTATGAAAAAGCGAGACGGATATTAGCGGGGGCCGGGATCCCGGAGGCTGACCTGGATGCGAGGCTGCTCTTAGAAGAAGTTTGCGGCACCAGCCGAAATGATCTGTTGGTGCATGGGGATAAGGAATTATCAGCCGGGCAGGAAGAAGCGGTGGATGCTTTTGTCGCCCGGAGGGCGCAGCATATTCCCCTGCAGCAGCTGACTGGGACCCAGAATTTTATGGGTCTGGATTTCAAGGTAAATGAGCATGTCCTGATTCCCAGGCAGGATACGGAGATCCTGGTGGAGGAGGTCATGCGGCAGCTGCATGACGGGATGCGCCTTTTGGACATGTGTACGGGCTCAGGATGTATTCTGATCAGTCTTTTGCATTATTCCAATCACTGCACCGGCGTGGGAATTGATATTTCCGATGCCGCGCTTGCGGTTGCAAGGGAAAATGCGCGGAAGCTTTTGGGAGAGGATGCGAGGATCGGTTTCCTGCAGAGCGATTTATTCTCCCGGATTGGAGAGAAGCCGGGGGAAAAATTCGATATCATAGTTTCCAATCCGCCTTATATTCCGTCTTCGGTGATCCCTTCCCTGATGCCGGAGGTGCGGGAGCATGAACCCCTGGACGCCCTTGACGGCGGGGAAGATGGGATGGATTTTTACAGGAGGATCATCGGACAGAGTGGGGCTTACCTGGCAAGGGGTGGAAAGCTCTTTTTTGAGATCGGATACGATCAGGCGGAGGCGGTACAGGCTCTTCTGCTTAAGAGCGGTTATCAGGAGGTTACAGTGGTACAGGATTATGCCGGGCTGGACAGAGTAGTATATGGGACCTATTTCGGCTAAGGACGGTTATCGGGAGAGCGCGGGGAGGATGGAAGCAGCGGAAGAGGAGAAGATGAGGAAGATTCCAGGAGGTTGAGATGTTTGATAAATTAGAGGATCTTTTGATCCGGTTTGAAGAGATCATGGAGGAGCTTCACGAGCCTACGGTGACGCAGAATCAGGAGCGTTTCCGTAAGCTGATGAAGGAGCAGAGCGATCTGACTCCCATCGTGGAGGCTTACAAGGAATATAAAAAATGTAAGCAGGATATCGACGATTCCCTGTCGATGCTGGAAGAGGAATCCGATGAAGAAATGCGCGATATGATCAAGGAGACGCTGAGCGACAGCAGGAGGCGAGTGGAGGAGCTGGAGCAGGAGATGAAGATTCTGCTTCTGCCCAAGGATCCCAACGATGACAAGGATGTTATCATGGAGATCCGCGCAGGCGCAGGCGGGGATGAGGCTGCGCTTTTTGCAGCCGAGATGTATCGACTGTATGTGCATTATGCGGAAAAGCGGCGCTGGAAGGTGGAGACCCTGAACGTGGATGAGATCGGCATCGGCGGGATGAAGGAAGTCAGCTTCACCATCAGCGGGCAGGGCGCGTATTCCAGGCTCAAATATGAGAGCGGGGTACACCGCGTGCAGCGGGTTCCGGAGACGGAATCCGGCGGCAGGATACACACCTCCACCGTTACTGTGGCGGTTATGCCGGAGGTGGAGGAAGTGGATGTTGTGATCGACGAGAAGGATATCAGGATTGATGTCATGAGGGCCTCCGGAAACGGCGGACAGTGTGTCAATACCACTGATTCGGCGGTGCGCCTGACCCATTACCCTACCGGGATCGTGATTTACAGCCAGACGGAGAAATCCCAGCTGCAGAACAAGGCGAAGGCGTTCGCCCTGTTGCGCGCAAAGCTTTACGATCTGGAACAGCAGAAGGCTCACGACGCCGAGGCCCAGCTGAGGCGCAGTCAGATCGGCACGGGGGACCGTTCTGAGAAAATAAGAACCTACAATTTCCCCCAGGGGAGAGTGACGGATCATCGTATCGGCCTGACCCTGTATAAGCTGGATAAGGTTATGGACGGGGATATCGATGAGATCCTGGACGCCTGCATTGCCGCTGACCAGGCGGCTAAGCTGGTGAAGATGAATGAGAATTGAAAGAAATCAACAGATGGAGAAGGCGCTGAATGTGCGCTGTCCATTGTTAATAAAAGGCTTTGGAACTGATATTCCGAAGCCTTTTATCGTAATCATTTTAATGAGAAGGAAATCCGTGTCTATGGTATCCCGTTTGCCCGGTATCCAGGTTATAGGGAGCTTAACAGAAGGGCAGAAGGCTCTGCAGCTCGCTTAAGTTCCCGTGCTTCATCATCACCTCCGCGATTTTGCGCAGGGTTTCGGAGGATAAAAACGGAAACAGCCTGATAGCTGACTCCCATGGCATCAGCCAGGTTCATTTGTGTCAGGTTCTGGGCTATTCTTGCGTTGCGGATCTTATTGGCGACTTTCATTGTATCGAACATATTGCTTCTCCTTTCGGTGATTCTATTTTTTTTGCTCCGGCTGTCTGTCAGCAGGATGTGGGTGGCTTCCGGCATCAGTGCTTCTGGACAGTCTCGTTTGTCATGACAGTATGAGTGTAACAGATTTTCTGCTTTCTGGGAATCAATTATTGCTTGAGTCACCCATTTTTTGGGGGAAAGAGTTGCTTGAGGTGATAACAATGCTTGCGTACAGCTGTATTTTATGGTAACATTTAAGAAGGGGAAAATTGCGATTTGTAGTTGGAAAAGGTGAAAAGAGGATAGTTTTTATGAAAAGTGACAGGGTTGCTGCAGCAGTTCAGAAGGCAAAAGAATACGTGGATGCTTTGACGGTCTGCTCTGAGGAAAACGTGCCTCATCTGATCGTATCCGACGAGCATAAGTTTTTTACCTGGGATAATGAGAAGAGGACGCCATCGGCCAAGCCGTATCTGTTTGATTGGAGTTATTATAATGGAGTCGTGATGGAAGGGCTTCTGGATGTATATGAAGCTGACCCGGAGAATGGCGCACGGTACCTTGCCTATATTAAGGAATATCTGGACAGTATGATAGAGTCTGATGGGGAGGGCAAAAAGAGCCTGAGCCGGAATCAGGCAGGTTATGTGGATCATCATGGCGCTGATTGTTATAAAACCGCCGCCCTGCTCATCCGCATGAGCAAAGGAGAGGATGACTATCGTCAGGTCGCTTCAACGCTTTATCGGGACCTGACGGATGAAGCGCACCGGAATTCAAAGGGGAACATTGTTCCCTTGGAGTTTACGGAGGAAGGGCTTGGAGGAAACTATTGGCATTCTTGGGCGGGCGGTACGGCGCCAAAATATAAGGTCTGGCTGGACGGAATTTATATGCTGCAGCCTTTCCTGGCCCACTATGCGGCAGGAGCCGGGGATGCGGCGCAGCTCGCCAGGATACAGAAACGTCTTGACTGGGTGGCGGATGATATGCTTGCCCCGAACGGCCTGTATTACCATGCCTGTAACAGTAGAGAGGATGTTTGCCCGTATCACTGGTCCCGTGCCATGGGCTGGTACGGCATGGCGATGGTGGATGTGATGGAGGTGCTTCCTGAGGAATATATGCCCGCCCGGAAAATGGCATTAAAGCGGTTTGTGGATGGGATTTTAAAGTATCAGGACGAAAGCGGTCTGTGGGCGAACCTGGCTGATCGGCCTGTTACCGCAACGAACCGTCTGGAAACAAGCGGCACGGCGATGTTCGTGTATACTATTTTAAAGGGTATCAGGAAAGGATGGCTGGAGGAATCTTACAGAGAGGCTGCCATAAAAGGCTTTGTCGGCATGGCGGAACAAAAGCTGACCGGGGGAGCGCTGCAGGACATTTATCTGAAAGCGAGCGCTAACAATACCAATAATTATGAAATCTCAGAATATTATCTGCCTGACGAGGGAAAAGGCAGCGGACCGTTTATTATGGCATATTCTGAGATGCTGTATTTGTAATACATCAGGTGTGTAAAAGGGAAATTGTTGTCCAGGGGGAAAGAATCATGGCGACGCATAGTTGAAACGAAAGGGTTAAAGTGGAATCAGAATGATAGAACGAGAACAGATGATTCTGGAATTGAAGGAGAGGCTGGAGTGGCTGGAGCAGAATGCCGCAGAGAACGATGGGTATGCCGGCGAGGCGGAAGCAATCCGGCAATTCCTGAGAAAAATAGAGGCACCCAAACTGAATCTGGATGAGGAATATTTTTCTCCGCAGGAGGCTACGAAGCGATTCTGGGATACCTATGAGACGAGGATGGAGATCGATCATGAGAGGCAGAAGATCTTGACCGGAGAACTGCTGGGCGAAGGCATGGCGGCGATGGAGGCATCCTCGGAAGAGCCGGAGGCAGGCGGTGCAAATATAAGGAAGCGGAAAGCAGGAAAGGGAGATGCTCTCGGGAATCACGAGGGAGGATTTTTCTTGTATTTGGCCCGACATAAGCGCTTCGCAGTTGTGGCGGCAGCCATCATGGTTGTGATCATCCTTGCCGTCGGAGGAACTGCCGGAGCATATGCACAGAGCCAGATGGGGATTTTCAGTTTGTTTAAGAAGGATGAGCAGGGATTGGCGGCGGTTGTGAATCCGGAAGGGAATGATTTTGATATAAATATGGATTATGAGGACAGAAATAAATTTCTATCAGTGGAGGAACTGCCTGAACTATATAAAGAGAAACTAGTGCTTCCGACAGATTTTTTTGGTGAATATCATATAGAATTTATTATTGTAGTAGAGACTACTACAAATATGTTATTCAGAGTATGTTATAGTGACAATTCTGATAAAAAAATTTTTTGTTATCAGCAATGTTTTAAAGAAAAAGAGACGTATGTTTTCCAATCGTATGATGGATACATTCTGAAAAAAGAAGAAACAATAGATGGAACGAAAGTTAGTTTTTACCAAAGTGAAAGTGAAAAAGAGAACAAATATATTGCTAGTTTCTATATTGATGATAATTTATTTGTTATAGTGTGCAATATAAGTATAGAAATAATGGAAGAGTTCGCCAATAGAATTTTACACCAATAAAAAGCTCTTGAATGATATATCAATTAATAGGGTATATGATATAAGATATTTTGAACATTGAATATAAGATGTTGACAACATTAGTACAATTTTTAATCAGTATTACTGTAACTTTTTTCTGTTTAAAGACATATTAAAATAAAAACAAAGGAGGAGCATATGTTTAAGAAGATTAAAAATGTTTTATTGTGGGCACTGGTAGCAGTTACATTAGTCAGTTCCATAAATTTGGAAGTGTTTGCAGCGGAAAATCCTGTTGAGGATGGAGAAGAAGTAGAAAATTTGGAAGCAATAATAGAATGCTATGAAAATGATTCTGGTATTGCACCCATCACAAGTTTTGGAAATGCTACAATCACTGTATCTCGTGGAGACAGAGGTATGGAAGTATGTATTACAACGGTGGTGAATGGAACAGCTTCAATTGTTGGGGTAAAGGATATTAAAATTAAACATAAGGTTTGGTGGGGCTGGGATACCGTCGCAACATCTTCTGGTGGATGTGTGTACGATTCAGAAGGTATGAGCTGTACGCTTTATTATGCAGGTGCTATCCAAGGCGATTCCTATAAGATTTCTTGTGTTCATTATGCGGATGTTGACGGATATCATGAGCTAAAAAGTGAAACCACAGATTTCATATACAATTTCTAATTCATAATTGCAACCAGTTTTAATTCTAAAAAGATACATTATCTGAATCATTCTAAAAACTGAATATCGAAATTCTTGCGCCAGGCCTTAAAGAAAGTGTAAAAGGGGCTCCAATATTTGTTTAAGGAGATTAGCTTAGGGGAATAAAGGCGGGCGCTGAGAATATATGCAGAAGGGGAAACTGCATAAAAGGGTCCGGGTGCGTTGACGCCCGGATTTCTTTTTTTAAAATTCCTTGTAACATTTCAATCCGGAACAACATATATAAACAGACAAATAAATAAAAACTCTTTTTTAATTGCAACCGAATAAGCTGTACTCTACGGGAGGGCGGGATACCTTTTACTATACCGAAAAAAGAATGGGGATTCTTCCGGCGGATATAGATTGTAGGCAGTAGAGCGGAAGGTTTCGGCATGGCAACATGCTTGAAATACATACTGCCGAGGAGCCAGAGTACAGGATTGCCTGGTTGCACGGGCGCAGAATTCTGTGCAGGCGAAAGGTCTGGTGCGGCAGCGCAAGCTGTCGTATCCAGGCTTTTTGCCGTTGGTGCGCCGTAAAAGCTAACGGCAAAAAATATTATCAGTGATTAAAAAGGCGATAAATTATTGCTGGTCGGTTTCGCAGACAGAATTTTCATAAAACTCTCTGGGGCGCATTCCGGTAATTTTCTTAAACACCTGGAAAAAATACTTTGAATTTTGGAATCCTACTGATTCTGCGACTTCATAGATTCGCAGATGGGTAGTTAAAAGTTTCTTCTGGGCTTGTTCAATGCGGATGCGGTTCAAATATTCGGTAAAGCTGCAGTTCTCAAAACGATGAAAAAGCTGTGCCATATAGTTCGGAGACAAACCGACAAATTCTGATACGGCGGCTAAATCCAGGTTGGGGTTGGCATAATTGCTGTTAATATATTGTTTGGCGCTGCGAAGGGCGCGGTTTTTGCTGTCTTTACGTTTGGCCTGAATTTTTTCTATAATGGATTGTGCGGATTCCAAAATAACTTTTTGAACTTCGAAAATATTTGTTGCTGATAAGATCAGGGAATATGCCGGGCTGTGTTCTGAAATCATGGAATCGGTATTGATGCTTAGCTCCTGGGCGCAGGAAAAGAGCAAAGCCTGTAGTTCAATGGCTTTTTGGCGGGCGTAATGAATAGAATTGTGGGGATTATAAGCAAGCTGGCTGAGATACCTGGCAAAAGCACTGTGAATTCCGTCCAGATTTTCGGCAATAAGCATATCCATGATTTCTCGGTAAGCAGGCCATTCCATTTGAGGGGCAGGGAGGTCGACCTTAGAAATGTTATCGCTGGCAATAATGTTATTATTGCCAAGGATACTACAATAGCCAAGCGCATGGTTAGCGCTGGTGTAACTGTCATGAAGATACCGGAAACCAGAAACAGGTTTTCCGATACTTGCTTGAAAATCAAAACGATACAGGTAGCGGAGCTTATCACGGATGGCAGAAATCCGTTGTTCAAGAGAGTAATCAAGTTTTTTGTGAACGCCATAAGCGATGACGATCATGCGTTGCATAGCATCATATAAAACCAGAATGTCAATGTCAATGGTTTCTGTTTTTTTGTTCAGTTCTTTTTCCAGGATGGTCTGCATGGAAATCTGGTCGCTAGGGATTAGGCCGCTATAATTTGGCACAATAATAATAACGCACACATCCGAGATGGGGCGGTTAATACCGAAATCACTCATATATTGCCTGCAAGCCTCGTTGGTGAGTTCTTCGGAGGGAGTCTGGATGAGTGATAAAAAATACCGATTGCGAATCATAGGCATTTCGCGTTTCAACAGGCGTTCCATTCGTTGTTGTTCTAATTCCTGTCTTGCCTGAGCCTGGATTTTATCAATGGTTTTACCGAGGACTTCCTTTAATTCTTCGGGATTCACAGGCTTTAGCAAAAAGTCTATAACGCCGCTGCGCAAGGCAGTCTGGGCAAATTCCAGAGTTCCATAGCCGGTGATGATAATGATTTTGGTATCCGGCTCTGCTTCCAGCATTTTCTGGGCAGCTTCAATGCCATTGATGATAGGGATCTGGATATCCATGATGACGATCTGTGGACGGTGGAGCTCGAACAGATCCAGAGCCTGTATGCCATTCTCAGCCTGACCTACTAGACAAAGTTCCATTTGCTGCACGGGAATAAGGGAAAGCAACCGTTCACGGACCAGTTGGTCATCGTCTACAATTATGAAATTATACATAAGGATCACCCTCGTTTCTTTCTGGATGGCGGCAGGGAATACGTAAGCTGACGGCAGTATATTCCCCTAATTCACTGTCAATGGATATTGAGCAGGAGGTTCCATAATACATTTTCATACGCTGGGATATATTCCATAATCCGAAGCTCTTGCCCCGGGGGAGCGGGGATTGGAACACCTGGCGGATTTCCAGTAGTTCCTGTTCATCCATACCCATCCCGTTATCTGTAATACAAATTATAATATCAGATTCCTTTTTTTCCAGTGAAATCCAAATTTCTCCGTCTGTAAAATTGTCGTTAAATCCATGCAATACGCTGTTTTCCACAATGGGTTGTAAAAGCATGTGCATAATGGGCATTTGATATAAGGATTCATCACCCTTTATGTTCAGATGAAAATTTTTCATGCGACATAGATTTTGCAGCTTTAAGTAAGAATCCACATGCGCAAGGGCACTGCTGATGGTGACAAGTTTATTGCCCCGCTGCAGGGAAAGCTTGAAAAAATTACTTAATTGTTCCAGAATTTCAATGGAACGTTTTGTGTCGTTAATGGTCATAAGGTAAAGGGCGGAATCCAGGGAATTATACAGAAGGTGGGGATTGATCTGGGAATGCAGCAGCCGGAGCTCATTTTCTTTTGCCAGTGCCTGTTGTTCGTTATTCTTTCGAATCTGGTCATTGAGATTGTCCATCATGTGGTTAAAGCTTTCCCCTAAATAACCAATTTCATCCTGGCGTTTGATCTTACATCGTATGTTCAGATTCCCGTTCCGAACTTGTTCAATGCAGGCTTTGGTTTCCGTCAAAGGCTTGGTCATGGACGAGGAAATATGATTTGCCCATAGCATAGAAAAAAGCAAACCAAACAAAAGGATGGCAACAGCAATCGTAGCGGTAAGCAGATTGGCCGTATTAAGCGCCTCGTTGGTAGAATTGACAATCAGGTAGCTCCCGATGGAGGGGAGAAAAATGGCGTAATAATATTCGCCATTATCAGCCGGTATCAGTGAATTATGAGTTGTTTTGGTTGCGGCATCATAGACCGCTTTATCGACAGAAGTACCGATTCGGGTTTTGTCTGCAGCGGAAATAATTTTGCCGAATTGTGACATGATATAGCTGTCTTTTCCTAAAAAATCATAAATAGCAGAAATATGGTTTTCTGAAAGTGAAATGAGCAAAAGGGATCCGTCAACCGTTGAGTTCAATGGGGTAATCTGGCGCATATTTATAATGCAGTATTTAGAGGGCTGTAAAGGGTTCGATGCAAGAAAATACCATGTCTGGCTATATCCGGCATAGCTCTCTGTTAAAGTATCCAGATAAGCAAGGCACTCATCCATGTCAGAGTAAGGAATATTAGTGGTTGGTAAGGAAGCGCTGGAAATTACATTTCCCCAAACATCGCACAGACTAATGTAAGCGACCGAAGCATTGGAAACAGCTGCGGTGATCAGGGCGTGTTGGATAGAGTTGTATGTGTCAGAACGATACCCGTAGCTTTTCTTTAAATTGGATAGGGCATCTTCCGGTGAGAATGCCACTTGGGCGGTACGGTTACATTCATGAAAAACATTTTCCAAATTTTCTGCAGTGATGGTCAGGTTTTTCTCCATCATTTCATTGTTGATTTTGGTGGTGGCATTGATAGAAAAATGATATAGAATTGCCAGACCAACCAGCAAAAGGGAAAAAGATGTGGCAAAAATACACACAAACAATTGGAAAGAAAAAGAGCGAAATGAATGCTTTTTAATTATAATCCCCTCCTTTCCCGAAAATATATTAATAATAAGCATTATAAGCCTTACATGGAAGAACGTCAATTGCGGATATCATAGAAAAAGTCCACTATTTTATACAGCTGCAGTGGACTTTTTTGCGGAGATTCGGGATTGAAAAAAATAGTGTTTGATCATAAGATGAATGCGTAACAAAAACACCAAAAACAAATATGTTCAGAGCGGAGATGGACGCCTGAACGGAAAGGATGGTATGATTATGAAAAAGTTGCTTATGTTGTTATTAGCTGCTGTTTTAGCAATGTCCGTGCTTAGTGCATGCGGTGGAAACGGCAGCAACGAAGGCAGCAGTAAAGTGCCTGCGGAGGATGATGGAGTGGAATCCCAGACAGGCAGCGGGGAACATAAGGAAGTAGTTCTGACGGCTTGGTATATGGCTATTGACGGAATTGACCCTTATTATGAAGCCTGGGGAAATGCAGTGACGGAAAAATATCCATGGATATCCATTGAGTTCGAGGCACTGACAGCGGATGCGATCGCGGAAAAATTTGCTGTCGCATGTGCAACTGGAACCACGCCAGATCTATATTTGGATGGATATTCCAGGATTGCGCCTGCGGTTCATGCAAATTTGACGATCGACCTGACACAAGTTGTGGAGGCGAATAAAGACCGCTTTTACAGTGAACAAAAGGATGGTATTGTAAATGGGCAAAACCGTTATATTGCAATTTCAGACGGAGCTCCTTATTGTTTGGTTACAAATATGACATTGGCAAAAGAACTGGGCATTGCAGACATGCTGCCGGAAGATATGGAAACATGGTCCTATACAGATTTCCTGGATATGCTGCGCGCTGCAAAAGCTGCAAAACCTGATGTGATTCCCACTTCATTATATGCAGGATCCAAGTCTGGTGATGCATGGTATTACAGTTGGTTTTTAGGCAATGGCGCCAATATTACGAATGAAGAATTGACGGCTACTGTTATTAACGATGATGGGAATCGGGAAGCTGCCCTGGAAGTGCTGGAAGTTTTTAAGACTATGATTGATGAAGGACTGGTTCCAGGTGGTTGTGCCAGCTTGGTAGATACAGATGTAGAATCCATGTTTTATACCGGGAATATGCTCTTTTATCCTTCGGCTTATAATAAAGTGACGCAGATGAATAAGCTCATGCAGGAAGGTACATGTGCAGAGTTTGAGGTGGATGCTGTTGCAATGCCTACTTTTCAGGGGGAAAAATCCCCGGTAACTGTTAGTTGGGGAAGTGACGGCGTGGTTGGATTTGGCAATAATGGTCACGAGAATGAGGCTCGCATGGCCATTGAAGTCCTGGTAAGTACTCCGCAGCTGCGTGAAGACCTGATCAGGACTAGGGGTAACTTGTCTGTTATGAGTGACTGCATTATTGAATATGATACTGAGCAGATCAGTTCTGTTATGGCCAGAGGCGCCGATTACGGCGGACGCTGTGCAACCAGTAGCTTTGGTATTCGTGAATCCTGGTGGAGTGATTTCAGGGAAACTTTCTATGTGCAGCTACAGGATTTCTTTGTTGGGAACATTGATGCTGAAACGATGCTGGCAAACTGGCAGAATACGGGTAATGAAGTGATAGCGGCTGCGCTTACAACAGAATAATTAAAGGAATAGGAGGCGTGGAAAATAAGGAAGGCGCAATCTGTTTATAAAAAAAATAATAGAAATGAAAGGCAACGGCGAAAGGAAAAATGGGGCTACTTTTTCCTAATCCCCTGGCTGTTGATTTTTAGTATCTTCTATCTGTTCCCCCTTCTCTATGGCATTTTAGTATCTTTTACGGATTTTAGATTGTCCGGCATAGATTTTAACGGACTGTCCAATTACAAAAAAATATTTAGTAATTATGCATTTTGGAGAAGCCTGGCAGGAACAGCGAGGTACGCAGTAATTGTTATTCCGCTGCAGATGGCCGTTCCACTGTGGATTGCCAATACGCTGCGCAGCCACGGTAACAAGGTCAATGTATTGGTAAAGCTCTTTATCTACCTTCCTAATGTTACCTGCTCTGTGGCGTTAGTCATTGTCTGGAACTTTTTATTCTGGCCTAATATCGGACTGTTTAGCCGGATATTTGACAATTTGGGGATTGTCGGTTTTTCTTTTTTTGATAATGCCAATATTTCCATTCCCGTTATTTCACTGCTGATTGTATTTAGCTGTATGGGGCAGAACGTGGTTATTTTTTGCGCGGCAATAAACTCTATCCCGCAAACCTATTACGAGGCGGCAGAACTTGACGGCGCGGTAAAATTTCAGCAATTCAGGTACATAACAATACCGTTTTTGTCATCGGTAATTACCTATGTGCTGGTTACAAATTCCATTGGGGCACTACAAATTTTCGTAATTCCGCAGCTGATGACCGGGGGCGGGCCAAATTATGCAAGTTCTACCTTACTGATGCTGATTTATAACAGCGCATTTGGAAATAATCAGTTTGGTTATGCATCAGCAATCGGCGTTCTGTTGTTCATTCTTTCCGGGATCATTGCAGTGATTCAGTTCAAGGTTACAAAACGGGAAGCAATCGAGTACTGAGTATGGGAAAAGGGGGTCTGATTTTGAAATCGCATAAAAAAAAATATAGCATACCAAGTACCATTTGGATGGTCATTGTCGTTTGTATTGTTATGGCACCGCTTTTTATTATGGCTGTGGGTGCATTTAAGCCGAACCTTTCACTGATTCAGACACCGGTTGACCTGGTACCGTTTAAGGATTTTACTTTGAACAATGTGAAAAAGGTTTTAGCGGAAAGCGAAGTGTTTTTATGGCTGAGAAACAGTTTTATCCTTAGCTTTGCAGTAGCATGCACTACGGTTTTTATCAGCATTTGCGCAGGCTATTCTTTTGCCAAGATCAACTTCCGTGGAAAAGTTGTTTTCTTTTCAATAGTGATTGCAACCATGATGATGCCGAAACAGATACTGATGATTCCCAATTATCTGGTGGCAAATAAGCTGCATCTTCAGGACACTATGGTGGGTGTTGTGCTGACATCTATTGCCCCGGCATTTGGCATATTCCTCAGCCGCCAGGCAATTTCCAGTCTTCCGTCAGAATTGTTTGATGCAGCGGAAATCGATGGCTGTGGTGAAGTGGATAAGTTCTTTCGGGTTGTTGTTCCTTTGTCCATTCCGACAGTAGGAACAATAGGGATATTATCCTTTTTTTCCACTTTTAACGATTACATTTGGCAGACGATTATGATCTCTGGCAAGAGCTTGCGGACGCTGCCGATCGGGATGTCCTATTTTGCCCAACTGCAGAATAATAATAAGGCAGCTCAGTTAGCCATGGCGCTGATTGCCACAGTGCCGCTGACAGTCCTGTTTGTTTTGTGCCAGAAGTTTTTTATTAAAGGAGCCACTGCAGGTGCGGTGAAAGGATAAAGTAATGTATTTTGCAAATAATCTGAATCAAAAAAGGAGTAAATTATGTCTGACGCATTGAAAATACTGGTGGTTGCCGGTCATCCCGCCGACATGTTTGATCATTGCGGCGGCACATTGCTGCATCACATTGAGCAGGGAGATTCCGTGGTCTGCGTTTCCATTACACAGGGACTACGCATCCATGACGAAGTTGTGTATGATTTGTTTCGCCATGACATTGATAAATATTCTAAGGAAGAAATTGACGAAATCCTGAAACAGCGGCAGAAAGTTAAATATGGAGAAGCGTTATCTGCCTGTGCATTATTTGGAATAACTGATGTCAGGTTTTTGGACTATGATGATGAAATTCTGACGTTGACGCCTGAAATGATTTCCAGGCTTGCAAAGATTATACGGGAGGTCCAGCCTGACCTGGTGATCACGCACTGGCCATATCAATATGATATGTTCAGCAATCATCATGCTGTTACAGGACAGCTGACATTGTCGGCGATCACAGCTGCCAATGGTGTCAGCTTTAGAGACAGGAATCCGGCCTGCCGTATTGCACAGGTGGCATTTATGCTGTGTCCGCATGATGTTGCTGCTTCCGTGCTCAATACTTCCGGGAAAACGGCTTACGCAAGCTATTATGTGGATGTTACCGATGTGGTGGATAAGAAGGTGAAGGCCTTACATATGATGAAAAGCCAAAAATATGATATAGAAGGTTATGCAAAAAAAACAACGGAACAATGGAATGGAAGCTTTGGGGTGCGAGTCCGTTTTTCTTATGCAGAAGGGTTTGCCTTTGAATATCCGGAAGTGGGAAAGACCCTGCCGGTATCTGACCACCGCAAATGGTTGGCGCGGGCAGATGAGCGGGAGCTCCTGGAACGTTGTAGTGGGCTGCAGGGAACTTGTGTGGAACTGGATGAATGATGGGTATGGAAGAAACAAAACGGAGGGCAATTATGATGAATATGCGTCGCAGTAAAACATTGGAGCTCCTACGGGAAGGAAAAACAGTTTTTTCCGTAAAGGTTAGCAGCACAGACCCCAGAGTTATAGAAATCGCTTCTATGATGGGTTTTCCGTGCATCTGGGTGGATTTGGAGCATACTGCCAACGATTATTCGGTACTGGAAAGCCAGATTTACGCTGCTAAGGCATATGATACCGATATCCTTACCCGTGTTCCCAGGGGGTCCTATAGTGATTACATCCGTCCTCTGGAACTGGATGCTGCGGGAATCATGGTGCCCCATATCATGTCCGCTGAGGATGCAAAAAGTGTAGTGTATATGACAAGATTTCATCCACTGGGGCGCAGGCCGGTAGATGGGGGAAATGCTGATGCAAGGTATTGTAATATGGATCAGGCAGAATACAACAGGCAGGCTAATGACCAGCGCTTCCTCATATTTCAGATCGAAGACCCGGAAGCAATGGAGCAGATTGAGGAGATTGCAAAGGTAACCGGGTATGATATGCTGTTTTTCGGACCGGGGGATTTTTCCCATGGTATTGGGCATTCCGGTGACATGAACCATCCTGAGGTCCGAAAAGGTTTTGAGAAGGTTGCGGCGGCGGCAAGGAAATATGGGAAATTTGCCGGAACAGTTGGGTCTGTAGACAATATCGCAGAACGGACAGACATGGGATATCAGTTCCTGAATATCGGATCGGATGTGGTGGCATTAGGAGAGTATTTCAAGAGACTGGCGGATAAAATATAGAAGAAAAAGAGTTTTTGAAACCGGATTGGGAATGTTTTTTAACGTCAAGCATTCCCGGTCCGTTTTTTTATGGTCAATACTGAACAACCTAATCAAGCAAAAAAACCTAAAACTTGACGCCTAAAAAATTGATACTCTAAAAAATTATCTTTTAGGATTCAAAACAGAAATATTGTCAATTTATCCATTTCATGGTATGATAAATGACAGGATAGAAAAATCATAAGTTTATGCGGAGATGAGGCAGCCATGAAGAGAATTTTATTAAAGCTGAGCGGCGAGGCCCTGGCAGGCGATAAGAAAATGGGCTTTGACGAGGAGACGGTCAGGAAGGTAGCGCTTCAGGTGAAGGAGCTTGTGGACGATGGGATTCAGGTCGGGATCGTAACAGGCGGCGGGAATTTCTGGCGCGGACGGACCAGTGAGAATATCGACCGCACGAAGGCGGATCAGATCGGTATGCTGGCGACAGTGATGAACTGCATCTATGTTTCGGAGATTTTCCGCTCGGTGGGCATGAAGACCAGTGTGCTGACTCCCTTCGTATGCGGGGCATTCACGGAGCTTTTTTCCAAGGACAGGGCAAACGAGTGCTTCGGGCAGGGCAAGGTGGTTTTTTTTGCAGGCGGAACAGGACATCCCTATTTTTCCACGGATACGGGTGTGGTGCTCCGTGCGGTTGAAGTGGAAGCGGAGGTGATTCTTCTGGCGAAGTCCATTGACGGGGTGTACGACAGTGACCCGGCGAAGAATCCGGAAGCGAAGAAATATGATGAGATCAGCATTGACGATGTGGTGGCGCAGAATCTCCAGGTGGTGGATATGACGGCGTCCATCCTGGCAAGGGAAAACAGGATGCCGATGTGGGTATTCGGTCTGAACGAGGAGAACAGCATTGTTAATACGGTGAAGGGAAAGTTTAACGGTACGAAGGTCACCGTAGGATGACAGGAGCAGATGCCGCAGGGCAGGCAGGAGCGTATCGTGGGCGGATGCCCATTGTAAGCGCGGGAGCGAAGGCAGGGCAGAGGGCTCGGAAGGTAAGGGCAAAAAAAATAAGAAAAGAAAAATGGAGGGAAGATAATGGACGCAAGGTTACAGCAGTACGAAGACAAAATGAAGAAGACGGTAGATTTCCTGGCAGCAGATTATGCTACAATCCGTGCGGGGCGCGCCAATCCCCATGTGTTGGACAAGCTGAGGGTAGATTATTATGGTGTTCCCACCCCGATTCAGCAGGTGGGCAATATCAATGTTCCGGAGGCCCGCATGATTCAGATCGTTCCGTGGGACAGATCCCTGATCAAGGCGATTGAAAAGGCGATCATGGCGTCTGACCTGGGATTGAATCCGTCCAATGACGGCAGCACCATCCGTCTGGTGTTCCCGGAGCTGACTGAGGAGCGCAGAAAGAACCTGGTAAAGGATGTGCGGAAGAAGGGTGAGGAAGCCAAGGTCGCGATCCGCAATATCAGAAGAGACGGTAACGATGCGTTCAAGAAGCTGACCAAGCAGGACGTTTCGGAGGACGAGGTGAAGCAGCTTTGCGATGACTTGCAGAAGCATACGGATAAATATATTAAGGATGTGGATGCTTTGATTGAGAGCAAGTCGAAGGAGATTATGACAGTATAGTATGGGTGATGAATTAAAAATGCCCAGGCATGTGGCGATCATTCTGGACGGGAATGGCCGCTGGGCCAAGGCGAAGGGGATGCCCCGCAACTATGGACATGTGCAGGGCGCGAAGACAGTTGAGACAATCTGTGAAGAGGCGTACCGGATGGGGATTCAGTATCTTACAGTGTATGCTTTTTCCACCGAGAACTGGAACAGACCGCAGGATGAGGTGGATGCGCTGATGAAGCTTCTGCGCAATTACATGAAGACCTGCCTGAAGACTGCGGAGAAGAACAGAATGTGTGTCCGTGTGATCGGGGAAAAGTCCAGGCTTGACGAGGACATCCGGACAAGGATTGCTGAACTGGAGGAGGCTACCAGGAATAATGATGGCCTCCATTTTACGATTGCCATCAATTACGGGGGCAGGGACGAGATGGTGCGTGCCGTGCGCCGGATCGTGGATGAGGTAAAGGAAGGAAAGCTTGCGGAGGATCAGATCGATGAGGCCTGTATTGCCGGGCACCTGGATACGGCAGGCCTTCCGGAGCCTGACCTGTTGATCCGTACCTGCAATGAACAGAGGATTTCTAATTTCCTGCTGTGGCAGCTGGCTTATACCGAGTTTTATTTTACGCCGGTGGCGTGGCCGGATTTTACGAAAGAGGAATTGGTCAAAGCCGTGGAGGCATATAATCGTAGAGACAGAAGATACGGCGCATTGAAGGAGGAATAGCTTCATGTTCGGAACACGATTGGTAAGTGGCATTATTTTGATTATCATCGCTCTTGCAGCCCTGATTCTGGGCGGCCCCGTTCTTGCAGTTATTCTTCTGGCAATTTCCCTGATCGCATACAGGGAGCTGACAAAGGCGTTAAATGTGGCTGCCCTGCCAAGGGGTGCGGGTGACGGGAAAAATGGTCCGTTTAATTTGCTGGAAATTGTCGGATTCCTGGGAATTGCGGCGTATTATGCGGCGGTTTTCTTTTCAGGCGATACGACGTTGCTGCTGATGTGCATTGTCGGGGTGTTTATGGCGGAGATGTTCCTTTATGTTGCCGTCTTCCCGAAATTTACCGCAGAGCAGGTAGTGGGAGCGTTTTTTTCCTTTGTCTACGCGCCCCTTATGCTTTCCTTTGTTTATCTGACGAGAATGTGTCCCCGGGGCATTTATATTGTCTGGATGATTCTGATCAGCTCCTGGGGCTGTGATACCTGTGCCTATGTTGTGGGGATTCTCATCGGAAAAAGAAAGATTTTCCCTGTTTTAAGTCCCAAGAAGTCATTGGAGGGCTGTATCGGCGGAGTGCTGGGAGCGGCTCTGATCGGTGTGCTTTATGGGCATTTTTTTGTGGAGGTCGCATTCCCGGATCAGACCGTGAAGTGGATCATTGCGTTTATCTGCGCGGTAGGCGCAGTGATGAGCCAGGTGGGAGATCTGGCGGCTTCTGCAATTAAACGCAATCATAACATCAAGGATTATGGAAGGCTGATTCCCGGTCATGGAGGAATCATGGATCGGTTTGACAGCATGATCGTAACCGCTCCCATGATCTATTTCCTGACAATATTGATGATAAAACTGTAAATTCCTGTGTTCCGTGCGGATGTGGGTCCTGGACGGTGGTGAGTCCTGTATGGCGATGGATTCTGTTTGGTCTGTGCGGCAGTGAGTCCTGTACGGCGGCGGACATGATGTTTCCCTTAGAAGATCTTAGAGGGTGTGCATCCTGATGGAAGCAGGGATTTTGGAAAGGAACTGTTTTATTACATGAAAAAGATAGCGGTCCTGGGCTCTACCGGTTCCATTGGCACGCAGACATTGGAGATTGTGCGTGCCAATCCTGATTTGCGGGTAGTGGCCCTTGCTGCGGGCAGCAGCGTCGAGAAAATGGAAGCACAGGTGCGGGAATTCCATCCGTTGATCGTGGGGATGTGGAGCGAAGAGGCGGCGAAGGAGCTGCGCCTTCGGCTTGCTGATGTGGACGTGAGGGTGGTTTCCGGCATGGAGGGATTGCTGGAAATTGCAGTCTTCCCGCAGTCTGAGGTATTGGTTACGGCAATTGTGGGAATGATTGGTATCAGACCCACGATCGCAGCGATTGAAGTCGGCAAGGCCATCGCCCTTGCAAATAAGGAGACGCTGGTGACTGCAGGGCACCTGATCATTCCCCTGGCGAAAAAGCACGGAGTTCCCATTCTCCCGGTGGACAGCGAGCACAGCGCTATTTTCCAGTCCTTAAACGGAGAGCCCTCCGGGAAAATATCCAGGATCCTGTTGACGGCATCAGGAGGTCCTTTCAGGGGCAGGACCAGGAAGGAACTCCAAAACGTCCGGGTGGAGGATGCGCTGAAGCATCCTAACTGGTCCATGGGGAAGAAGATTACCATTGATTCCGCCACCATGGTCAATAAGGGCCTGGAGGTCATGGAGGCAAAATGGCTGTTCGGGGTAGAGCGTTCCAGGATTCAGGTAGTGGTACATCCCCAGAGCATCATCCACTCCATGGTGGAGTATGTGGACGGCGCTATTATTGCGCAGCTGGGTGTTCCGGATATGAAGCTCCCGATTCAGTATGCGCTTTTTTATCCGGACAGGAGACCGCTTGCGGGGAAAAGGGTGGATTTCTTTGAACTGGGGCAGATTACCTTTGAAAAACCCGACCTGGAGGCGTTCCCGGGGCTGGCGCTGGCGTATCGCGCAATAGATGCAGGGGGCAGCCTGCCGACTGTGTATAATGCTGCAAATGAACGTGCAGTCGCATTGTTCCTGGAGGGGAAAATTGGATTCCTGCAGATCGCGGAGCTGATTGAAACGGCCATGAATCTTCATCAGGTCATAGAGGAGCCTTCCGTAGAGGAGATTCTCCAGGTAGAAGCCTGGACGGATGAAATGATAGATAAAGAGGTGCATCAGTAGTGAATATAGTTATTACAATTGTTTTTTTTATCCTGATTTTTAGCGTTGTAGTGATTTCCCATGAATTCGGACATTTCCTGCTGGCGAAAGTGAACGGGATCAATGTGGTGGAATTTTCTGTAGGCATGGGACCGACCCTGTTCGCATATAAAAAGGGAGGAACCAAGTATTCCCTCAGACTGTTTCCCATTGGCGGAGCCTGTATGTTTGAAGGTGAGGACGGAATGGAGACGAAGGACGGGGAACTGAGCGCCGGTGCCTTCCCCAATGCCCCCGTCTGGGGAAGAATTTCTACGGTGCTGGCGGGTCCGCTCTTTAATTTCCTGCTGGCAATCATCATAGCGCTTATTATGGTTCAGTTCATGAGTATCAATGATACCGTGATCAGCCAGGTCACAGAGGGCAGTCCGGCCCAGGAGGCCAATCTGCAGGCGGGCGACCGCATCCTTTCCATCGACGGCGAGAAAATGTGTATCGGTTCGGACATCACGCTTTTTACCCTGACCACGAAGGGCGGGGCGGTAGAAGTGCGTTACGAGCGGGACGGACAGAAATATACCACAAAGATCACGCCCCAGTATGACGATCAGGAGGGGCGCTATCTGATGGGTATCGCCCTGGGAGAGCAGGTGGAGGTGCGCGGTATCGGCAATCTGAAGTATGCATGGTATGAAATGCGTTATTTTACCAGGGCAACCTTTAAAAGCCTGGGAATGCTCATCAGCGGAAGGGTAGGGCGAAAAGATGTGGCAGGTCCGGTAGGGATTGCGGTCAATGTGGTTGGTAAAACCTATGAGGCGACAAAGGAATATGGATGGCTCACCGTGCTTCTCAATATGCTGAACATTACCCTGATGCTCACAGTGAACCTTGGCATTTTGAATCTACTGCCGCTGCCTGCGCTGGATGGCGGACGGCTGATATTCCTGCTTCTGGAAGTGGTACGGGGCAAGCCCGTTCCGCCTGAGAAGGAAGGCATGGTACACTTCGCCGGGCTGGTGTTCTTTATGGCATTGATGGTGTTCGTGTTCTTTAACGATTTAGTGAATATATTCGGATAGGGAAGTAGGGCCTTTTCTTGTGGAGTAATTTTTTGGACGAAGTAGTTTTGATGGAAGGTATTTTGAGAGAGGATATATAGCCCGCGAAAAAATGCACAAAGGCAAAAGATTCCTTAAAACGGGCATTCGTAGCCCACTGAAGGAATGATTTTAAGCGGATTGCTGTAAAAATTTGTGAATTTTTCCGGGTTGACAGGCGGGAGACCATCCTGCTATAGTGTAAGCACATTCCTATGAATCGCCTGTAGACTGCAGGCGGAGAATTCTGTTGATCGAAACGGATATATCGTCCGAATTTCCCAGACAGTGATGGAATGTGTGGATGGAGACTTCGCGGAACAGACGGGCAGCGAAAAGATTCAGAAGCTTCATGGATATATCAGCAGGATCAAAGCCAGTGAAGAAATAGGAGTGAAGTATATGCAGAGGTGGGAAGAGAAGCTGATCGATAGACGCATGGGCAGGAGAGAAGGAAAGGAATTGGCTATCATACAGAAGGTCTGTAAGAAGCTGGTAAAGGGCAAGTCCCCGGAAACGATCTCTGAGGAATTAGAGGAAGAACTGCCGAAGATCCTGCGCATATGCGACGCTGCCCGTGAATTCGCCCCTGACTATGATTACGAATTGATTTTTAAGAAGCTTAACCCCTTAGATCCTGAGAGTGATGAAGGGCTGCTGTCTCTGTATTTACACGAAGAATGAGCTGCCCGGAAAACTGTCTGAAGGATTTCTGGTTTTCTATGCTTATCCCGGTTCCGGGAGGTATTTCCCTTAATTAAAATCAGTGATTGTAGAAGGATATGGTGCCGGGGAGAAATAACCCCTGCCCCAATACCATGATATACTATCATGATATCCCAAATTATCTTAGCGGAAGAGTTTACAGGAGGTTGCAGGTGATAAGATTTTGGACAGGCTTTGTCTGGCCGGATGCGGAAGATTTGAACGATGAGGTTCTTCTGCTGCAGCAGGTTCGGTATGGAAAGCAATCCATAGTATTGACTGTGATCGGAAATGAAACAGGAAGGACAGATCCGGTCAGGGAGCTTAAGGATTGGTTTCAAAGAGAGGGGCTTCTGCTGTGCAGGAGGGCGAAGGAAGAATGGTCGGAGCGCAGAATTACGCAGACGTTGAAAGCATTTGCCTGCGAGAAAGCGAATCTGACGGGTATTTTGATGGCGGAAGACAGGTTCTGGCTGATTCCGGGACAATGCGGCAGCCTCTATCTGTTTAACCGCAGGTTTCTGAGGACCCATATCAGGCAATTGACCGTGACGGGAGTCGTCAACGGAAGTATGGAAAAGGGAATTGGTATTTTAATTGGGTCTAAGGGCTTCTGCGAAGGCATTTCCATGGATTGTATGAAGCAGTGTCTTGCCGTCCAGGAGATCGCCAGGGAGGCGCAGATTGAAAGCAGGCTGAAGGAGCTGGCGGAGGAGGGCTACAGGCGCTGCGGGAAAAGGGGCTGTGCCATATATGTGAAGACTGTATAAGAGAGGGGGCTTCATGGAGGATTTTCAGGTAAGGCAATTAGACCGAAAAGGGTATGAAATACTGGAACTTCTGGGAACAGGAGCCACCTCGGAGGTGTTTTGTGTCAGTGAAAAGAAAACAGGATTCCGTTATGCATGTAAGATCAGCCGTCAGACTGGGCTGCTGGAATTGGAGGCTGAATTAATGCATTGCATGCGGCATCCTGTTTATCCGAAGGAGAAAGATTTCTGGATAGGGCAGGGATACGCCTTTCTTGTGATGGAATATATTGAGGGGAGCAGTTTAAAGGAATATCTGGAGGCGCAGGGCAAGCTTTGCTTTGGGGAGACCATGCGGATCATGCTCGCGCTGACAGAAGGTCTGGCCTATCTGCAGGAGCAAAGCCCCTGGATGGTATATAAGGATTTAAAGCCGGCCAATATCATGATCGCAAGGACGGGGGAAGTACGGCTTCTGGATCTGGGAGCTGCAGGGGTCAAAAGCGGTTGGCGGATTGGAACCCCAGGTTATTCTGCACCGGAGCTGTTGCGCAAAAAGGATGCCGCATCCTGCGCCAGCGATGTCTATTCCCTGGGTATCCTGATGTATCGGATGCTTACGGGTAAGATTCCTTCCCCAGGACACGGAGGTATGAGGAATTTGCATAGGGTAAGGATGTACAGATGGGATGTGCCCTTCGGTATAAAGCTGATTCTGGAGCGATGCGTCAGGCAGAAGCCCGGGGAGCGCATCCCGGATGCCAGAACCCTGTATTTTCTCCTGTCGGACTATTATGAAGCCGGGTGCTTAGGATTGCTCGGGCTGGAATTAAGGGCATTTTTCCATAGAAAATGGAATAAACAGCTGATTTTTGAAAAAAATATATATAAAAAACGTTCTTAAACATACTTTTTTACGCAATACTCTTTGACTTTCTCCCGGAAAAAATATATAATGTTGCTTGTGGACAGAGAATCGGTTACAGCGGTTACCGGGTACGACAAATAACGAAGTACGGCAGAATCGGTTTCATGAATTTACAAACAGGGAGAGAGGTTACAGGGCATGAAGAAATTGGAAGAGTATGTAAGAAGCATTCCGGATTTCCCGGAGAAGGGAATCATTTTCCGCGACGTGACCAGCGTGCTGCAGTCGGCGGAAGGGCTGCATCTTGCAATCGATACGATGCAGGATAAGGTAAAGGATCTGGATTATGATGTGGTGGTCGGACCGGAATCCAGGGGGTTTATTTTTGGAACGCCCATTGCATACAATAATAATAAGCCGTTTGTACTGATCCGTAAAAAGGGAAAGCTTCCCTGTGAAACAGTGGAAATGACCTATGACCTGGAGTATGGCACCGCGACGATTGAAATGCATAAGGACAGTATCGCGCCCGGACAGAAGGTTCTGATCGTTGACGACCTTATTGCTACCGGGGGTACAACGGAAGCGATGATCAGGCTCATAGAATCCCTCGGCGGAATTGTGGTTGGGGTTGTAGTCCTGATAGAGCTGGCAGGGTTACATGGACGTGAGAAGATCCAGGGTTATCGGCTGGAGTCCGCAATCTGCTATGAAGGGAAATAGGTTACAGTTTTCTCCGACGGCCGGGCGACGGACGGGAGGAAAGTAAAAAGGATTGTCCGATTTAAAAACAGGATTGTCTGGGTAGAGACAGGCATTCTTTGGGGTATGGGGGCACAACACGATTTCTGAAAGGCGTGGAGTTGACCTATGACAGAAGAAAAACAGGACGTTATCTTTAATGATGGAGGAATTAGCAAGTTACCGGAATTCCAGGCTCCCGAGGAATTATATCAGGAGCTTATTTCCCGTGTCAGAAAATACCATCCCAGCGACGATATTTCTATGATTGAAAAAGCTTACAGGCTGGCCAGCGAGGCGCATAAGGATCAGAGGCGTAAATCAGGAGAGCCTTATATCGTGCATCCCTTAAATGTCGCGATCATCCTGGCGGAGTTGGAGCTGGATAAGGAAACCATTGTTGCGGGTATCCTGCATGATGTGGTGGAAGATACCAAGATGACAGAAGAAGACTTGGTGCGGGAGTTTGGCGAAGATGTGGCACAGCTTGTTGACGGCGTGACAAAGCTGGAAAAGATTCCTTTATCCGGCGGCGGGGACCAGTCGGACGTAAAGCTGGAGATGCAGGCGGAAAATCTCAGGAAGATGTTTCTCGCCATGGCAAAGGATATCCGCGTGATATTGATCAAGCTGGCGGACAGACTCCATAATATGCGTACCTTGAAATATCAGAAGGAGGAGAGCCAGCAGCGCATTGCTAAGGAAACTCTGGAAATCTATTCCCCAATTGCCCAGCGTCTGGGCATCAGCAAGATTAAGGTGGAGCTGGACGATCTGTCTTTAAAATACCTGGAACCCGATGTGTATTATGATCTGGTGGATAAGATCGCCGTGCGCAAGAGTGTCCGTGAAAAATATATTCAGAGTATCGTAGACGAGGTGCGGGAGCACATCGTGAATGCAGGCATCAAGGCGAAGGTAGACGGCCGGGTCAAGCACTTTTTCAGTATCTATAAGAAGATGAAGAACCAGGATAAGACGCTGGATCAGATTTACGACCTGTTTGCCGTGCGTATTATCGTGGATACCGTGAAGGACTGTTATGCCGCGCTGGGCGTCATTCATGAGATGTATAAGCCCATTCCGGGGCGGTTTAAGGATTATATCGCAATGCCCAAGCCCAATATGTATCAGTCCCTCCATACAACCCTGATCGGCAGCACCGGGCAGCCCTTTGAGGTTCAGATCCGTACTTTTGAAATGCATAAGGCGGCAGAATACGGCATCGCCGCACATTGGAAATATAAGGAAGCCTCCGACGGCAAGAAGGTGGAGACCCAGGAGGAAGAGAAGCTGGTCTGGCTGCGTCAGATCCTGGAGTGGCAGCAGGATATGTCGGACAACAAGGAGTTCATGAACCTGTTAAAAAGCGATTTGGACCTGTTTTCCGACAGCGTCTATTGTTTTACCCCCACCGGTGAAGTGAAGACCCTGCCCGCAGGCTCTACCACAATAGATTTTGCGTACAGCATCCATTCCGCAGTGGGCAATAAGATGGTGGGCGCGCGGGTGAACGGTAAGCTTGTGACCATTGATTATCAGATCAACAACGGCGACCGGATAGAGATCATCACATCCCAGAATTCCAAGGGACCGAGCCGGGACTGGCTGAGCCTGGTGAAGAGCACGCAGGCAAAAAATAAGATCAACCAGTGGTTTAAGAATGAGTTAAAAGAAGACAATATCCTAAAGGGAAAGGATCTTCTGGTGGGCTACTGCAAGAGCAAGGGTCTTGTCCTGTCTGAACTGATGAAGCCGGAATATATGAGCGGGGTCATGCGAAAGTACGGTTTCCGCGACTGGGATTCCGTGCTGGCCGCCATTGGTCATGGGGGCGTTAAGGAAGGTCAGATCATCAATAAGATGCAGGAGCTTTATGACCGTGACCATAAGAAGGAGCTGACCAATGAAGAGGTATTGGCGAATATAGCCCAGGCCAACGCGCAGGGCGCCAGCCGTCCGGTCCCCATGAAATCCAAGAGCGGGATCGTGGTGAAGGGAATCGCGGATTTATCCGTGCGTTTCTCCAAGTGCTGTTCTCCTGTTCCCGGGGACGAGATTGTGGGTTTTGTTACCAGAGGACGTGGAATTTCCATTCATCGGACAGACTGTATCAATATGCTGACACTGCCTGAAATGGAGCGCTCCAGGCTGATCGATGCGGAGTGGCAGGCTCCCGATAAGGCTACAAAGGAGAAATACGTCGCTGAGATCAAGATTTATGCGAATAACAGAAATGGTCTGCTGGCGGATATTTCCAGGGCCCTGACAGAGAAAAACATCAATATTCTGTCCATGAACACAAGGACGAATAAGCAGGATCAGGCTACGCTGCAGACGACCTTTGAAATCTCCAGCCGCGAGGAACTGAACCGTGTGATTGAAAAGATCATGACAATTGACAGTGTAATAGATATAGAAAGGACAACGGGCTGATGGCGGAGACAAAGATTGGAAGAATTGTATTGGGCGTGGCACAGACAAACTGCTATTTCCTGTATCCGGAGGGCAGTAAGGATTGTATTGTGATAGATCCTGCGGATCAGGGCGGAAATATTCATAAGGCGCTTGAGCGCAATGGTTTCCAGGTAAAGGCAATTCTTTTGACCCATGGGCATTTTGACCATATCTGGGGCACAAAGGAGCTGAGGGAGCTTTCCGGCGCGAAGCTTTATGCGCTGGACGAGGAAAAGGAGCTGCTGGGGAATGCGCGTAAAAATGTGTCTGCCCAGACCGGAAGACCCTATACGGTAGAAGCCGATGTGTATGTAAAGGACGGGGAGGAGCTGACCCTGGCAGGACTTCATTTTCGGGTGATCGCCACCCCGGGGCATACCCAGGGAAGCTGCTGTTACTATTTCCCGGAAGCAGGATTCCTGGTCAGCGGAGATACCCTTTTCCAGGAATCTGTCGGCAGAACGGATCTTCCCACAGGGAGCGGGTCAATGCTGGTCCGCTCCGTCAGGGAAAAGCTGTTTCCCCTTCCGGAAGATACCAAGGTATATCCCGGTCATGGCGACAGCACCACAATTGGGTTTGAAAAGAAATATAACCCGTTTTGCCAGTAAGGACGGCTGACTGTCCTTGTGGCAGTTGATTTGAAAAGAATAAATGAGCAAGAGCTGAAAGGCTCTTGCTCATTTCATAAGGGATTACCTTCATTAAAATATACAGGATCGGAAGCAGGGTAAAAACATGTTGACAGTTAAGATCAATCGTGTGAATTTTGAATATGACGTGAATTCCATTGTGAAAGCTTTTTTCCCGGAAGAGACGGTGAAGGTGATAACGCCGGAGACCGGACAGGAGAAGAGGGATTCCTGGGAGAGTGACCTGAAGCTGGAAATTGCATTTGAAGAAAAAGGAGCCAGAATTACAAGCCGGCTTAAGGAGAAAGCACTTCCGGAAGAAGGATGTACAGAAATATGGAACTGGAGCTATGATGAAGCGGCGGAAGAAGGAGATTCTTATAAGAATGCTTTCAAGCGCTTCCTATATAGCCGCCTGTCCAATGTGACAGGCAAGGAGCTTCCCTGGGGAGCCTTGACAGGAATACGCCCTACTAAGCTTTCCTATGGATTGCTGGAGGAAGGCAAAAGTGATGAGGAGATTCTTGCGTTTTATCGGGAAAAATATTTTGCCAGTCCTGAAAAAGCGCAGCTGAGCATCGACATTGCAAAGAGAGAGCGGGAAATTTTAGCCGGAGTTCACTATGAAGGAGGCTATGGCCAAAGCGACAGCAAAGGATATAGCCGAGGATATAGCCGAGGCTATAGCCTTTATGTCGGCATACCATTCTGCCCAACGACCTGCCTGTATTGCTCCTTTACTTCCTTTGCCATAGGGGCTTACCGCAAGCGGGTGGACGAGTATATAGACTGCCTGATCCGTGAGATGGAATTCGTTTCGGACCGGTATCGTCATAAGATTCTGGACAGTGTGTACATAGGCGGAGGCACGCCTACCACTCTGGAGCCAGAGCAGCTGGACCGCCTGCTGGGCAGTCTGCGGAGATTGTTTGACTTCACGACGGTTCAAGAGTTTACGGTGGAGGCCGGACGTGCAGACAGCATCACAGAGGAAAAGCTCAAGGTGCTTCAGCGCTATGGGGTTACCAGAATCTCCATCAATCCCCAGACGATGAAGCAGGAAACACTGGATCTCATCGGACGCAGACACACCGTGGAACAGGTGGAGCAGGCTTTTCATATGGCGCGCGGCCTGGGCTTCGACAATATCAATATGGACATCATTCTGGGGCTTCCCGGGGAAACCGCGCAGGATGTAAAGCATACCATCGACCGCATCGAGGCTCTTGCCCCGGACAGCCTGACGGTTCATTCTCTTGCAATCAAAAGGGCCTCCCATCTGAGCCAGTGGATTCAGGAAAACGGCGTTTCGACCCTGGTCAACACGGATGAGACTATGAAGATCGCTTCAGAGGGCGCGGCGCGGATGGGTCTGCAGCCTTATTACCTCTACCGCCAGAAGAATATGTCCGGAAATTTTGAAAACGTAGGCTATGCGCGGCCCGGAAAATACGGGCTCTATAATATCCTCATCATGGAGGAGGTGCAGACCATCATCGCCTGCGGGGCCGGGAGCATCTCCAAGAGAGTATATCCGGACGGGCGCATCGAACGGTGCGAAAATATTAAGGAAGTGGCTTTATACCTGGAAAAAATCGACGAAATGATCGAGCGGAAGAGAAGGTTGCTTACGGATGAGGGATGATCTTTGGAAGGCTCGAACGTACAAAAAACGATGAAAAGTGCATTAAGAGTACAACAAAAATACATCAAATTATTACTTGATAGAACTTAATAATACATTAGGTAGGCTTTTGAAAAATGTTCCTAGGGCAATATTGTATTTTCCCCTTTTTCATGGTAGAATAATAGCGAAGGCAACTGGAAGGATGGTGATGGCGCATGAATGAAGTGACAGCAAGTGAGATTGCCCAAAACCTTGACGTGGCGGAGGAAAAGGCAAAATATGATGCCTCGGCAAGAAAGCTTGTGGCGCAGAAATCCGTGCTGGCCTATATCCTGAAAAGTGCCTTGGACGAATTCGCAGATATTCCGGTGAAGCAGATTGCCGGGGAATTCATAGAAGGAACCCCACAAATCAGCGAAGCGGCAGTCCATCAGGATCATCCGGATGCCGTGCATCCGAGAGAGATGAGGGAAATGCTGAACGGCAGCGACCGGATTGAGGGGATGCCCACAGAGGACATCTCCGTCAGGGAAGGCACGGTAAGGTATGACATCCGTTTCCTGACCCGGATGCCGGGTGGGAACGACCGGATGGAGATTATCGTGAACATTGAGATTCAGAACAATGACACTCCGGGGTATCCGATCCCAAAGCGGGGCATCTATTATGGTTCCAGGCTGATTTCCGCCCAGAGGGGAACGGTATTCAAGGATCAGGAGTACGGCAGGATTAAAAAAGTCGCATCCATTTGGATCTGTGAAGACACCGCCCTGGAACGGTCGGACGCCATCAACGAGTATCGCTTTGTGGAGAACTGTAAGAGGGGAGAATACCGGGAGGCGGAAGAGAACTATGACCTGATGAGGGTAGTGGTGATGCGGCTTGGACAAGAAGGAGAGCAGAGCGGGGATGATGCAATCCGGCTGCTGAGCAAGGTATTTTCCACGGAAAGGTCGGCAGAAGAGAAAAAGGCCGTTTTGTCGGATGAGTTTCATATCGAAGTAACAGAGGAAATCAGTCGGGAGGTGAGCCAGGTGTGTAATCTGAGTACGGGGATTTATGATAAAGGGGTGCAGGAAGGCATCCAAAAAGGCATCCAAAAAGGCATCCAAAGGGGCATTCAGGAAGGTAAGCGTGAGGGGGCATTAGAGCTTCTCTTTGGCCTTGTAAAGGATAACCTGCTTTCTATTGCGGATGCGGCAAAGCGGGCGAACCTAGAGCGTTCTGTGTTTGAGAAGGAATATATGGCGTATATGAAGTAACAAGGATAGATAAGGAGAACCGCAGACATTTGAATGGAGCGTCTGCGGTTTTTTTCCGGGCTTCAATCCTTTTCTTATGCGCCTGCTGAAATCCTGTCTTTTATCAGGTAAATCCTGCATCAATATGCTTCCTGTCCGGATTCCGGCCAAGGATGGGAAAAATTTGCTTCCTGTCCAGATCCCGGCCAAGGATGGGAAAGAATTGGAAGCAGCAGTGGTGGAAGCAGACATTCGGGTTGTACCTGAGGTCCATGTACGGGTGCATTCATCATAATACATGTGGTGTCGGCACAGAAGAGCATCTGGAGGAGCTTTACTGGGGGATACTTGCAATAAGTCGCCAGCCCATGAATTAAATATTGACAGGAAATAGAAAAAAATTTATACTGTTTTGGAAAGAACGAGCAGAAAAGGAAGGCAGTTTCATTATGGCACTGAGTAAGAAGCCCACGACGGGCATGAAGGATATTCTGCCGCAGGAGATGCAGATCCGCGACTATGTGATCGGCGTGATCAAGGAGACCTACGGCAAATTTGGGTTTACATCCATCGAGACTCCCTGTGTGGAGAATATCGCCAACCTGACGAACAAGCAGGGCGGGGATAATGAAAAGCTGATCTTCAAGATTTTAAAAAGGGGCGAGAAGCTCAATGTGGAGTCGGCTTCCACCGAAGAGGAAGTGGTGGACGGCGGACTGCGCTATGATCTGACGGTTCCACTTGTGAGATATTATTCCAACAATGCCGCGCAGCTTCCCTCTCCCTTTAAGGCGCTGCAAATGGGCAATGTATGGAGGGCGGAGAGACCCCAGAAGGGGCGTTACCGCCAGTTTATGCAGTGTGATATCGATATCCTGGGAGAGCCCTCTAACCTGGCGGAGATCGAGCTGATCCTGGCCACCACCACAACCCTTGGGAAGCTGGGTTTCCGGAATTTCCAGGTCCGCATCAACGACAGACAGATCCTGAAGGCGATGGCGGCGTACAGCGGCTTCTCGGAAGAGAATTTTGACGGTGTATTCATCACTCTGGATAAGATGGACAAGATCGGTCTGGAGGGCGTTGAGACTGAGCTTCTGGAAAACGGGTTCGCAAAAGAGACAGTGGACAGGTATCTGGAGCTTTTCAAGGGGCTCTCTGAAGCCCAGGACGGGTTAGCTTATCTGGCGGAAAGGCTGGCGGGTTTCCTTGCACCGGAAACGGAGCAAAACCTTCAGGAGATCATTTCCAGCGTCCGCGCTACGAAATCCTTGGATTTTGAGATCGTGTTCGATGCCGCCCTGGTGAGGGGAATGTCTTATTATACGGGTACGATCTTCGAGGTCGCCATGCCGGAGTTCGGCGGAAGCTGCGCCGGAGGCGGACGATATGATAAAATGGTGGGCAGGTTTACCGGCAAGGATGTTCCCGCCTGCGGATTTTCCATCGGATTTGAGCGCATTATCCTTCTGTTGATGGAAAGCGGTTTCCAGGTTCCCTCACAGCCTGCCAAGGCGGCGTATCTGGTAGAAAAAGGCGTCAGTGGAGACGCCCTGTGCGATGTGATCGCAAGGGCGCAGGAAGCGCGTAAGAACGGAACCCAGGTCCTGGTGGTCCGCATGAACAAGAACAAAAAGTTCCAGAAGGAACAGCTGGAGAAGGAAGGCTATCAGGAATTTGTGGAGTTCTATAAGGATCCGTTAAAAAAGTAGCCCGATCCGGAGGACCGGGTTCTGGTCTTAAGAATATCCGGTGAAAAGAAGGATATGCTGCGATTCATTTACGGAGGATAGATTTATAACAGAAAGGATACAAGTCATTATGGCTGAATCAATGAAGGGCTTAAAAAGAACCTGTCGCTGCGGCGAATTGTCCGCCGCCAATATCGGTGAGACCGTTACCGTTATGGGCTGGGTACAGAAGCAGCGCAACAAGGGCGGAATAATTTTTGTGGATCTGAGGGACCGGGCAGGTATTCTGCAGGTGATCTTTGAGGAAAGTGAGTGCGGCGCCGAGAATTTCGCAAAGGCGGAAAAGCTCCGCAGCGAGTTTGTGGTCGCTATAGTGGGCAGGGTCGTAAGACGCGAGGGCGCTGCCAATGAGAACCTGGCGACAGGGGAGATTGAGGTGCGCGCGACCCAGGTGCGCATTCTTTCGGAGGCGGAGACACCGCCTTTCCAGATCGAGGAGAATTCCAAAACCAAGGAGGAGCTTCGCCTGAAATACCGTTATCTGGATCTGAGGAGACCGGATATTCAGCGCAACCTGATCCTGCGCAGCAAGATCACTACAACGATCCGTTCCTTTATGACCGATGAAGGCTTTTTGGAAATTGAGACTCCTATTTTGAACAAATCCACGCCGGAAGGTGCCAGGGACTATCTGGTTCCCAGCCGGATTCACCCGGGGGCTTTCTACGCGCTGCCGCAGTCGCCGCAGCTTTTCAAGCAGCTTTTGATGTGCTCCGGCTATGACAGATATTTCCAGATCGCAAAATGCTTCCGTGACGAGGATCTCCGTGCGGACAGGCAGCCTGAGTTCACCCAGGTGGATCTGGAGATGTCCTTTGTGGACGTGGACGACGTGATCGATGTGACTGAAAGAATGGTGCAAAGGGTCTGCAGGGAAGCCATCGGCCTTGATGTGGAGCTTCCCCTGAAGCGCATGACCTGGACGGATGCCATGAACCGTTTCGGTTCGGATAAGCCGGATACCAGATTCGGCATGGAGTTGGTGAATGTTTCTGAAACAGTTGCAGGATCGGGCTTCGGCGTGTTTACCTCCGCCCTGGAAAATGGCGGAAGTGTGAGGGGCATCAATGTAAAGGGTCAGGCGGGAATGCCCCGTAAGAGGATCGACGCCCTGGTGGATTTTGCAAAGGGCTGCGGCGCAAAGGGTCTGGCTTATTTGTCCGTACAGCCGGACGGAAGCTATAAATCCTCCTTCGCGAAGTTTATGACCCAGGAACAGCTGGATGCTTTGGTGACGGCTATGGGAGGCGAAGCAGGGGATCTTCTCCTGTTCGCGGCGGACCGCGATAAGATTGTCTGGAATGTGCTGGGAGCCCTGCGCTGCGAGCTTGCGGAGGAATTGGGCCTGGTGGACCACAATCGGTATGATTTCCTGTGGATCACGGAGTTCCCGCAGCTTGAGTGGAGCGAGGAGGAGGAACGGTATGTTGCCATGCACCATCCTTTCACCATGCCCGTGGACGAGGATCTGGCGATGCTGGATACCGATCCCGGCAAGGTGCGCGCAAAGGCATATGATATTGTGCTGAACGGCGTGGAGCTGGGCGGAGGCAGCGTGAGAATCTTCCAGAACGATGTGCAGGAGAAGATGTTTGAGGTGCTGGGCTTTACGAAGGAACAGGCATATAACAGGTTCGGTTTCCTGTTAAATGCATTCAAATATGGAGTGCCCCCTCATGCCGGACTGGCGATCGGACTGGACCGTTTTGTCATGCTGCTCACAAAGGCGGAGAGCATCCGCGAGGTGATCGCGTTCCCCAAGGTGAAGGATGCTTCCTGTCTGATGACGGGCGCGCCGGATGTGGTGGACCAGGCGCAGCTCGACGAGCTGTATCTTGCACTGAAGTCGGTTGAAAAATAAAGAAATCTGGAAAAGGCTGTCATAAGTGCGAAAGCTTTGTTTTGACAGCCTTCTTTTCATGTAAGGAAGAGTTTTGGATAAATAGGTTTTTATTAGACTTTGGGGCTTTGGGCAGGAGGTTTTATGAGACGGGTGTACCTGCTTTGCATTGAGGAGCTGAAGAAACCGCAATATTATGATATGCTGCTGCCGCAGGTGTGCGCACAGCGGAGGGAAAAGGTGCTTCGCTGCGCAAACAGGGAGGACCGGATCCGAAGCCTGGGAGCCGGGCTGCTCCTGCAATATGGGATCGCTGTCTGGAACAGGCAACCGCCCCGGGAGGGGGAGCCGGATGATCCCGCACAGTGCTTCTGGCAGACCGTTGCGCTGGACCGGATTCGGGAGGAACTTCCTTTTGAACAGGAGCTGTCCTTTCGCTATGGGCCGGACGGAAAGCCCTATCTGGATCGGATTCCCTTGTTTTTCAGCCTGTCCCATTCCGGGGATTATGTTGCCTGCGCCCTATCCGACCGGGAGATCGGGGTGGATATCCAGCAGCGCCAGGATTGCCCCGTGGAGCGTCTGGCAAAGCGCTTTTTCGCACAGGAGGAATGGCAGCGGATCTGTGAATGCCCGGGGGAAGAGGATAGGCTTGCCTTGTTCTGCCATTTCTGGACGCAGAAGGAAAGCTTCGGAAAGCTCACCGGGGAAGGGCTAAGGAGCGGACTTGCGGTCGGCCCTGAGGAAAAAATGCGGGGGCGTGGCGCCTGGTTCGCGGCCTATGATGCTTTGCCGGGATATTCCGTATGCGCCTGCTGGTATCGCGGGGAGCATGATTTTAGTGTGGATGGAATTGGGAAAGAAAAATGAGGTAAAGAAAAATGCGCTATTATATTGCGGATCTGCATTTTTTTCATGAAGCCCTGAATGAGAAAATGGACCACAGGGGCTTTGGCAGTCTGGAAGAAATGCATGAGTACATGATAGCCAAATGGAACGGAAAGGTACGGAAAAACGATGATGTAGTGATCCTGGGGGACCTGTCTTTGGGGAAGGCGGAAGAAACCAATGAAATATTGAGGCGGCTGAACGGAAGGCTGTATCTGATCCAGGGAAATCACGATAAGTTTGTGGGATACAGAAAGCTGGATACGGATCGTTTTCAGTGGATAAAGCCATATGAAGAGCTGTATGATGATAAAAGGAAGGTCATCCTTTGCCATTATCCGATCATGTGCTATAATGGACAGTACCGGGTGGACGGGGATGGAAATCCGAGGACTTATATGTTGTACGGGCATGTTCACGATACAATGGATCAGAGACTTTTGGAGCAGTTTCAAGGTATCGTGGAAAACACCGTCGCAAGGAACGCCCGGGGAGAAGAACAGAGGATTCCCTGTAATATGATCAACTGTTTCTGCATGTATT
The DNA here is from genome assembly GCA_947588205.1 of uncultured Acetatifactor sp. GTDB lineage: Bacteria > Bacillota > Clostridia > Lachnospirales > Lachnospiraceae > Acetatifactor. The sequence continues at coordinate 44,918 of CANPYG010000002.1, read as the reverse complement.
CCGATTATGAACCGCTTTCCCTGGACGAATGGATCGCCTGTGATAAAAAAAGACGGTCCGGGGAGCATATAAATGAGCCCCTTCCGCACATAAATGAGCCCTTCCGCACATAAAATGGAACAAAGCTCTGATAGCGGAGATTTGTGACGGATGAAGAAAATCATTTGTACGAAAGGGATCCTTTCTTTGAAAAAAATCCTATGTCCTAAAAGGATCCTTCCCCTTTTATGCGCGGCGGCCGCTGTTTTGCTCCTGAACGGCTGCCAGGTCGACAGCAAGGAACGGGTAAAGCTGCGCGATCTGGATTTTACAGTGTTGAGTGAGGAAAAGATCCCGGAGGAACTGGCGGCGATCATCGAAGAACGAAAGGCGGAGGCTTTTAAGCTGACCTATCGGGATGAAGAGTTCCTTTATATTGTGATCGGATATGGACGGCAGGGTACGGGAGGCTACAGCATTGCGGTCAATTCCCTGTATCTGACGGAAAACGCCATTTATGTGAGCACCAATCTGCTGGGTCCGGAATCCGCCGAGAAGAAGGAAGATGCTGCATCCTATCCATACATAGTGATCAAAACAGAAGGACTGGAGGAAACCGTTATTTTTGAGTAAGACAACGGTACAAAAGGATGTTACTGATTGAGAATGGTTATATGATCGATCCCAGATCCGGCCGGGAAGGAAATTATGATGTCCTGATCGACAAAGGCAGGATCGTTAAGATTGCCGGAAAGCTTTCAGGGAGGATGAAGGAAGAGGAGCTGGAGGGCTGCAGACGGATTGACGCCGGCGGCCTTCTGGTCGCGCCCGGCCTGGTGGATGTACATGTCCATTTCAGGGATCCCGGTTTTACCTATAAGGAGGATATCGAGACCGGCGCAGGCGCAGCAGCCAGAGGCGGTTTTACCACAGTGGTGCTGATGGCGAATACAAAGCCCTGCGTAGATCGGGTGGACACGCTTCAATATGTGCTCGAGAAGGGGCGGAGGACAGGCATCCATGTGGAGACCTGTGCGAATGTGACCATGGGGATGAAAGGGCGGGAGCTGGTGCCCATGGAGGAGCTGGCGGCGGCGGGGGCCGTGGGCTTCACAGATGATGGGATCCCCTTGATTGACCGGGAGGTCACGCTGGAGGCGATGAGACGGGCAAGGGCGTTGGACATGCCTGTCAGCCTTCATGAGGAAAACCCGCAGCTGATCGAGAATAACGGCATTAACAGGGGCCGTGCCAGTCAGTTCTATGGGGTGGGCGGCTCGCCGCGGGAGGCGGAGATATCGCTGGTGGAAAGAGACCTTGAGCTCGCCCTGCAGACAGGCGCGTGCATCAATATTCAGCATATCAGCACAAAGGAAGCGGTGGAGCTTGTCAGGAGGGCAAAGAAAAGAGGAAATAATATCCATGCGGAGGCGACGCCCCATCATTTCGCCCTGACGGAAGAGGCGGTGATCCGGTATGGTACGCTGGCGAAGATGAATCCCCCGCTTCGGGAGGAAGAGGACAGGCAGGCGATCATCCGGGGGCTGGCGGACGGAACCATTGACCTGATCGCCACGGATCACGCCCCCCACAGCGCTGAGGAAAAGGCGAGGCCGATCACAGAGGCGCCCAGCGGGATCATCGGTCTGGAGACAGCCCTGCCCCTCGCCATCACCGAGCTGGTGGAGGGCGGTTATATGACCATGATGCAGGTATTAAAATGTATGAGCCTGCATCCGGCGGCGATGTACCATCTGGATGCGGGATATCTTGCGGAAGGCGGTCCGGCGGATCTGGTCCTGGTGGATACCTCCGCGCGGGAAGAGGTGGGGGAGTTTTGCTCCAAATCCTCCAATTCCCCTTTTGTCGGACGTATCCTTCGCGGAGTGGTCAGGATGACGGTATGCGGCGGAGAGGTCATATACCGGCACGGGTAGGGTTTCAGTGTAAGTATGATACCAGGGTGGACAGTTAAGATATTTTTACAATAGGAGGCGGAAACCATATGAAGCAGAAAGTAACGGCGGCCGTAATCTCCCAGCAGGAAATCGCGCCGGGAATCTTCGATATGTGGATCAAAACAGATCTCGCGGCCTGGGCGAAGCCAGGGCAGTTTCTCTGCGTATATCCCAGGGACAAAAGCACCCTGCTTCCGAGACCAATCAGCATTTGTGAAACGGACGGGGAAGGAAAGGCACTCAGGATTGTATACCGTGTCGCAGGAAAGGGAACTGCGGAATTTTCCGGCTATCAGGCAGGGGATGGGATTTACATCCTGGGCAATCTTGGAAACGGGTTCCCTGTAGAGGAGGCGGCGGGCAAAAAGGTTTTTCTGATCGGGGGCGGTATCGGGGTGCCTCCCATCCTTCAGCTTGCGAAGGCGCTTCGGGAAAACGGCTCTAAACAGGAGGAGGTCCAGATCATAGCGGGCTACCGCGACAGGAATCTTTTTCTGGCACAGGATTTTGAGAGATATGGCTCTCTCTATATTGCCACGGAGGATGGAAGCAGGGGAACCCGCGGAAATGTGATGGACGCCATCGCTGAAAACGGATTGACTGCGGATGTGATCTTTGCCTGCGGCCCCATGCCGATGCTGCGCGCCGTAAGGCGTTATGCCGGGGAAAAGGCAATTCCGGCGTACATTTCACTGGAGGAGCATATGGCGTGCGGTGTGGGGGCCTGCCTTGGATGCGTGGTGAAGACCAGGGATGTGGACGCCCATTCCCATGTGAATCATGCAAGGATCTGTACAGACGGTCCTGTTTTTGAAGCACAGGAGGTTGAGATTTAAAGAGAACAAAATCCGGGAAAGACGGATAAAGGGAACTGTAAATGAGACAGGGTCAGGAAACGTTGACCGGAAACCGAGATAGGGAAGAGAAGGCGCTGGCAAAAGCGCGGAAAGAGGAACCTATGAATACCAGGATAACGATTGCCGGAGTGGAATTTAAGAACCCGGTTATGACAGCATCCGGAACCTTTGGCTCCGGAATGGAATATTCGGAATTTGTGGATCTGAACCGTCTGGGGGCGGTAGTGACCAAGGGGGTCGCAAATGTGCCCTGGAGCGGCAATCCCACTCCCAGGATTGCGGAGGTCTATGGGGGGATGCTGAACGCCATCGGTCTGCAGAATCCCGGAATTGATGTATTCTGCAGCAGAGATATCCCTTTCCTGGAGCAGTTTGATACCAGGATCATTGTCAATGTCTGCGGAAAGACGGTAGAGGATTATGTTGAGGTCGTGGAGAGGCTGGGAGATTATGCTTCCGTGAGCATGCTGGAAATCAATGTCTCCTGTCCCAATGTAAAAGAGGGCGCTATCGCCTTTGGCCAGAAAGCGGATGCCCTTTACCATATTACGGAGGAGATCAAAAAGCACGCGAAGCAGCCCATTATTATGAAGCTCAGTCCCAATGTGACGGACATCACGGAAATGGCAAGGGCTGCGGAGGCTGCGGGGGCGGACGCCCTTTCGCTGATCAATACGATCACGGGAATGAAGATCGACATCCACCGCAGGACCTTTGCGCTTGCCAATAAGACCGGGGGCTTAAGCGGTCCAGCCATCAAGCCCATAGCGGTACGCATGGTCTACCAGACTGCCCAGGCGGTGAAGATCCCCATCATCGGTATGGGGGGCATCGCCACCGCGGAGGACGCCATCGAATTTCTGTTGGCAGGGGCCTGCGCGGTGAGCATCGGGGCAATGAATTTCGTAAATCCTTATACTACGGAGGAAGTGGTAGCCGGTATCGAGGCATATATGGACAGGTACGGCGTTGAGGATATAAACGATCTCATCGGCGCGGTGAAATAGAAGGACTGGGCGGCGGTACCGCAAAGGATCAATTTTTTCCGATAGAAAATGAATATCTGGAACAATCCCTTCATAAGCTTATTAATAAGCGAGTCATTGACTAATAAGCGAGTTTGGAGGGATTTTTTCATGGAGTTATTGAAGAAAAATATACATATGGACCGCATCAGCAAAGAGGCGGTCAGCCAGATCACCCTGGAGGATGATCTGAACGTGCCGGAGAATAAACCGGATGTGAGCACGCTGAACCTGAACAAGGGATGTGTGGTGATCGATGAGATCAGACCGGGGACAGACCATGTGAATATCCGGGGAAGGCTGTCGTTCCAGATTCTTTACCATACGGACGAGGACGGGTGCGGGCTGGTCTGTCTGGAGGGCAGGATTCCCTTTGAAGAGAAGATGAATCTGCAGGGCGTCCTGAATACGGATAATGTTACCGTGGAGGGGGAGGTTGAGGATCTGAGCATATCCCTGATCAATTCCAGAAAGCTGAGCGTCCAGTCCGTGGTGACTTTAAATGCATGGGTGGAAGAGCTTTATGATGAAGAGGCGCCCATAGGCGTCTATGGGGAGGATATGGCAGAATACCGCAAAGCCTCCCTAAACCTGGCGCAGATCGCCATTTGCAAGAATGACATTTTCCGGATCAAGGAAGAAATCGGACTGCCCGGCAACTATCCGAACATTTTCCAGATCCTTTGGAGCGATGTGAACCTGGGGGACGTGGAATTCAGAGTGATGTCCGAGAAGATCCAGATGCAGGGAGAGGTTCACATCTTCGTGCTTTATGAGGGGGAGGGGGAGGAGCATCCTGTGCGCACCTTCGAATATAATCTCCCTTTTAACGGCTCCCTGGATTGTCATGGAAGCAAGGAGGGAATGATCCCCGATATCCGTTATACGGCGAGCGTACAGGAGCATGGGCAGCCGTTTATTACGGTTAAGCCTGATCTGGACGGTGAGGAACGCTCGCTTGGCCTGGAAATTGTCCTGAACATTTCCATGAAGCTGTATGAAGAGGAAAACGTGGAAATCGTCACGGATATTTACGGAGTCACCAGCCAGGTAGAGACTGCCTTACGGCCCGCCGGCTTCCGCAGGCTTCTTGCGAAGGTGAACGGCAAATCCAAGGTAACGGACCGTATCCGGGTCCAGGGCAGCGGGGGCGTAATGCAGCTGCTTTACAGCGAAGGCACGGTCGCCGTCGAAGATCAGCAGATTGTGGAAAACGGGATCCAGGTTTCGGGCAGCCTGAATGTCTGCGTCCTTTATATTACCGGGGACGACGAATCCCCGTATGCCAATGTCCAGGCGCAGATCCCCTATCAGTACACCTTAGAGGTGATGGGTATTACCCCCCGGGATATGGGCAGGGTTCACGCACAGGTGGAACAGCTGCAGGTTTCCATGCTGGACGGGGAGGAAATGGATGTAAAGGCGATCCTGGCCTTTCGTACCACGGCTTTTTCCACCGTGCCCATGGAAATAATCCAGAGCGTACAGTGCAGGGAGCTGGATGCCGGGGTCATCGCGGCCCTGCCGGGCATGGCGATCTATGTGGTGAAAAAGGGGGATAACCTCTGGAATATCGGGAAAAAGTATTTTCTGTCCGTGGAAAGCATCAGGCGCGCCAACGGTCTTGAGGGAGATGAAATCTTTCCGGGACAGAAGCTTTTGTTAGTGAAGGGCGCATAAGCCTGCGCACAGGGCGATCTGTTACGAAAAAGTGCCGCAAAAGATTTTTTGCGGTACTTTTTATATTGACAAGGCGTCCGGAATTGTATTAGAATAAATACAATCAAAGTGTATACAAAATACATATCCATGAGTATTATAATGTAGCATAGTCAGTGCGAAAGAGGTATCACGATGGATAGTTATCAGATGAAGGCATATGCGAAGATCAATCTGGCGCTGGACGTGGTCGGAAGGCGGGAGAACGGTTATCACAATGTGAGGATGATCATGCAGACGATCGGGATTTATGATGAGATACGTTTTTCAAAATGTAAGGAAGGAATTCATTTGATGATAGAGGGCGGAAACGTTCCTGCCGATGAGGATAATCTTGTTTATAAAGCAGCAAAAATAATGAAAGATGCATACCATATCCCTTCAGGAATTGATATTTACCTGAAGAAGACCATTCCGGCCGCTGCCGGAATGGCAGGCGGGAGCAGCGATGCCGCAGCCACTTTTAAAGGGATCAACAGGCTGTTCGATCTGGATGCTTCCCTGGAGGACCTGATGCACCTCGGGGTGCGCGTGGGGGCGGATGTGCCCTATTGTATCCTTGGGGGAACGGCCCTTGCAGAGGGAATCGGGGAAAAGCTCACCTCCCTGAATCCTGCGCCGGAATGCTTTGTGATGGTGGCAAAGCCGGATATTGCAGTGTCCACGAAGGATGTATATGAGCAGTTCGACGCGGTGCAGGTGGATGAGCATCCGGATGTGGACGGTATGGTGGAGGCGATCTGGGAAGAAAGCCTGCAGGGAGTGCTGGACCGGATGGGGAATGTGCTGGAGAGCGTGACCGCAAGACAATACCCTGTGATCGATAAGCTGAAGGAACGGATGAAGGAGCTGGGAGCGTTAAACAGCATGATGAGCGGAAGCGGTCCCACTGTTTTCGGTATTTTTGTAAATGAGAGAGTTGCAAGAGAGGCTTTTGAACAGATGAAGTCGGAAAAACTGGTGCCGCAGCTGTTTCTGACGGAGTTCTGTTAAGGTACTAAGCATTCATGCGGGAATGAGGTGAGAACATGCAGGATGATTTACAGGTGAAAATGGATGAATTTTTGCCCCTGAGGGATGTGGTATTCAACACCTTGAGGCAGGCCATCCTGACCGGCGAATTAAAGCCGGGGGAGAGGCTGATGGAGATTCATCTGGCAAACAGGCTGGGCGTCAGCAGGACCCCGATCCGCGAAGCGATCCGGAAGCTGGAGCTGGAGGGGCTGGTGACCATGATCCCGAGAAGGGGAGCGGAGGTCGCGCAGATCACGGAAAAGAGCATGATAGACGTCCTGGAGGTGAGAAGGGCCGTGGACGCTTTGTGCGCCGAGCTCGCCTGTGACAGGATCACGAAGGAGGGGCTTGAGCTGCTCGGAAAGGCCTGTGAGAATTTTGAACATGCGGTTGCGGACGGAGATGTGAAGAAGATCGCAAAAGCGGATGTGGAGCTGCATGATATCATTTTGGAGGCGACGGGCAATCAGCGCCTGATCCAGCTTGTTAATAATCTGTCCGAGCAGATGTACCGCTACCGTTTTGAATACATTAAGGACTGTTCCCAGCATCAGCGCCTGGTGGAGGAGCACCGCGTCATCTATGAAAGCATCCGGCGTAAGGATAAGGAAACAGCCTCCCACGCCGCCAAGGTGCATATCGACAATCAGGAAAAGGCGATTTTAAACCAGATTCACCTGGAACGGACCAGGCGTTCCTGAATAGAATGGAAATATGCGGCAATACTCCTTTCAGAGAGATGAATTCTGAAAGGAGTAAGATATGAAGCAAAGGGCGAGATATATCGCAACCGTTCTTATTTTGTGCGCGGCGTTTGGCTGGTGGGGAATTTTGTATCCGCAGCTTAGCCTGACAGGAGATACTTATTGTATAATACCGGAGAATGGGACTGTACAAGAGGGCGCAGATATGGTAGAATGGAACTTCGAGGGCAGTATTTACAGGGAGATCCTGGAGGCCGCCCCTGAAAATGTCCGGTTTAGAAGCGGAATCCTGAAATTAATTATAGAACATCTGGAATTTTGGAAAAAGGAGTAGCGTCCATGAACGAGGATAAGCTGGAGCCTCTAGAGAAGCGCCCCATCGGTGTCTTTGATTCCGGGGTGGGCGGTCTGACGGTGGCGAAGGAAATCATGCGCCAGATTCCCAATGAATCCATTATCTATTTTGGAGATACAGCCCGCGTGCCCTACGGAAGCAAGTCAAAGGAAACAGTGACCAGGTTCTCAAGGCAGATCGTCCGTTTCCTGCAGGCGCATGACGTGAAGACTATTGTAGTGGCATGCAATACCGCCAGCGCCTATGCCTTGGAGGAATTGGAGAATGAATGCGATATCCCTGTGATCGGCGTGGTCAAGCCCGGGGCAAAGGCGGCCGCCGAGGTGACCAGGAACGGGCGGATCGGTGTGATTGCAACGGAAGCTACCATCGGCAGTAAGATTTATAATCAGTACATAAAGGAGCTGACCCCTGACGCAATGATTTATGGAAAGGCATGCCCGCTTTTTGTACCCCTGGTGGAGGAAGGGCTCTGGCAGGATCCTGTGACAGAGGAGATCGCAAGGCGTTATCTGATGGAGCTGATAGACTGTGATATTGACACGCTGATCCTGGGCTGCACCCATTATCCCCTGATCCGTTCCACGCTTGGCCGTATTATGGGGAACAATGTCACCCTTGTAAATCCCGCCTACGAGACTGCCAGGGAGCTCAGGCAGATGCTGGAGCGCAAAGGGCTTCTGAACCGGGAGACGCCGGGGCTCGGTGCCAATCAGTATCAGTTTTACGTCAGTGACGCGGCAGAGAAGTTCAAGCAGTTTGCCAATTCCATCATTAAGTATGGGATTTTATCCGCAAAATTAGTAAATATTGAGGATTATTGACATGACGAAGGATGTGCTTGTCTCCATAAAGGGGCTGCAATTCAACCTCCTGGAAGAGGAGGACCATGTGGAGACAGTGACGGCAGCAGAATATTATCAGAGGGATAACAGCCATTACGTGATTTATGACGAGCTTTTTGAAGGCTTTGAGGGATCGGCCAGAAATATAATAAAGTTCAGGGAGCACAGTCTGGATCTCACCAAAAAGGGACTGATCAGTGTACATATGGTATTTGAAGAGAACCGGAAGAATATGACAAATTATTCTACCCCCTTTGGCAGTATTCTGATAGGAATTGATGCGAAAAGGATCAGACTGGAAGAGGCTGAGGAAGAGATCCGGGTAGACGTGGATTATGCCCTGGAGGTTAATTATGAACATCTGGCGGATTGCAAGCTTTCCATGAAGATTCATTCCAGAAAAGAAGAGTTATCCCTTCATTAGACAGGATAGGAAAGGAAACAGGAAAATGACGTTACAGGAGTGTTATGAGACAATCGGTTCTTATGAAGAAGTGATAGGCAGACTTCGCAGTGAACGGCTGGTGCAGAAATTTGTGTTGAAGTTCCTTACGGACGAAAGCTATGGGAACCTGCATAAATTCCTGCAGGAGAAGAATTATGGGGAAGCCTTCCGTGCGGCGCATACCATAAAGGGTGTCTGCCAGAACTTAAGCTTCAGTAAGCTGGAGGCTTCCAGCCATGATCTGACAGAGGCGCTCAGATATGGTTATACCCCGCAGGTTGAGGAGCTGTTAGAGCAGGTGGACAAGGACTATGCCGCAACGGCTGCGGCAATCCGCATGTTCCAGGAATCCAACGGCCTGTAAGCATCGGACTTTACGCACCGGATACTGACCTTACCGGATACCGACCTTATGTGAAAGGGGGGTGCTGTCGAAATGACAGAACCCCTCTTTGAAGTATTTCTATGAAAGACAGATCATTTTAAAGGCTTGGCGCCGGCCTTCTCCTGCGCCATTTCCATCGCGCGTTTGAAAAAGCCCTTCTTTTTCTCCGGCTGCTTTTCGGGCTTGCCGTGAAGTCCCTTCACGCTCATGATATAGATACCGCTTACGACCGCTTTGACTTCCTTTTTGATTGGAATGGAGTCAAAAATCTTTTCGTCAGAGACCAGACTCAGGATCTGGGGACCGACCTTTACCTTGACGATGGGAAGCTTTGAACCCCGCATCAGCTTCGGCGTCTGATCGATCACGGACTGGGGAAGACCGGATTCCTTGAGCTTCATTCGCTTCTTGTCAATGACCAGCATGGATACAGTCTGTTTATGCTCTTCCAGCATGGCCTGCTGTTCGTCCTGCTTTTTCTGCGCACGCTTGCCCAGAAAATACAGCACCACGATTCCTATAATAAGAAGCGCCAGAATGATTAAAAATACAATAAGTGGGGTCGGCATTTAAGTTCCCTCCTTAGCATAATATGTTCCTGCCGATATTGTACCACAACTATTATGGTTTTCGCAATAATTCATTTGGAGGAAATGAAGAAGTTTTTATAAAAAGACTTTTAAAGGGAAATATTTTGTGGTAAAATAGAAACGTTTTTGAACAGCGAAATTAAAGTGAGGATATTACGATGAAGAAAAAGCTTATTTTAGGGCTCTGCGCAGCGTTTCTGTGCGTATGCCTTGCAGGCTGCGGCTCCGGGAAGGACAATGAATCCGGAACCGGTACGGAGAGCCTGCAGGGGGGCAATGCGGGCGAGACCACTCCCAGGGTGAATCTGAATGAAATGACAGTAACTGATTATGTAACCCTGGGGGAATATAAGGGGGTCGCCGTTACGGTAGCTTCCGTTGAAACACAGCTGGAGGATCTGGTCTGGCAGGAATACTGTTCTCATACGGCGATGGATAACGGGAGTGTGACCGACCGTGCGGTAGAGAACGGCGATACCGTCAATATTGACTATGTAGGGAAAAAGGACGGCGTGGCCTTCGATGGCGGAGCAGCCTCGGGCGCGTTCCTGACCATTGGTTCCCATACTTTCATCAGCGGCTTTGAGGAAGGGCTTGTTGGCGTGATGCCCCAGGAGACTGTGGACCTGAACCTGACCTTCCCGGAAAATTACGGCAACGCCGAGCTGGCGGGCGCACAGGTTGTTTTTACCGTAACGATCAATTATATAGTCGCGGAGATGACGGATGAAATCATCGCCGGTTTCGGGGCGGAGGATTATTCCAGTGCGGAACAGCTCAGGGAGTACGTGCGTGACAACCATTATGAAGAGCTGCAGGAGAATCATGACAGCAACCTGGAATATGCGGTCCTGCAGACCGTGTTGGAGAATTGCATATTTGAGGAGTTACCGGAGGTGCTTTTAAAGCAGTACCGGCAGGATATGGTAAACAGCATGGAAGCCGCAGCATCTATGTATGGCCTGGACGGGGAGACCCTTGCGAATTATCTCTATGGAATGTCTCTTGAGGATACCGCGAATATCTTGGCCGAGATGTCTGTGAGGCAGGCGCTGGCTTTTTGGGCCATCGCCGACGCGGAAGGGCTGGGCATATCGGATGATGCGCTTCAGACGAGGATGGAGCAATATGCCGAAGAGGTCGGGGCGCAGGGGGTAGAGGAGCTTCTGCAGGAAACGGACAAGGAGGTTTACAGAGAAGCCTTCCTGTCGGAGGATGTGATCGATTTCCTGGTTGAAAATGCGGTTGTAACGGAGTCATAGGCTCTTATATATGGGCTGTAAAAGATGAGAGAATGTTGAATCGATCCGGGGAAGGACGGCGGAGAAAATACCGTTTCCGGCGATGGAATGGAGGAAAAATGGATTTAACGGATATCAGGGATTTGTATCGTGACAGCAAAGCTTATGTTGATAAGGAGCTTACCGTAGGGGGCTGGGTCAGGAGCAACAGGGATTCCAAGAATTTCGGTTTCCTGGTGATCAACGACGGAACCTTTTTTGAACCCCTTCAGGTGGTGTACGGGAACAGGCTTCCCAATTTTGATACCCTCTGCAAAATGAATGTGGGAACTGCGGTGATCGTGCGGGGCAGGATCGTGGAGACTCCCCAGGCGAAGCAGGCATTTGAAATGCAGGCGGAGGAGGTTGTGGTGGAAGGAGCCTCCACGGCGGACTATCCTCTGCAGAAGAAGAGGCATTCCTTTGAATATCTGAGGACGATCTCTCACCTGCGCCCGAGGACCAACACCTTCCAGGCGGTATTCCGTGTGCGTTCCCTGATTGCCTATGCGATTCATACCTTTTTTATGGAGAGGGGATTTGTGTATGTGCATACGCCCCTCATAACCGGAAGCGACTGCGAGGGCGCGGGCGAGATGTTCCAGGTGACCACCCTGGATCTGAACAATGTCCCGAAGACAGAGGACGGACAGGTGGATTATGCCCAGGATTTCTTTGGAAAGCCCACCAATCTGACGGTGAGCGGGCAGCTGAACGTGGAGACCTATGCCTTTGCCTTTAAGAATGTATATACCTTCGGACCGACCTTCCGGGCGGAAAATTCCAACACCACCAGGCACGCTGCGGAGTTCTGGATGATCGAGCCGGAGATGGCGTTCGCGGATCTGAAGGATGATATGCTCCTGGCGGAGGCGATGCTGAAGTTTGTCATCCGTTATGTCTTAGAGAACGCGCCGGAGGAAATGGCGTTCTTTAACCAGTTCGTGGACAAGGGTCTGATCGAGAGGCTGAATCACGTCTTGAATTCGGATTTCGGACATGTGACCTATACCGAGGCGATTGAGATCCTCTCCCGGCACAACGATGAGTTCGATTATAAGGTATACTGGGGCTGCGACCTGCAGACAGAGCATGAGAGGTATTTGACGGAGAAGGAATTTAAGAGGCCTGTCTTTGTGACGGATTATCCCAAGGAGATCAAGGCGTTCTATATGAAGTTAAATGAGGACGGCAAGACCGTGGCGGCGATGGATTGTCTGGTGCCCGGCATCGGCGAGATCATCGGGGGCAGCCAGAGGGAGGATAAGCTGGAGGTCCTGGAAGCCAGGATGGAGGAGCTGGGGCTTAAGAAAGAGGATTATGAGTTTTACCTGGATCTGAGGAGATACGGATCGGTAAGGCATGCAGGGTTCGGATTAGGTTTTGAAAGATGCGTGATGTACCTGACCGGCATGGGAAATATCAGGGATGTGATCCCGTTCCCGCGTACAGTGAATAATTGTGAGCTGTAGGGAAGGACAGGCTTAGGGCGTCTCACCGGACGCTTTTGGCAGACTTGCGCACCGGAAAAGGTTGTTACGAAAAAATTACATTTTTTTTAAAAAAAGTAGTGCATTTTGTGTAAAGATGTGTTATGCTGATATTATGGGAAAGAAAAAAGAAAGTCTAAAAAAGTATATAGTGTTATTTGGGGTAACCGCATCGGTGTTGGTCTCGTCATTTTCAAATGCCTGCGTCGTGTCTGCCAGTACGATAAAGGGTGTCCAGGATCAGATTAAGGAGGATCAGAATAACCTGGATAAGATTAACAATACTATTTCCGGTTTGTCGGATGAGCAGGACCTGCTGGAGGAGGAGATCGCGGACCTGAATTCCGAGATCTTCAATATGATGACCGAGATTGACCTGAAGGCGGATGAGATCGCCGAAAAGGAGAATGAGATTGCCAGGAAGCAGTTAGAGATCGGACAGGCCGAGACCGCGTATGAGGCTGCAAAGGCGAAGGAAGAAGAGCAGTATGAGGCGGTTAAGGAACAGATCCGCTTCATGTATGAGAATAATGACACCTCCATGCTTGCCATCCTTTTTGACAGCAGGGATTTCTCCGATTTCCTGAATAAGGCTGATTATACGGAGAAGGTATATCAGTACGGGCAGGAGCTTTTGGACCAGTACCAGGCTGCGAAGGAAGAGGTACAGGCTTTGTGGAATCGCCTGGAGGCCGACAGGGATGAGCTGGAGGTTGACAAAATACAGCTGCAGGCCGATAAGGATGAGCTTGACCAGATGAAGGCTGAGCTGGATAAGCAGCTGGAGAAAAAGAAGGCGCAGTCCGCTGACTATGATGCGGAGATCGCGGCATTCAAAAAGCAGGCAGCGGCTGCCAAGAAAAAACTGCAGCAGGACCAGAAGGAGTTAAAGAGACTGCAGGACGAGGAGAGGAAGCGGAAAGAGGAAGAGGCCAGAAAGGCAGCGGCAGCTGCGGCTTCCGGCACAAGCGGATCTACTTCGGCTTCCGGCACGATATCCAGCGCGGGCGGCAGTGAGCTGGGCAAACAGATCGCGGAATATGCCTGCCAGTTTGTGGGCAACCCGTATGTGATGGGAGGAACCAGCCTGACAAACGGTACGGACTGCTCCGGCTTTACCCAGAGCGTTTATAAGCATTTCGGGTATTCTCTGCCGAGAACATCCTATTCTCAGAGAAGCGTGGGAAAGGGCGTTTCCTACGCAGAAGCGCAGCCGGGCGATATCGTCTGCTATGAAGGGCACGTCGCCCTCTATATCGGCAACGGTAAGATCGTGCATGCCAGCAACCCCAGATCCGGGATCAAGATCAGCAATATAAATTACAAGTCCTATATAACGATCAGAAGGGTCATTTAGCGGAGGAGTAACGGGCATCCGGCGCGGCGCACTGTGATATGGATGTTGGAACGGTGGTTCCCGAATAGGTGTGGAAGAATAAAGATGACAGGCTTCGAAATCAGGAAAGGATATACTCCGGGAGATTTCGAAGCCTTTCTGATGTTTTGAGGAAGGGCTCCATATGACAAAACAAGAGATTTTGAAGAAATATTTTGGCTATGATACGTTCCGGACCGGACAGGAGGTCATGATCGATGCGATCCTGCAGGGCAGGGATGCGCTGGGAATTATGCCCACCGGAGCGGGGAAATCGCTGTGCTACCAGGTTCCTGCCCTGATGCTTCCCGGTATTACCCTGGTGATTTCCCCCCTGATCTCGCTCATGATGGATCAGGTAAAAGCCTTGAATCAGGTGGGCGTCCATGCGGCGTATATCAACAGCTCCCTGACGGAGGGGCAGATCCACAAGGCGCTACAGTACGCCGCACAGGGTCAATATAAGATTATCTATGTGGCCCCGGAACGCCTGGAGACGGAAAGCTTCCTGAATTTCGCAGGGCATGCCGAGATTTCCATGGTAACGGTGGATGAGGCGCATTGCATTTCGCAATGGGGACAGGATTTCAGACCCAGCTACCTTAACATCGTCCGTTTTATTGAAAAACTCCCGGCGCGCCCCATCGTCAGTGCCTTTACCGCCACCGCGACAAAGCAGGTCCAGGAGGACATCGTATGCGTGCTGGGGCTTATGGACCCGGAAATACTGGTCACCGGATTTAACCGGGAAAACCTCTATTTTGAGGTGCGCCGTGAAAAAAATAAAAACGCGTGCCTCCTGGAATATGTGAGCGCGCACCGTTCTGACAGCGGCATCATATACTGCTCCACCCGTAAAAATGTGGAGACGGTATGTGAATTCCTGGAGGATATGGGGATTGACGCCACCAGGTATCACGCTGGACTAGGCGCAGACGAGCGCAAGCGCAATCAGGAGGATTTTATCTATGACGTGAAGCCCGTGATGGTGGCGACCAGTGCGTTCGGTATGGGAATCGATAAATCCAATGTGCGGTATGTGATCCACTATAATATGCCGCAGAATCTGGAGAACTATTACCAGGAAGCCGGGCGTGCGGGAAGGGACGGGGAGCCGTCGGAATGCATTCTTTATTATTCTCCCCAGGATGTCGCCACCTGCCAGTATATGATTGAAAACAGTCAGGAGAGGCAGGAGCTTGAGCCGCAGGTCAGGGAAATCCTGATGGAGCGGGATCATGAACGGTTGAAACGGATGACCTTTTACTGCTTTACCAATGACTGCCTGAGGGATTATATTCTGAGGTATTTTGGAGAGTACGGCAACAATTACTGCGGCAACTGCTCTAATTGCCTGACCCGGTTTGAATCGGTGGACGTGACGGAGATCGCGAAGAAGCTTGTAAACTGTGTGGGGAGCAGCAGGCAGCGCTATGGCATCAATGTGATACTGGATACAGTGCATGGCGCCAATACCGCCAAGATCCGTGGGTATCGCATGGATCAGAATCCTTATTACGGATGCCTTGCCAAGGTCAACATGAATAAACTGCGCCAGGTCCTCAATTATCTTTTGCTGGAAAATTATCTGACAGTTACAAATGACGAATACACGCTTGTAAGGCTTACGGACAGGACAAAGGATCTTTTGGCGGACGGCGCGCATCTGGTAATGAAGATGGCGAAGGAAACCGAGAAAGGGGCGGGGGCTTTGGGCGCGTCTCAGGGTGCAGATTCGGGCAACGCAGGCGGAAGGAAAAGAAAAGGGGCCGCGTGGCTG
Source organism: uncultured Acetatifactor sp. (assembly GCA_947588205.1). Classification (GTDB taxonomy): domain Bacteria; phylum Bacillota; class Clostridia; order Lachnospirales; family Lachnospiraceae; genus Acetatifactor. The sequence goes on along the minus strand of CANPYG010000002.1, from coordinate 29,117 downwards.
GAGGATGAGGAGCGGAAGCTGTTTGAGGCGTTGCGCGCCCTGCGCATGGAAATTGCCAGGGAAGAAAAGGTGCCCCCTTATATTGTTTTTTCCGACAAAACCCTGATTCAGATGGCCAGCCTGCATCCGGAAGATAAAGAGGGGATGCTGAAGGTATCAGGGATCGGAGAGTATAAGTTTGAAAAATATGGGGAAAAGTTTTTAAGCTGTATCAGGAGTGTCAGAAAACAGGGGCGATAAAAGAAAAATCTGGCGAAATCCTTCGGAACATGGTATAATGAGTTAAAGTATCTCTCGAAGATACTTTAGGGCACATTGATCAGAAGCTTTCAAATTGCCTGAAGTGAAGGGCTGAAAGGAAATGTATGCAGAATGAGGAGAAGGGCTATCCGTCTCTTGACGCAGGGCTTTTTGGCAGGAACCTGAAGAAGGCCTGCGAGAGCAGGCATGTGACGGCCAGTGAGCTGCAGCAGTTTCTTCACCTGGGGTCGGTGCAGGCGGTCTATATGTGGTTTGAAGGAAAAAGGCTGCCCAATCTGGATAATATGTACGCCATCAGTAAATATCTTGGACTTCCGATAGAAGAGCTGCTGGAGGAAGAAAAGGACAGCACGGGATGGCTGGTGGAGAAGGGGAGCATCCCGGATTGCGGGAAGCGGCTGCTGTTTTACTGGATGCATCTGTGAGAAAGCAGGTATTTCCTGAAATAAACAAAAGAATATTATATCATATGAGGATAGGGTTGTCATTTAACACGCTGTTAAATGACAACCCCTTTTAAGTATGATATGATAAGGACATTCCAGTGATTTCCGGATTTATCAATGGACAGGGGACCATCTGATATGATCCGCGACATACCTATGAAAGATATCGCCTCAAAGGGGATTCGTGATTGTGTAATGGTAGGAGCGTCTGACTCCTTACCGATCGTGGCTATCGTCTATCTTACTATCAGAGCAGCATTCCGGTGATGAAAGGGCAGGGTCATTTTGACAGGAAAGGAGGGAATGGGCAGGTCTCAACGCCTTTTCACCGGGAAATCTAGTCAATCTCAAATTATTCCAACTATTTTAAATGGGCCGCGCCGTGCGCAGAGGCTGTTTTCAGGGCGTTCCGACCACTTTCTTATTGCAGGAACAGGGGCGGCGGGCAGTTGTCTGTCAGTGTTGAACGTTTTCGGCATGACAGAAAAACATGAAAGCAAAACATGAAATCAAAACATGAAATCAAAACATTATAATGAAGAACCGAAGGAGATGCAGAACTATGACTTATGAAGAGTTTAAGGGTGAACTGTATCGTATTATTATGCAGCAGGAGGAAGTGCAGGGAAGAAAGATTATGCTGCTGGAGAAAGGATATACGACACAGGATGAGCAGATGTTAAATATGATACGGTACATAAACAGAATTACTTCCGGCAGGGAGGATAATGTGATCCATGAAGATTATATTCATGTGATATGGGGGGACGGGAGCATCCGCAGTATGATGAATTGGGATATCCATGAGTATTTTGAACGTTATAAAAAGGAGGGCTGGCAGAAGATCATACCGGAGCTTCTGCTTCGGATCCAGCGCTCCGGGCTGAGCACAGAGTGGCTGCATCTGGGGAAAGAGGGCTATGGGAAGACAAAGGACAGGCTGATTCTAAGGCCGATCAATTATCATTTGAACCGTTTTGAGCTGGAAGACAGTGTTTACTGGAAATTCGGGGATATAGCCCTGACTCTGTACGGGGTGGTTTATGATGCAGAGGATGATTATATGACAATGAAAATGAGGAAGGAAATAATAGAAGAATGGGATATTTCAAAGGAGGAGCTTATGGAGAACGCATTCCAGAATACGGTTCAGCTCATGCCTCCCAGAATATACCGAAGTACGGATCTTAAGGTCAGACATGCTCCCGAAGAAGGGGTGTTTATGGTTCCTGAAGGAATTCCGCCTTATCAGGCGCAGACGAAGCCCGGGCCGGCGGAGCTGTTCCAGCCGGGAAATGAGGTGGACGGTACGTTGGGTTATCGTCTGACCACCACAAAATCTATCAACGGCGCCATAGCGATCTTTTATCCGGGGGTGAAGGAGCGGCTGGGAGAGCTGTTTGGGGATTACTATGTGGGTTTTACCAGCATTCATGAGGCGGTGATCCATCCGGTCGATCAACAGTCGCCGTTATGTATGAAGGAGTCCATCCGGGAGATCAACGCGGCCTTTCCAAAGGAGGAGATGCTTACCAACCGTGTCTATCGCTATCATACCTGGAACCAGGAGCTCGTGGAGATTTAGCAAGAAAGTAGGTCAGAATCCCGTTCTTCTCTTGACATTGCCCCCCCGGACGGATAAAATGATTTTATCCGGCGTAACGACTGAATGAAGAAAGCGGTAGGGACCGCCCTGTCAGACAGGGCGGCGGATGGGAGAGATTATGTTATATTGGCTGATATCGGAGGGCTATGCTTCTTTGATTTCTTTTATTGGGGTGATGTGCGCGTTTATTGCAACGGTAGCGGCCCTTGCGAAGCTGGGAAGGTTCCTTCCGAAGGACCCGGGAAGGGATTATGCGGTTGAAGGCAAGAAGACGACAGGGAAGCCCAGAGGAGCAGGAATTATTTTTATCTGGGTGTTTGTGGCGGCGGTTTTATTGTTTGTTCCGTTTGAAACGGAGAACATTATTTATATGATCCTGCTGGTGATCTGTATGATGACGGGATACCTGGACGATGCTGCAAAGGCTCCCTGGGGAGAATACAGGAAGGGTTTTCTGGATCTGTGCGTGGCGATATTGGTCGCGCTTACCTATCTGCACTTTCATCCCAGCCAGTTTGAACTGGCGTTTGCAGGGCTGTCAATCTCCCTGCATCCTTTCCTGATGGCTTTGGGCATTGTGGTGCTTGCATGGGTATCTGTGAACGTGACAAACTGTTCCGACGGAGTGGACGGGCTGTCCGGAACCCTTGCGATCATTACGCTGATGACCATTTATTCCATTGAGAGAATGAAGGATAAGGCGGGGGATTTTTCGTTTCTGATCCTGCTCTTTACGGTCTGTATCCTGGGGTATCTGTGGTATAATGCGACGCCCAGCAAGCTTATGATGGGGGATGCCGGTTCCAGGGCAATGGGGCTTTTTATCTGTATTGCCGTCCTTAAAACAGGCTATCCGTTCCTCTATATACCGGTGGCGCTGATGCTGATTTTGGACGGTGGCCTGGGTCTGATAAAGGTTGCCCTGCTTCGTTTCTGCAAGATTCATGTCCTTACGAAGGTAAGGCTGCCGCTTCACGATCATGTGCGGAAGGAATTCGGGTGGTCCAATACGCAGACCGTTTACCGCTTCGCGATCATACAGATCATTTTATCAATGGCGGTTTTATTCGCTTTGCAGGTATAATTATAATGCCGGCCGTAAGGGCATCGGTCGGCTTATGAATGAATATGCGCCTGTGGGCGCACAGCTACAGGGTATAATTGAAATGGGGGAACCGAGAAATGTACGATGAATTAACGGCGACAGATATTAAAAAGATGGAAGAGGAGATCGAGTACCGTAAGCTGGTGGTCCGCCCCAGGGCGCTGGAGGATGTGAAGCAGGCCAGGGCGCATGGGGACCTGAGCGAAAATTTTGAATACCACGCCGCAAAGAAGGTAAAGAACCAGAACGAGAGCCGGATACGCTACCTGGAGAGGATGATCAGGACTGCTAAGATCATATCTGAGGAATCAGCGTCTGATGAGGTTGGCATTAACAATACCGTAACGGTAGAATTCCTGGACGAAGGCACGGAAGAGACCTATAAGATCGTTACCACAGTGCGGGGAAATTCCCTGGAGGGCCTGATCAGCAATGAATCTCCCCTGGGCAAGGCGCTTTTGGGGCATAAGGTAGGGGAAACGGTACATGTACAGGTAAATGATGCCGTGGAATATGATGTATGCATCAAGCAGATTGAGAAAACAGAGGATGACGGAGACAAGATTCGGAGCTTTTAGCCTGACCGGAGATACCTAAAGAGGAAAGCGTGGGAGATCACGCGGATAGGAGCAGAGAAATGAAGCAATATCTTTTGTTTGATTTGGATGGAACACTGACGGACCCTAAGGTAGGAATCACCACCTGCGTACAGTACGCGCTTGCGGATTTCGGCATTGATGAACCGGATCTTGATAAGCTGGAGCCTTTTATCGGTCCGCCCCTTAAGGACAGCTTTATGGAATTCTATCAAATGACGGAGGAACAGGCGGACCGCGCGATTGAGAAGTACAGGGAGCGTTTCCGTGATACCGGAATTTTTGAAAATGAGCTGTACGGGGGGATTCATGACCTGTTGCGTACCATGAAGGCGGCTGGAATGCATATGGCCGTAGTCTCCAGCAAGCCCACTGTATTCGTGGAGAGGATTCTTAAGCACTTCAAGCTGGATTCCTATTTTGAAGTGGTCCTGGGCAGCGAGCTGGATGGTACCAGGGTGAAAAAGGCTCAGGTCATCGTGGAGGTGCTGCGAAAATTCTTCGGGGATAAGCCTATCAAAAATGATGAGATTTTCATGATCGGTGACCGGAAGTATGACATAGAGGGCGCGAGGACCTTTCATATTGAGAGCATCGGCGTGACCTATGGCTATGGCAGTATGGAGGAATTGAAGGAGGCCAGGGCCGATTATATTGTGCAGAGTGTTGCTGAATTGAAGAAGCTTCTGATGCGTGAGGTGGATGCGAAGGAGCGTATGGATGAGGTCCATAAGGCTCAGCAGCCGGGCGCGAAGAAGCCCCAGAACAGCGGCATGAAGGATCTGTGGAGAGTATTGCTCCCATATCTTCTGTTCATTCTGGCGAGGGCCGCGGCAGGACTTTTTTTTACATCCATTATGCAGATGATTTCCCAGAACGAAGCGCTGAGGGATTTTATTGTAGTCCAGCAGGGTGAAGAAATGTCGATGACAGGTCTCGCCAGCGTAGTTGTAACAATGCTCAGCTATATTGTTGCCGGCCTGTTTATCTTAAGGTATGCCCGTCCGATGATAGCGCGGAGGGCAGAGGAGATGAAGCTGACGCATCTGAAGCCGGAGCCGGTCAAAAACTATGTTATTATTGCAGGAATCGCCATAGGCAGTGTGATAAGCTTCTTTGCCCTGATCGATCAGGCAGGGCTGATTGACATAGCGGCATCTTACAGGGAAGTCAGGGAGACGCCGCATTTTATGCAATACCTTTTGAGCATTTTTATTTATCAGTGTATCTGTTCCCCTATCGCGGAGGAATTGATGTTCCGTGGCATTGTTTATAACGGCGTGAAGAAGTTTATGACGCCTAAGATAGCGCTGCTGATGACGACGCTTTTTTACGGATATTATTTCGGCTACTCTATTATGATGTTTTACGGCATCCTGATAGGCCTGATCATAACCTATGCTTATGAATTCTTCGGAGATTTCCGTATCGCCGTGGGAGTTCATGTGTTGATCAATCTGGTCTTCTGTCTGTTTAATTACACGGCTCTCTCCCAGACGCCTATTCTGAGCTGGCCGGCATGTGTGGCAGGACTGGCTGTCGCGGGCGTGGGTTTGTTCCTGATGATAAAGGAAAAGAAGGTGTTTTAGCGTTTATGAGGGGCAGGACAATAAAAGTAAAAACTTGGCTTGTAATGCTGCTGGCAGCAGTATTCCTGTTGGCCGGGTGCGGCGGGGCGGACGATTTTTCCACCATTGAGGTTCTGGGGGAGGATCTGGTCCTTCCTTCCGTACAAGGAACCGGAGCGCCGGGCGGGGATGAGACGTCGGACGGGACTGAAACGCCGGACAAGGCCGGGACGCCGGGCGGTCAGGCATCTTCTGCGGAAAGCACGGCTGAAACAGAGGAAGCCTTTCAGGAATATGATATTTCTCTTATGGCAGTGGGCGATAATCTGATGCACATGGGAATTGTCAATACGGGAAAACAGTCTGACGGAAGCTATGATTATTCGTTTTTGTTCGAGGATATCGCAGAGTATCTGGATGCGGCGGATATTAAGATCATTAACCAGGAGACCATTCTCGGAGGAAATGAAAAGGGTTTTTCCGGTTATCCGGCCTTTAACTCTCCGACAGAAGTAGGGGACGCCATTGCGGCGGCGGGCTTTAATGTGGTCCTTCACGCGACAAATCATGCTGCGGATAAAAAGGTGGAAGGAATAGACAGCTGTATTGATTTCTGGAAGACGCATCCGGAGGTGATGATGCTGGGAATTCATAAGCCTGAGTCAGAAGAACCGGTAAACAGGGTTCCTGTTCTAACGATCGGGGATATAGACTTCGCCATCTTAAATTATACCTTCGGCCCCAACTATGAGGTTGTGTCCTCCAGTGTGACAAACAGGCTGGAGCTTCTCTGCGCCGTGGATGAAAAGAGCAGGGCAATTGATTATACGGTGATAAATCCGCAGGTGCTGGAGGATATCCGCACCGCCAGGGAAATAGCGGATGTTGTTATTGTTTGCCCGCACTGGGGAACGGAAAACAGCATGACCCCCACCAAGGCCCAGGAAAAGTTCGCGCAGCAGATGACGGACGCCGGTGCGGATCTGATTATCGGGACCCATCCCCATGTGGTTCAAAGGGTAGAATGGCTGGAGTCCGAAAACGGCAACAGGACATTATGCTTTTATTCTTTGGGGAATTATGTTTCCACCATGAAGGGTGCCAAGAATATGCTGGAAGGGCTTGCCTGGGTGACTTTTCATGTGACGGAAGAGGGAGTCGCCATTGACAGTGAAAAGACAGGGATGCTTCCCCTGGTCTGTCAGTATTCCTATAACCCGAATCGTTTTAAAAAGATTTATCTGTTGGATGAGTATAGTCAGGATCTGGCATCTGACCATGGAATAATCCCCTATGGCGGCATCACCTTTTCCTATTCGGATCTGATCGGATGGAGTGAAGAGGTCATAGGGGATTGGAAGCTGACCAGGGAACAGATCCTGAATGATTTGCCCCGGGTCGCGGCTAATCGGTTCATATGAAGTTTAAGCTGTTCTTAATCAATTACATTTTTGATTCCGATAAAGGTGTTGTCATAGTAGATATCGCTGATGATGACGCCTTTTCTGGAATTGGCGGAGTGGATAATCTGCCCATCACCGATGTAAAGCCCTACATGGGTGCATTTAGATCCCTTTGAGCTGTAGCATACAATATCGCCCGGCTGAATCTCATCGGCGGTGATCTTACGGCCATTGGAATTCCACTGGCCTTCCGGCGTCCTGCTTAAGGAATAGCCAAATTCCGCATAAATGTAACAGGTGAAACCGGAGCAGTCGGTTCCTGATGCAAGGCTGCGTCCTCCGCTCACGTATTTGTTCCCAAGGAACTGCATGGCGTATTCCACAATGGCGGATCTTAACTCTTCATTGGAAGTATAATTGGTACCGACGGGAACGGGAACAAAAGTATCCTCCGGCTTGGAGCTCTCTGTCTCCTGTGCCCTTGCGGCGGCTTTGCGCTGGGCTTCCAGCTCCGCGCGTTCTTCCTCTATGGACTTCGCATGGATAAATTCCTCTACGGTAGAGGTATATTCTGCGGCAATGTATCCCACGGTGGTATCCGTATATTGTACCTTCAGCCATTCCTCCCCCGTCTCCAGGATCTTTACCTTTTCCCCGTTATCAAGGTAGCCGATCCGGGATGCGTCAATGCTGGGCGCCTCCCTTACATTAAGTCTGCTCGCCTGCACCTGGGCGTACCGGGTAACGTAATCGTCAATCACGGCCGCCGCATCCTCTCCGTAGATGAAGTACTGCGCTTTGATGTATCCTTCCACGTCCCCGGAGACCACTTTAAACCACATTTCATCTCCGCTGCCCTCTGTGGCAAGAATCTCCGCTACGGAGCCGTCATACATTTTGCCGAGAATCTCGCCATCCGTGCTGGGAAGGCTTCTGACATTCACGTAGTTGTTCACATCAGCGATCGCAAAGGTGCTGTATTCGTTTTCAAGGTCATCGGATGCTTCCGCCGGTATATCCGCAGAAGGAATTGGGTTTTCTGTGATATTCAAAGCAGGAGAAAAGAATCCGCCTACCGTATTAGTATCAAAAATATCCCGCGCGGTTGCGCTTCCCTTCTGGGAAATGCCCGTGTCAGGTGCTCCTGCAGCCCCGATTTCCGCAGCCCTGCTGTTAAGTGTTGTTATGCTGCTTCCCAAGAGGAGGAGCAGACAAGGGAAAAGAGTAAGTAAAATTTTCTTTTTCATCGCGTGTACCTGCTACGACTTTATGAACTGATTCTTTTGCGGAAAGGAAAAAACATTCCAGATTTTCCCTCAAAAGTTATTCTAGCATGTCAGGAACAAATATTCAATAGTTAAATACGAAAAAATTACAATTTATTACAGATTCGTTACAAAAATGAATGAAAATTAATTCCGCCATAAAATTTCTGAAATTTTAAATTCACAAATAAATTTGAGTTTATTGTTCTCTTTGGGATACAATTTCTATCTTTTGACTGTAAATTTGTTCCTTTCATGGTATTGTGTCAAATAATCTGACAATAATCGTAAAAAAAGATATTTACAGATTCGGGATTTTGGTGTATAGTAAGAAAGGTCGCAAAGGAGCGGAGGTTTTCTTTGCGACCTTTTTTTATGGCAGCCGAAAGGAAAAAGGTTTATGCCAGCCGAAAGGAGAAGTGAAATGTTTACAGCAGGAAATGGGCGTCAGAGGGCGCCGTTGTACCAGGAGCAGTTTGAGCATGATAACTGCGGAATTGGTGCGTGCGTGAATATTAAAGGGCTGAAGAGCCGGGAAACGGTGGAGAACGCCCTGAAGATCGTAGAAAACCTGGAGCACCGCGCCGGCAGGGATGCGGAAGGCAAAACCGGGGACGGCGTAGGGATCCTGACGCAGATACCCCATAAGTTTTTTACCCGGGTGACAAAGCCCCTGGGCATTGAAATCGGCGGGGAAAGGGAGTACGGCGTGGGCATGTTTTTCTTCCCCCAGGAGGAGCTTAGGCGCAATCAGGCCAAGAAGATGTTTGAGATCATTGTGGAAAAAGAAGGGCTTAAGTTCCTGGGATGGAGGGAGGTCCCGACGTTCCCCAATGTGCTGGGGCATAAGGCGGTGGAGTGTATGCCTTATATCATGCAGGCCTTTGTGAAGAAGCCTGCCGGAGTGGAGAAGGGTCTTGCGTTTGACAGAAGACTCTATATTGCCAGGCGTGTCTTCGAGCAGTCCTCGGACGATACCTATGTGGTGTCCTTAAGCAGCAGGACCATTGTTTATAAGGGTATGTTCCTGGTGGGGCAGCTGCGCACCTTCTTCGCCGATCTGCAGAGCGGGGATTATGAGTCTGCCATCGCTGTGGTGCATTCCAGATTTTCCACCAATACGACGCCCAGCTGGGAGAGGGCGCACCCGAACCGCTTTATCGTACATAACGGAGAGATCAATACGATCCGGGGCAACGCGGATAAGATGCTTGCCAGAGAGGAAAACATGGCCTCGGAGCATTTAAAGGGCCAGCTTCACAAGGTGCTCCCCGCCATCAGCAAGACGGGCTCCGATTCCGCCATGCTGGACAACATGCTTGAGTTTCTGGTGATGAGCGGCATGGATCTTCCCCTGGCGGTGATGATCGCCATTCCGGAGCCCTGGGCCAACAATAAAACCATGTCCCAGTCAAAAAAAGATTTTTATCAGTATTATGCCACCATGATGGAGCCCTGGGATGGGCCTGCTTCTATTTTGTTCTCTGACGGCGATATCCTTGGGGCTGTGCTGGACCGTAACGGACTTCGGCCTTCCCGGTATATGATTACCACGGACGACCAGCTCATCCTTTCCTCCGAGGTGGGCGTGCTGGATATCGATCCCGGTAAGATCAGGGAGAAAAACAGGCTGCGCCCGGGAAAGATGCTTCTGGTGGACACGATAAAGGGGGAAGTGGTGGACGACGACCGCCTGAAGGAGGGTTATGCTTCCAGACAGCCCTATGGCGAATGGCTGGACGGCAACCTTGTCATGCTGAAAAACCTGAAGATCCCCAATCAGAGGGTGCCGGAATACACCTATGAGGAGCGTCAGAGGATGCAGAAGGCCTTTGGCTATACCTATGACGATTTGAAGACCAGCATCCTCCCCATGGCGAAAAACGGATCAGAGGCCATTGCCGCCATGGGCGTGGATACGCCTTTGGCGGTGTTGAGCAAGACCCATCCGCCTCTGTTTGATTACTTCAAACAGCTCTTTGCCCAGGTGACGAACCCGCCCATCGATGCGATCCGGGAGGAAGTGGTGACCTCCACAACCGTCTACATCGGCGCGGAAGGAAACCTTCTGGAGGAATCGCCGGGGAACTGTAACGTCCTGAAGGTGAACAACCCGATCCTGACCAACACGGATCTTTTAAAAATAAAGAATATGAAGGTGGACGGCTTCAAGGTGGAGGTCGTTCCCATTACCTATTATAAAAATACCAGCCTGGAAAGAGCGATTGACAGGCTTTTTGTGGAGGTGGACCGCGCCTATCGCGACGGCGTGAATATTCTGATCCTTTCCGACAGGGGCGTGGATGAGAACCACGTTGCGATCCCCTCCCTGCTTGCGGTGTCCGCCCTGAACCAGTATCTGGTCCGCACCAAGAAGCGCACCAGGGTCGCCCTGATCCTGGAATCCGGGGAGCCCAGGGAGGTACACCATTTCGCCGCCCTGCTCGGCTATGGCGCATGCGCGATCAACCCGTATCTCGCACAGGATACCATAAAGGAGCTGATTGACAACCACATGCTGGATAAGGATTATTACGCAGCGGTGGATGATTACAACAATGCGGTGCTCCACGGGATCGTCAAGATCGCTTCCAAAATGGGGATCAGCACCATTCAGTCCTATCAGGGCGCCCAGATTTTTGAAGCCATCGGCATCGATCCGGAGGTGATTAACCGGTATTTCTGCAATACGGTCTGCCGCGTGGGGGGCATTACCCTGAAGGATATCGAAAAACAGGTGGATGAGCTGCATTCCATGGCGTTCGATCCGTTGGGGCTGGGCAACGACCTGACCCTGGACAGTCCGGGACATCATAAGATGAGGAGCGGCGGAGACGACCATCTCTATAACCCCGCTACCATCCATATGCTCCAGGAATCTACCAGACGGGGCGATTACCAGATGTTCAAGCAGTATACCGCCCTGGTGAATGATGAAAATTCCATCAAGAACCTGAGGGGGCTGATGGATTTCAATTATCCGAAGAAGGGAATCCCCATTGAAGAGGTGGAAAGCGTGGAATCCATCGTGACGCGCTTTAAAACAGGGGCGATGTCCTACGGCTCCATTTCCAAGGAAGCCCATGAGACCATGGCCATCGCCATGAACCGTCTCCATGGGAAGAGCAATTCGGGAGAAGGCGGCGAGGATTTAGAAAGGCTCACCGTAGGGCCGGACGGACTGAACCGCTGCTCCGCCATCAAACAGGTAGCAAGCGGACGCTTTGGCGTGACCAGCCGTTATCTCGTGAGCGCGAAGGAGATCCAGATTAAAATGGCGCAGGGCGCGAAGCCGGGAGAGGGCGGGCATCTGCCCGGGGGAAAGGTCTATCCATGGATCGCAAAGACCAGGCATTCCACGCCGGGAGTATCGCTGATCTCACCGCCGCCCCACCATGATATTTATTCCATAGAGGACCTCGCCCAACTGATCTATGATTTGAAAAATTCCAATAAGGACGCCAGGATCTCCGTAAAGCTGGTGTCCGAAGCGGGCGTTGGGACCGTCGCCGCAGGCGTGGCGAAGGCAGGGGCACAGGTGGTCCTGATATCCGGCTATGACGGAGGCACCGGCGCGGCGCCCAGAAGCTCCATCCACAATGCCGGCCTGCCCTGGGAGCTGGGGCTGGCGGAGACGCACCAGACCCTAATAATGAACGGTCTGCGGGGTAAGGTGCGCATTGAGACGGACGGTAAGCTGATGAGCGGGCGGGACGTCGCCATCGCTGCCCTGCTCGGCGCGGAAGAATTCGGTTTCGCCACCGCGCCCCTTGTGACCATGGGCTGTGTGATGATGAGGGTCTGCAACCTGGATACCTGTCCGGTTGGGGTGGCAACCCAGAATCCGGAGCTTAGGAAGAATTTCCGCGGTAAGCCGGAGTATGTGGAAAACTTCATGCGGTTCATCGCCCAGGAATTGCGGGAATATATGGCGAGGCTCGGAATGCGCACTGTGGACCAGATGGTGGGCAGGACCGATCTGTTAAAAAGAAAAGAAGGCCTGACGGGCCGTCAGCAGGAGGTGGATCTGTCCCGGATTCTTTCCAATCCCTACGCGGGAGCGAAAGAGAAGGTCACCTTTGATCCCAAACAGGTTTTTGATTTCGAACTGGAAAAGACCCTGGACGAACGGGTATTGCTGAAGAAATTCGGCAAAAGCATGGAGACAGGGGCAAAGCGCAGCATCGAGGTGGATGTATCCAATACGGACCGCGCCTTTGGAACCATTTTCGGCAGCGAAATCACAAAGCGGATGGGAGATCATGTGGAGGAGGACACTTTCCATGTGCTCTGCAAAGGGGCTGGCGGACAGTCCTTCGGCGCTTTTATCCCGAAGGGCCTGACCCTGGAGCTTATCGGTGACAGCAACGACTACTTTGGAAAAGGGCTTTCCGGAGGGAAGCTCATTGTCTATCCTCCAAAGGGCAGTGTCTTTAAGGCGGAGGAAAATATCATCATTGGCAACGTCGCCCTGTACGGGGCAACCAGCGGAAAGGCTTTTATCAACGGTGTGGCAGGGGAGCGCTTCTGCGTGCGTAATTCCGGCGCCATTGCCGTAGTGGAGGGAGTCGGGGACCACGGCTGCGAGTACATGACCGGCGGCAGGGTGGTGGTCTTAGGCCCCACCGGCAAGAATTTCGCCGCGGGCATGAGCGGCGGCATCGCTTATGTGCTGGATGAGCACAATGACCTGTATATGCGTCTGAACAAAGAAATGGTTTCCTCTTATGAGATCACCAATAAATATGATGTGCTTGAGCTGAAGGATATGATCAGGGAGCATGTGACCCTCACCAATTCCGCCAAAGGGAAAGAAATTCTGGAGCACTTCGGAGAGTATCTGCCGAAGTTCAAGAAGATCATTCCCCATGACTATGAAAGGGTTCTGAAGACCATCGTACAGATGGAGGAAAAGGGGCTGAGTGCGGAGCAGGCGCAGATCGAAGCCTTTTACGCCAATACGAGGCATGAGTAAGGAGAAGGAGATTATCATGGGAAAACCGACTGGATTTATGGAATATAAGAGAGTGGTCAGCAAAGAGGAGGATCCGAGGACGAGGGTCAGCCATTTCAGGGAATTTAAGGAGCATCTGCCCCAGGAGCAGCAGCAGCTTCAGGGCGCTCGGTGCATGGAATGCGGCGTGCCGTTTTGTCAGTCAGGAATGGTGCTCTGCGGCATGGCCAGCGGATGCCCCCTGCACAATCTGGTGCCGGAGTGGAACGATCTGGTTTATACAGGAAACTGGAAGCAGGCCTACAACAGATTGAAGAAAACGAATAATTTCCCGGAATTCACCTCCAGGGTATGCCCCGCGCTGTGCGAGGCGGCGTGTACCTGCGGCTTAAACGGGGATCCGGTGTCCACCAAGGAAAATGAATACGCCATCATTGAAAACGCCTATGAGCAGGGCTATGCCGCCCCGAAGCCGCCCAAGGTGCGCACCGGCAAAAGGGTGGCGGTCGTGGGGAGCGGTCCCTCCGGCCTGGCGGCGGCGGACCAGCTCAACAAAAGGGGGCATCAGGTGACGGTCTTTGAGCGTTCCGACCGTATCGGCGGACTGTTGATGTACGGCATCCCCAATATGAAGCTGGAAAAACGGATCGTAGAGCGCAAGCTTAAGGTCATGGAGGAGGAAGGCGTGGTCTTTGTTCCCGGCGTGGATGTGGGAAAGGATATGAAAGCGGATAAGCTTCTCCACGATTTTGACCGGGTGATCCTTGCCTGCGGCGCCTCCAATCCCAGGGATATCAAGGCGCCCGGGAGGGACGCAAAGGGAATCTATTTCGCGGTGGATTTCCTCAAGGCGAATACGAAGAGCTTGTTGGATTCGGATTTTGCTAATAAAAAGTACGTGGATACAAAGGATAAGGACGTGGTGATCATCGGAGGCGGGGATACCGGCAATGACTGCGTGGGCACCAGCATCCGCCACGGCTGCAGATCCGTGACCCAGATTGAGATGATGCCGAAGGCGCCTGATAAAAGGGCGGAGAATAACCCCTGGCCGGAGTGGCCCAAAATCTGCAAGACGGATTACGGACAGGAGGAGGCGATCGCCCTCTTCGGTCATGACCCCAGGATCTATGAAGCTACGGTAAAGGAGTTTCTGAAGGATCAGGACGGAAATTTGCACGGCGTGAAAATCGTGAAGCTGTCCTGGGAGAAGGATCCTGCCACAGGCCGCATGAATATGAAGGAGATTCCGGGCAGTGAAACGGTTCTTCCGGCGGATATCGTGCTCATCGCGGCAGGATTTCTGGGAGCCCAGCGTTATGTGGCGGAAGCCTTCGGCGTAGAGTTAAACGAGCGCACCAATGTGAAGACTGCGCCCGGACAGTACCGCACCAGCGTGGAGAATATCTTCGTTACCGGCGACATGCACAGAGGCCAGTCCCTGGTGGTCTGGGCGATCCGGGAAGGCAGGGAGGTAGCCAGGGCGGTGGATGAAAGCCTCATGGGATATTCCAACCTGGTGGTATAGTATAGGGAGACGGTAAACAAAGGAACGGCGCCGCATGGGCAGGAAAGCCTGCATACGCGGTGCCGTCTCTTTGTTACTGTGGTGCGCCTGGCGGCGCACACATCATATTCCATGATGGTTAAGCGCCCTGTATTGATGGGATTATGAAAAATTTCCGTTGGCATCACAGGTTAATACAACGTGGGCGTTGTATTTTTCTACGGTTATAGATAATAATTTTTTTACAAACTCTGCATCGGCAATAGCCTGATTCCCTGAACAAAAAGAAGAGGAGTTTTCCAGTTTCCAGGCGTTATTGGCTATCGTATATGAACAGGAAGATTTTGTGCATACGGCGGAAACTCCTGGGTTTATGGAGAAGGTTCCGTACACTGTAAAGGTGAATAGGGTCTTGTGATCAGCATTTGCAGCGGTGTAGGTTCTTTTGCCTGATTTTTCATAAGTATTGGAGAAAAGCGTGGCTTCTTTTATCGGGTTTTTCACTTCATAAAGCGAGACTGTAATATATAAGTCATCCTTTTGGAAGGTTTCTTCCCCTATCAATTCCGACTCCGAAGGAGCGAAATCCAATCCCTCCGCCTGGACAGTGGGCATAGTGGATAAAAGAACCAAGGAAAGCACAGCAATAAGCTTTTTAATCATTTTTTTCATGATAGACCTCCCCCATCATATCATAAATATATGTCAAATGTGAGTTTTCGTTCCATTTAATAATATATACCATAGTTCCTGCCGTGGCGATGAAAAAAACAATTACCACAAGGAGCACTGTAAGTTTTGTCCTTTTTGAGTTGAAAAGCCTTTTTGTGATAACCTCCGTATCGCACAAAGAAAGGTATTCTGCCGCATACTGCTCCGGTTTCCCGAATTTTTCTTCTATTTCTTCCATTGTGACATCGCCTTGTGAATCGCAGAATTCACTTAAGCTGTACTTCAATCCGTTGTCAAGATGCTTCCTCAGCTTACGCGGACAGTTTTTTTGGGCTTTCTTCAAATACTCCCTGATCAGTTTGTGTTTTGATGTCATTTATAGTTCCCCCTCAATATCTTTTACCCCTAATATCCTCAGGACTCCGGCTGTGTGGGAGAGATATCCGCGTCTGAGTTCCCTGAGGTATTCTTCCCCACAGGGTTCTATATGATAATAGACTCTGACACGTCTCTTACCGACCTTCTCCATCCTGTCGGATATGAGTCCTTTTTCCACCATACGATAAAGGGATGGATATAAGGAGCTTTCCTGGATCTGGTATAATCCTCCGCTCTGGAGGGAAAGCTGCTGGGAGATCTCATATCCGTACATGTCGTTTTTCAGCAGTAATGTGAGAACAGATAATTCAATCGTTCCCCTTTTTAAATTATCTAAGATAGCCATATTTTGTCACCTATTAAATAAATTTAACATAATTATTTATCATTGTCAATACTATACACCGCGATATAATATTGACAAATATTAAATTAAATGTTAAAATATATTCGTCTAGGAAATAAAGACAGGAGAGAGATGAGTCCAATGGGGAACCTAGTGGAAATTAGGAGATGAACAATTAGGAAAGAAAAAGTTCTATAATGTTGCAGAAAAATGCGAAATATGTTAAATTAAAAGAAAGAGAGGCCAAGGATGAGAGTTTTTGTAAAAAATATATTATTAGTAGTCTGCTGCGCAGCTGTTTTACTGATAAATTCCATTGGAGTAAGCGCATCCGTAAATGGGCATTTATGTGTGGGAGAGAGAAACAATAATTCCTTTAAGCCTTATCCTGATAGTAAGTTTGTGGACCGTGGAACTAGCCATGCGCTTTTGGGAACATATCAAGTGTTCTGTAAGGTATGTTCCCGTGATATGGGGATTGAAGAGGACTATGGTGATTACCAATCTCACAGCTATACTTCCTTTGAGAATGCTGGTCATGAGGGCTTGTTCCATTATTTTATCCTCCATTGTGGGGTATGCGGGCATAGTGAGCGGGTAGCACTTGCATGTAAATATGAGCAGACGGGTTATCATGTAGCCCCATGGTAATCCCTGTCGAGTGACAGTCCTGCATGTTTGCGGAACAGTCAAACATGCAGGATATTTTAGAAAAGGGGAGGTTATGTGAAAAATGAGAAAAAAGCTGTCTGTTAAAATATCTGTTTTGACGGGGATCCTGATCTCGCTTTTATGCGCCCTGGCTGCCTGCGGGAAGGATGCGGGGAAGAGCCGCCAGATAGGAGTGGACGGGTATATCTACCAGATTTGCGGGGAAGTTGCCCTGCCCTCTGATACGTATTTCAGGTGCGAGTTCGAGAACGGCTGTTTATACTATGTGGAGGGTTCTGCCCTGAAGCGGGTTCCATTGGACGAAGCATTGCTGTCCGGAGAAAAAGTCCTGACGGGGGATACCGAAGAAGAGTGGATTTTGGAAAAGGAAACGAAAACTCTTTATTCTGGGCAGTATATCTCAGATTTTGCGGTAGATGGCAATGGGAACTGCTATATCTTTGAATGTACCTACCAATCGAATTCTCAATATCAGAGCTCAATTGTAGGCAAGAAGCTGGTGGGGGTCGGGAAGGATGGCTCAAGGCTTTATGAAGCGAACTTTGGCGACATGAAGGGTGATCTTTACGAAGGAATGCTGGGAGTGTCCGTCCAGGCTGACAAGAAAGGAAATGCGTATGTGCTGCTGGGAGGAGTAATATATGTTGTGGATTCCCAGGGAAAGGTGACGGATCAGATTCCTACCGATGAGTACGGTCGGGAGGGAGACACTGGCAGCAGTTACCAGGAAGCCCTGCTGCGTTGTGGTGACGAAAGAATCTACTATGCTGCAGAAGGAATAAGGGGAATGAATAGTTGGGAGGTCTGGGAAGTTGTCCTGAATAATGGCTATAGTTTCCGGAAACTGGAAGAATTTTCAGGGGAATATGGAGGAGAATTAAGCGATGGATTGGATGCCCCGGCGGTGATAGGAACAAATGGATATGTGTATGAGTACGACCCGGAAGCGGATTCTCCTGACCTGGTCATGCGCATGGAGGATAGCGGACTTGCCTCAAGTGCGAAAGGAATTTTTCGGCTGAACGAGGAGTATCTTTTGCTTGCTTTAAGGAAGAGAGCTTCGTCTGAGAACTACTTTTGCCTGTTGAAAAAAACCAGCGTTGATGACCTGCCCCAGAAGGAAGTGGTGGTGTTGGCATCGCTTTTCCCAGACCGGACTTTGGAACTGAGAACTGCAGTCGCTGATTTTAACCGGTTGAGTACAAAGTATCATGTTGTGATAGAAAGCTATGGATATGTCCGAGGGGATCCGGAGAGGGAGGAGGCGGCGCAGATGCGCCTGGACAGTGCGTTGGTCTCCAGGGATCCCCCTGACTTGTTGGATCTTGCAGAGTTGGATATCTATAAATATGCTGGTAAGAACGTTCTGCAGGATCTGGTTCCATACCTTGAGCAGAGTGAGAAGATGGACATAGGGGACTATTCTGAAAATATCATAGAGGCTTACACCATAAACGGTGGGCTGGTATGTGTGCCGTCTTATTTTAATATTGATTTGTTCTGGGGACGAGCTGCGCAGGTGGAAGGAGAACTGGGGTGGACCCTTGAGGAGATGATGGACCTGGCGGAGCGGTATCCTGAGGATAGGCTGTTTGACAGCGCCGAATTCCATGGATCGGACTGGGTCTGGAGGGAAGTATTGGGGGACTATTGTATAGAAAGATTCGTGGACCAGGAGAGTGGGATCTGTGATTTCCAGAATGAGGAATTCGGAGAGATCATCCAGTGGGTCGGCAGCCATCATGGAGAAGGTGGAATGGAGTTTTATATTTATGAAGCGGATGACCTGCTCCTGAAACAGGCTGCGGATTTCTCATGTCTGGCCAGATATTTGGACTTTGTAGTCCTGTATGGAGATGAGTTTGTGTTGAAGGGCTATCCGACCTCTGATGGAAAGGCGCGCTGCAAAGCTGATCCGAGGGGTACGATTGGGATCGTATCCAAATCTGACCGAAAGGAAGGGGCATGGGAATTCCTGGAATACTTTATGGGTCTGAATGATATTGAGATCGATCCGGAGTCGGAACAAATCTATACCGGGGTAGATTTTAATTCCAGAAAGGAAGTTATGGAAAAGCTTCTGGAGTATGCAAGGGAAGAAGAACCGAAAGATTTTATTTGGGATAGGGGGGAAAAAATCCCTGTAGGAAAGTTTTCTATTTATGATTACAGGAAACAGACATCCTGTTATTTTAATGGGTTGAACGAAGAACAGGAGGAGTATTTGCGCAAGATCCTGGCGAGTGTAGACTTCCGGCCAAGAAGCAATGCGGAGGAAACCATAATTGATATCATAGTGGAGGAGACGGAAACCTTCTACAATGGGGACAAGGATATCCAGGAGGTCATGCAGATCATCCAGAATCGGGCAAAGCAGGTGCTGCAGGAATAAAGAACCGGGAAGAGGGGGGATCTTCGGATCGGAGAGAAAATCCGTTGTGCAACATTCCCATTTTGAAGAGTATTTTTTCCCTACATTGCACAAAATAAATGAAAATACCATTTTTCAAAAATAATTCTTGTTTTCTGGCTCTTCCTATAGTATGATAGGTGGGATGTATGATTGTATACAATTATGCAGGAACACTTAGGAAGGATCGGAAGGTTGGAAGAAGCCATGAAAGCGTACAAGGAACGAAGTAAGGAAGAATTGCTCACACTGAAAGCGGAGCTGGAAGCCGCCTATGAGGACTTTAAGGGAAAGGGATTAAAGCTGGATATGTCCCGGGGAAAGCCCGGAGTGTCCCAGCTTGACATGGGGATGCCCCTTTTGGATACCCTGAATTCCTCCAGCGACATGAAGACCATGGACGGGGTGGATGTCCGCAATTATGGGAGCCTGGAGGGAATCACGGAGGCGAAGCACCTGATGGCGGATATGATGGGCGTGGATCCTGAGAACGTGATTGTGTGCGGCAACGCCAGCCTGACCATTATGTTTGATTCGGTCTGCCGTTCCTTTACCCACGGGGTGTTGGGCAATACGCCCTGGTATAAGCTTGAGAAGGTGAAATTCCTCTGCCCGGTGCCGGGGTATGACAGGCACTTTGCCATTACAAAGCATTTCGGCATCGAGATGATCAATGTGCCCATGACGCCCCAGGGACCGGATATGGATCTGGTGGAACGTCTTGTATCGGAGGATGAGGCCGTAAAGGGCATCTGGTGCGTGCCCAAATATTCCAATCCCCAGGGCTATTCCTATTCGGATGAGACAGTGAGACGGTTCGCGGCTTTAAAGCCTGCGGCGAAGGATTTCCGCATTTACTGGGACAACGCCTATGCGATCCATCATCTCTACGAGGACAGGCAGGATGAGATCCTGGATATCTTAAGCGAGTGCGAGAAGGCGGGAAACCCGGATATGGTCTATGAGTTCTGCTCCACCTCCAAGGTGAGCTTTTCCGGGGCGGGTATCGCTGCGGTGGCCACCTCTAAGGCTAACATGGAGGATATCAGGAAGAGCCTTGCCATCCAGACCATCGGCTACAACAAGGTAAACCAGCTGCAGCACGCCAGATATTTCAAGGATTATAACGGCCTAAAGGCCCATATGAAAAAACATGCGGATCTGATGCGCCCTAAGTTCGAGGCCGTACTCCGCATTCTGGATGAAGAGCTGGAAGGGCTTGGGATCGGAACCTGGACGAAGCCCAACGGAGGGTATTTTATTTCCTTTGATTCCCTGGACGGTTGCGCGAAGGCGATCGTGGCAAAATGCAAGGAAGCGGGCATGGTGCTCACCGGCGCCGGCGCAACCTTCCCTTATGGGATCGACCCCCATGACAGCAATATCCGTATCGCCCCCTCTTTCCCGACCCCGGAGGAGATGGCCCAGGCCACCAGGCTGTTCGCGCTTTGCGTGAAGCTGGTGAGCATCGATAAGATATTAGAAGGAAAATAAAAATGTCGGAAGAGTTTAAACGGATCAAAAGAGAGCTTGTGGCGAAAGGGCACATTTTTGATTATTATCATGATACCATGCAGATCCCAAACGGTAATATCGCCGTTTGGGATTTTATCGAGCATAAAGGGGCCGCCGCAGTGGTTCCGGTGCGGGAGGACGGAAAGCTTCTGCTGGTGCGCCAGTACCGCAACGCCCTGGAGCGCTATACCATAGAAATCCCTGCCGGAGGCCTGAACCCCGGGGAGCCCACGGACAAGGCAGCCCTCAGGGAGCTTGAGGAAGAGACCGGGTATCATTGCGAGAAAGCGGAATTTCTTCTTTCCATCAGGACCACGGTTGCCTTCTGCAATGAAAAGATCGATATTTATGTGGCGCGGGAGCTTGTTTTGGGGCAGCAGCATCTCGACGAGGACGAATATATCAACGTGGAGGCCTATTCCGTGGAGGAGCTGCTTAATATGATCTATCAGGGCAAGCTGCAGGATGCCAAGACGGTCTGTGCCGTCCTTGCCTATGCAGGGAAATATTGAGCATGTTTAGAACGTTGTCCGCATATATTTTACGAGGAAGGAACAGGGCGGGAGGTCCACGTAAAATGCGGTTCCATTTGAAAAAACTATATACAGGGAGATTACCGGTCCGGCAGTTTTTCCTGGCGGGGCTGCTGCTGGGAATCCTTGTCATGAATTTCGGAAAGGGCTTTTTGCTGGAAAATACAGGCTTGCTGGATGAATACGTACTGTATCATATGAAGTACATGACTGTAGACAGCAGGGCCCTGTTTATTTATGTGCTGGGAAAAAGGATTACGGTTCTTGTTTTTCTGCTTATCATAGCCACGACCTACCTGGGGCTGGCGGCGGTCTGCGCCCTGTCAGGCTGGTATGGAATGCTTCTGGGAATGTTCCTTTCCACGGCCATGCTCCGTTATGGGCTGAAAGGAATCCTGTTATCCGTCGTGAGCCTGTTCCCCCATTCCCTTTTTTATGTTCCTGCGCTGATCGCGCTGATGGCGTGCTGCGAGCATATCTGCAGAAGCGTCTATTTTAAAGGGGGCAGCCTCTATCTGGAGGAGGGGAAAAAATCCATCGTTCCGCCCGAAAAGATCATACAGCTTCTACTGGTCCTGGCGGCGGTGGTCATAGGAAGTTTTCTGGAAAGCTATCTCAATCCGCATCTTTTGCTGGGGCTGTTAAAAATTTTTTAATCTTTCCGAAATAAATCATGGATGAAATTCCAATATCTTGTGGTCGGGAAAAAGGAAAAGGACAAGATTTAGGCTCCTTCGTCAAAAACATGGAAAACCCCTTAAAAAATGGGCAATTTGCGCATTGCATTTTAATATTTTATTGATATAATGTAGCATATCGGAATGAAATCAAAGCACAAGACGGCGTTGCCGTCTGGCGAAGCGGACATTTGATTTCATCCGATGTGCTAACGAACAGAGTTTTTCATTACGAAGGATAAAAATACGGATATACCGGGTTTTAGAGGAAGGACCAGGAAGTTCAATGGAAAAGGCAATTGATTCGTTTATTTTTTATTTGCATAATACGAAGAAGGCTTCGGATAATACCGAGATGTCATACCGCAGGGACCTGAATAAATTTCGAAGGTATCTGGAGTCTCAGGGGATTGCCAGCGTGGAGCAGATCGAAGAGGAGAAGATTCAGGATTATATAAAAGAGCTGGAGCATCAAAGCTTTAAGACTGCCACAATTTCCAGAAACATCGCTTCTATTAAAGCATTTTGCCATTACCTGTATCAGGGGAATTTGATCGAGAGGGACTGCTGCGGCAACCTTCACGCACCGAAGGTAGAGAAGAAGCTGCCCGGTATCATGACGATAGAAGAGGTGTCCAGGCTGTTGGACGAGCCGTCCGGGGATACGCCGAAGGAGCTTCGCGATAAGGCGATGCTGGAGCTGTTATATGCTACCGGGATCCGGGTAACGGAGCTGATTTCTTTAAAGCTTGGGGATGTTGACCCGAGGCTTACCTTTATCGTCTGCGGGGACGGGAATAAGGAACGCGCCGTGCCTTTTGGCAATAAGGCGAAGAACGCCCTGGTCAGATATCTTGAAAAAGGACGGGGAGCACTTGTACAGGATGGTTCTGTGGAGGAACTGTTTGTAAACTGCTCAGGCCAGCCCATGAGCAGGCAGGGCTTCTGGAAGCTGATGAAGGGCTATGCCAGGAGGGCAGGAATTCAATCGGATATAACGCCCCATACCCTGCGTCACTCCTTTGCCGCCCACCTTGTGGAGAACGGGGCAGACTTAAGGAGCGTCCAGGAGATGCTGGGACACTCCGATATCTCCACCACCCAGATCTATGCAACCCTCAACCAAAACAAAATCAAAGAACAATACGCCAAATCTCACCCGAGAGGGTAACTCAAAATTTTGTTGACCATTGTGTGCAATATATCTTGAGAGGGAAAAACATGAAGAAAAAACGTATTCTGCTTGCCATTTTCGCTGTTTTCTGTTTACTTGCCATGGTGGCTGTCGTTGTGGCAAGCTGGTTTCGTTCAGAAGGGATTCATGCCCTAGGTCCTTTTGTCCACGTGGAAATGACTGCGGATTGCTGGGTTTATGATCCAGAAGAAGAAACCGTGTTGGACGATGTTAAGGTTCATCTGTCGGTACATGGGTATACTTGTGACCTCCCCTTTGATGACGCCTATGGATGTGGTCTTTTCAATGGAACTGTCACGTCAGATGCCTTTCCGCCCATACAGGAACTGCAGACAATTTCCGCCGATCCCATGCATGGCGGCGTTCTCATGCGTTTTACAGGGCGCATTTTTTCCGATGATGCGGAGAGGGGAATTAAGGTTGATTTTGACAGCCAGAGTTACGATCTTTATATCGATTGGAACGGTAATTTTTTGATGTATGTTACGGAGGGCTTGCCTGGTCGTGCGGTAATCGTCCATGCAGATAGCCCCGAGGATGTACCCACGGTGTACAGAGAATTGTTGGTAACGCAACCTTTCTTCCGTAAGTAAACTTTGATTTAACCTAAAACTTTCCACCTGTACGGTATCATGCGAATCCAGTCCGGCAGAGTTGTTTTATGAAGTAAAGATAAAAAATATGCTAGAACGGATGCCCCTTTGAGCATCCGTTCTGGCGTATGACGGGCATGTCCACGTTCTGTAGTGAAAGTCCACATAGGTGTCGCTACCGATGAACTGGCACTTCCCTTTCGTTAAATGCCGCACAGGTAATTGTAGGCGTTGATCAGGTTCTCCTGATTTTTACCGGCAATGAAGTAGAAGTCCATCTGCGGAACATTCTCCATAATTAAGCAGGAGCCATAGGTGGGCAGGTCGCAGCAGATGACGGGCTGTTTCGTCGCTGGCAGAAGCGCATAGCCCTTGTCGGAAATCAGGAAAGGAAGCGCTTCCTTCTCCCCGGATTGGTTTTTGCCCCCGGAAAGGTATCTTGCCGTGGAACGAAGGGGGATTCCTCCTTTGCCCGCATCTCCAAATCCGTACAAATGCTCATTCTTATTCAGGTTCAGATACAGCCAGGCGCGGAAGGAAGTGCCTGGTATGTTTTCCAGCAGTCTGCATTCTTTTTCCCTCTCTTCCAACAAAAGAGTCTTATCCCGGGTCATATAGCGGATCGCGCCGGTAGACTTGTCTAGGCGCACCAGCAGCTCATCCGTGGTTAGGTCAAGGAAGTTCCCGTTTTCCCTGTACATCCAATATTTTTCCGTGCGGTTGACTGCGATCAGAGGATGGACGCCGGGCTGAATCTGTCCGCCGCTTTTGGCAAAGGTCACCCGAAGAATCCCGCTTCCTACCGGGCTCAGGCGAAGGGTTCCGTACCTGCTCTGCAGGGAAAGCCCGTCGGGCTGTTTAGCAAACCAGCGGATGGAGAGGTCGGTTTTCGCATGTCCTGCCGGGCGGAGCTTCTCGGTGGGCGGCATGTCGCCGAAGGAGGGAGCGGCGGAAAGCTTCTCGGAGGAAATGAAATTACTTCTCTCTGCAGGCGCGGCGGGTTGGAATTTCGGTGAGGCTGCCTGGGAGGACATCGGCGCAGTTTCTTGGGATATCGGCGCGGATTTCTGGGATATTGGCGCAGTCTCTTGGGATATCTGCATGGCCGTCTGTGCTTTGGCGACGGGGCGTCGAAAGCTTTTGTCGGTGGAAGCCAAGCGGTAAGGAACAGGTTGCCCCGGAAGCGTGGGCGACGCCTGGTTTACGCCGGGGGCATCCTTTTTGTCAGTTGTAGTCAGAGCCCGGCTGGGGGCTGCGGCGGGCGCGGGGTCTGCAATCAGTCCGGTGAGGTCTCCCAGGTGGAGGATGCTTAGCTCGTGGAGCGCGCGGGTAGCGGCGACGTAAAGCAATCTGGCGTGTCCGTCGTCGGAGGGATAGTCCGTTCTGGAAGGATCCAGGATCAGGACCGCGTCAAATTCCAGTCCTTTTGTGTATTCTACCGGAAGCACCAGAATCCCGGCGCCGAATTCGGCTTTTTCCAGGTCGTTTTCCATGACCTCAATGTAACCGCCCAGCTCCTTTGCTGCACAGTCGGCTTCCTTTTGGTTCCGGCAAATGACGGCGATGGTTTCGTAACCCTTTTCCTGCCACATCTTGCAGACGGAAGCTGCTTTTTGGATCAGTTCACGCCGGTCCGCCGCCTGCTCCACACATACCGGATTGCCGTGGCGGATGATAGGCTCCGCCGGGTAACTTGGGAAATGTCTGTGCCTGAGGACGGCGGCTGCAAATTCGGATATTTCTATGGTATTGCGGTAGCTTTTTTTCAAAATATTAAAACTAGCCATTTCGTCCGCCAGAAGCAGGTTTTTTAGCTCCTCCCAATCGTTTAAGCCCAGGCCAAAATGGATATTCTGGGAAACATCCCCCATGATGGTGTAGGTACAGCCCCGAATGCAGAAATCCAATACCCTGTACGCCATCATGCCATAATCCTGTGCTTCGTCGATGACAATGTGGTGGGCTTCGCTGACCACCTCAGTTTCCTTGATCCTTTTATAGATGTAGGCGAGGGAAGCCAGGTCGTACACGTCGAATTCCGTTCCGGGAAGATCCAGGCGGTATCCCCGGGCGATCTGTTTGTAGAGAAAATCCCGGTAGATATCGTAAATGGAACGCTTCCAGACCTTCCCTCCGTATCTGCCCCGGAAAGCCTTGAGGATCGCCTTTTTTTCCGCGTCCGTATAAGAAATGCCCTTCCCCCAGAATTCTTCCTTTACCTTATTAATCAGGCGCTCGTTCAGCATATTGATCTTGCTTTGGAGGGAAACCCCTGGATTCTGCCGGATATAACGCTCCACGGCCGCCCCGTCCACCAGAAGGACGAGATCCCCGGAGGAAACCTCCCCTTCTTCGCTTAAGTCATAGACGCCGGGTTTCCCGTTGCGGATGCCTTCTACAAACTGCCTGCGGTTCAGGTAGATGGAATCCCGAAGGACCGTGTTCCATTCCAACTCGTCGCAGAAGGCTTTCAGGGCAAGGAACCAATCGGTGCTTCCCCTTACGGAACTGTCGGTACCTTTTGCGTCGGCGAGTGCTTTGTCGTGGCTTGAGGAGCCTGTCTTTTTGCTGCCGGCGTTTGCAGTGTCTGCCCCGCCCTGGCGGATCCTGTATTTTTTCTCATCCCAGTCCTCATACAAAAGCCTGACAAAAAGCTGTTCCATGGTCATCTGTCTGACGCCGTAGACGTCCAGGTCCGGCAGGACGCCGGTGATATAATGCAGCAGAATGCGGTTGCTTCCTACAATATAGAAATCGTCCGGCTTAAAACGCTCTTCATAATTATAAAGGATAAAAGAAATGCGGTGCATGGCGACGGTGGTCTTGCCGGAACCCGCCACGCCCTGGACAATGATATTGTGGTAGGGAGACCTGCGGATGATCTCGTTCTGCTCCTTTTGGATGGTGGCAACGATTTCCCCCAGGACCGCCTGCTTATTTCTGGCAAGGTATTTGGTAAGGAGGTCGTCGTTGGCGATTACCTCGCTGTCAAAGTAATCCAGGAGCGTTCCGTTTTCAATCTCATAGGTGCGCTTCCGCTTTAGGTCGATGGGGATCGGTTTCCCGTCGGGAGCCGTATAGCTGCATTCTCCCAGACCGTTTTCATAATAAGCGTTGGCCACAGGGGCGCGCCAGTCAATCACAACCTGATGCGTGGCGTCCTTAGAGACGCCGCCCCTGCCGATGTAAAGAGATTCTTCCTTATTTAATGTCTTATCATAGAAATCAATTCTGCCGAAATAAGGCTTGGCAAGGGCTTTTTCGTTCCTGATCAGGGCGCGTTTCATATGATCGTGAAGGGTGATGGTATTATTCAGGATGACGTAGACCTCGGCGTCATCGTCGTGATAGTGTTCCAGCATCTCGTCGATGTCCGCCTTCATTTTCCGCACCTGGTCTCCGTAGTTTTCCAGGTTATCCCGGATCACGGAAAGAGTTTCCTGAAGATGCCGCTGCTCCGCCTCCCTTGAGAGCGTGTCTGCCGGGAGCGGGTCTTTTGTTCCTGTGCTGATGTGTGCCATGGGGTGGGCTCCTTTCCTTAGAATGGGGTGGGAACTGTTACTTTGCTGAACTGTTACTTTATTGTATCAAAATAGAAAAAAAGGTCTAGACTTTTTTTAAAAAATGTGTTAAGCTACATAATGAAGTGTGGGCAAATTGCGGGGAACGTGATTTGTCATTTTTTTTCGGGGATTTGCCCGGTGGGGCGTTTCTGATTGTTCTGTATAACTTTTCTTCTATGATATTTTCTGGCTGCATCTTTTTTTTCTAAGATATTTTTTGGCTGAAACTTTTATTTTTTCCCTAAGAGTCACTAAATGAATCAAAAAAAGATACTATTTTGCGCAGATTTTGAAAAGGTGTTGACTTTTTAAAAAGCATGATTTAAGATGTAAATAAATAATCTTTAATATTTTATTTCGGGAAATATTAGGTTAAACGACGACCAAATAACACTGCTTGAAAGAAGATTAGAAAAAAGCATTCAGGGTGAAAAAGGATGAAGGAGGAAACCATGAGTAAGAAGAACCGTAAGCAGAGTAAGGTGAATAAGGTCTTGAAAGCGGCAGGCGCAGCCGGTATTGTTCTGGGTGGAACGATGATGGATGCGAATATGGTTTTAACAGTAGAAGCGGAAGAAGTGGCAAATGCTCTGGAAGAGCAGCAGTCAAAAGAAGCGGATCAAGTTCTGGAGGAGATGCTGGAAGAACAGCAAGCCCAGGAAACACAGGTGGAGATTCCGGCTGAGGAACTTACTGCACCTGCTGAGGGTGAAAAAGATAACCTTTTGGTTGATGAGCAGGACGTACAGCAGGCTGATGAAGAAGTGCCTGCATCTGAGAGCGGCAGCGCGACTGAAAGCACATCGGACAGCGAGTCAGAGTCTGAGACAGAGAGCGCCAGCGAGACGGAAAGCGAGTCTGAATCGGAGAGCGCCAGCATGTCTGAAAGTGAGTCAGACAGCTCATCAGAGACAGAGAGCAAGAGCACTATGGATGTGGAGAGTGACTCGGAGAGTTATTTTGACAGCACGCTAGCTAGTGAGACCGCTAGCGACTCTGCCAGTGTTGCTTCCAGCATGAGTGTTGCCACAAGCGAGAGCGAGTCGGCAGATATGTTGACGAGTGAATTGGGCATAGAAGAGGCTCCTGCTTATAGCAAAATGATCAATCCGTATGGTACGTCTACCATAGCGGAAGTTCCTAAAAAAGCCGAAAGTTGGCGTGATCTGCCAGAAGAATATCGAAATGAATGTGATAGGGCATGGTTTGGATCGGTTTTACTTGATGGTGATTGGAGACCAACTCTTCTACATTGGGCATTTGGTTATGACTACCTTAATAAGTATAGGACTTGGTGCATTGAACAGTATAATAATGGAATAGAAGATCCGAATACGGCGATTGAAAGTTTAAGCCAATCTGTAAGTGAGTCTGAAAGTCAAAGTAAGAGTGCGAGTGAATCTGAAATTAAGAGCACTAGCGAGAGCTTGAGCGCAAGCACCAGCGAAAGCCTTAGCACGAGCGAGAGCCAGAGCACCAGCACCAGTGAGAGCCTTAGCACGAGCGAGAGCCAGAGTACTAGCACCAGTGAAAGCCTTAGCACGAGTGAGAGCCAGAGCACGAGCACGAGCGAAAGCCTGAGTACCAGCGAGAGCCAGAGTACCAGCACCAGTGAAAGCCTTAGCACGAGTGAAAGCCAGAGCACGAGCGAAAGCCTGAGTACCAGCGAGAGCCAGAGCACGAGTACAAGCGAAAGCCTTAGCACGAGCGAGAGCCAGAGCACGAGTACGAGCGAAAGCCTTAGCACGAGTGAGAGCCAGAGTACCAGCACCAGTGAAAGCCTTAGCACGAGTGAGAGCCAGAGCACGAGTACCAGCGAGAGCCTTAGCACGAGTGAGAGCCAGAGCACGAG
>CANPYG010000001.1 GCA_947588205.1 uncultured Acetatifactor sp. | reverse complement strand
GACAAAAAAATAAGCCATAACTGGCTTGGATGAAGGATTTTTGCGATATGGCAATTAAAAGAAGTGTCAAACACCCGGGAGTCTTTTCTTTTTTCCTTGCATTCCCTAAACGATTGTTGTAAAATCTATATGTGCTTCATATTATGGTTAAATGTAAGGAAAAGAAGCCTATTGGAAAGGAATTATAACTATGGGAAAATACTTTGGTACAGACGGTTTCCGTGGGGAAGCCAATGTGAACCTTACCGCGGATCATGCGTATAAAATCGGAAGATTTTTAGGATGGTATTATCGTCATCCTGATGGGGGAGAAAAGTGTAAAGTAGTGATTGGTAAAGATACCAGGAGATCTTCTTATATGTTTGAATATGCGCTGGCAGGCGGGCTGACTGCCTCCGGTGCGGATGTATATCTTCTGCATGTGACTACCACGCCCAGCGTGTCTTATGTGGCCCGTACCGAGGACTTTGACTGCGGCATTATGATCTCCGCCAGCCACAATCCCTATTCTGATAATGGCATTAAGCTCCTGAATTCCAATGGAGAAAAGATGGATGAAGAGACGATCCGGAAGGTTGAAGATTATCTGGACGGCGAGCCGGGAGATCTTCCCTATGCGACAGGCGAGAACATCGGCTGCACGGTGGATTATGCGGCAGGAAGAAACCGTTATATCGGGTACCTGATCTCGCTGGCTACAAGATCCTATCGCGATAAAAAGGTAGGTCTGGACTGCGCGAACGGAAGCGCCTGGATGATCGCGAAAAGCGTGTTTGACGCCCTGGGGGCCAAGACCTATGTGATCCATAACCGCCCGGATGGACTGAACATCAATACGAACTGCGGCTCCACCCATATAGAAGGTCTTCAGAAGTTTGTGGTGGAAAACGGTCTGGACGTGGGTTTTGCCTTTGACGGGGATGCTGACAGGTGCCTGTGCGTGGATGAAAACGGGAAGCTTGTGGATGGAGACGGGATCCTTTATATCTGCGGATGCTATCTCAAGGAGAACGGCGAGCTTTACGGCAACAGGATCGTTACCACGGTGATGTCTAATTTTGGCCTTTATAAAGCGTTGGATCAGGCGGGGATCGCATACGAAAAGACCGCTGTAGGCGATAAATATGTCTATGAAAATATGGTAAAGAACGGATACCGTCTGGGAGGAGAACAGTCCGGCCATATTATTTTCAAAAAATACGCGACCACAGGAGACGGAATATTGACGGCCATCAAGATGATGGAGGTCATGCTGGAGAGGAAAATGACCCTGAGCGGGCTGGCGGAGCCCTTCCATGTTTATCCCCAGGTGCTGAAAAATGTCCGTGTAACGGATAAGGCAGCGGTACGTTCTGATGAGGATATTCAAAAGGCAGTTTCAAAGGTGGCGCAGGCGCTGGGCGAGGATGGGCGCATCCTTGTTCGTGAAAGCGGGACAGAGCCTGTGATCCGGGTCATGGTGGAAGCCGGGGATCTGGAGCTTTGTAATCGGTATGTGGATCAGGTTATTGAACTGATCCAGAAGAAAGGATATGCCGTATAAGAGTGCCTCCTGACGCTGAGATAGGGGAGGCTTGTTTTGCCGCGCTGATAGGAACTACTGTATTGTGAGGATGCTAAGACCATGTTGACCAGGACAAAGATCAGAAATATGACACACGCGGCTTTTTATGCCAGAGGCCTGGATCTCTATTTAACCGATAAGATCAGGGAGCTTCAGATGAAAGAGGAATCCTTTGTGGATACTGTGGAAGCGCGTGTGAAGGGCAGCGGCACCAAGGAATATCATGTGAGGATCTGCTATGATGATGTCCAGGATGAACTGGTCAGAGAGGAATGCGACTGCCCTGCGTTCTACAGCTATGATGGGCTGTGTAAGCATATCGTGGCGGTTCTCCTGAAATATTTGGACAGAAAACAACTGGAAAAAAAGAGCCTGGGGCAGGATGAGCCGGAGAAATGTGAAGCTGCCGGGGAACAGCGGACGGAGTTCCAGAACCAGGATTTCCCCGACAGATCGGTGTCCTCAAGGGACAATCCATATTTTGCAGATAAAAGAAGAGCATTTCAGATCACAACTCCCGTTATGAAGCAGCTGCTGAACCGACAGGTGATCCGAAAGACAGCACCCCTGACACAGAGCGAGGTGTATGGGAAGATAAGCATAGAGCCGTTCCTAACCTGCGAGCCGGGTAAGGTAAAGGTAGAATTCAAGATTGGCGCAACACAGAAGTATGTGCTCAAAGATGTCCTGGATTTTGCCGACTGGATGGATCGCGGGGAGGAACACGAATATGGGAAGAAGCTGTGTTTTATGCACCTGCCGGAGGCTTTTGAACCGGAAAGCAGGGGATTAGTAGCTTTTATCAGAAGCTGGGTCAGGGAGAATGGCGAAAAGTTTGTCCAGAATAATTATTATGGGTATAATTATGTGAACCTACGCCCGAGGATCCGGGAGCTTTCTCTTTCTGACAGCTCCCTGGAAGCTTTCCTGGAATCCATTGGCACCAGAGAAGTCAGGGCAATGGTTTATCGGCCAGATTATATGGGAGAAAGCAGGGAGGAAGAGGAAGACTGTCTGAAAAATGTTTGTGAGGAGTTCCTTTGGCAGGTGAAGGAGGGAAGCCCTGCCAGAAGGCTTCATATCGTCGGGCAGAGCGAGGGGATTTGGCTGGAGGTTTCCCGGCCGGTGCGGTATCAGGGTCTGCACAGCGATATTTATTTTGAGGATGGGAACATCTATCTTTTACCAAAACAGCTTCTGGATCCGGTGAGGGATTTCCAGATGTGCGCTGAACAGGCAAGGGATGGCAGAATCTATATCCAGAAGGATGATGTGCCCGCTTTTTGCAGGGATTTTCTGCCTGCGCTGGAGAGATATTATGAGTGCGAAAAGGAAAATTTCAACGTTCAGGATTACGACGTGAATCCTGTCAGCTTTGAGATTTATCTGGATGCGCCGCAGCACAATATCATCACGTGCCGGGTGATGGCTGTTTACGGGGAGCGGAAATATAATGTTTACGGCGACAGGGTGGACGCCGGACAGAGGGATCTGGCCAGGGAGATCGTAGTAGGACAGGCGGTGGCGGCTTATTGTAATGCATACGATCCGGCGCAGATGGCGATGGCGATCGCCAATACAGAGGATCAGATTTATGAGATTCTGACAGAAGGGATCCCAAGGATGCAGGAGTTGGGGGAGGTCTTTATCTCGGATGCCCTGAAAAAGGTCAGAGTAGCGCAGACCACACATGTAACGGTAGGCTTGTCCCTTTCGGGCGACCTGTTGGAGCTCAGCATGACCTCCGATGATATGACGAAGGAGGAACTGATCGAGATTTTAAGCCGTTATGACAGGAGGAAGAAGTACTATCGCCTGAGAAGCGGGGATTTTATAAAGGTAGAAGGAGAAGGTCTGGAAACCCTCAGCGCCCTGAAGGAGGAGCTGGGCCTTTCAGATAAGCAGCTGCGTCAGGAACAGATTGCCCTGCCAAAGTACAGGGCGCTTTTCCTGGATGGCGAATTGAAGGGAAGCCAGGGTCTGTCTACGGTGAAAAATAAAGCTTTCCGCGCGTTAGTCCGTAATATGCGCACAGTGGAGGACAATGACTTTGAAGTGCCGCAGCTTTTGGAGGGCGTGCTGAGGGAGTACCAGAAGAGGGGATTTCTTTGGCTCAAAACGCTTAAGCATAATGGATTTGGCGGCATTCTGGCGGATGATATGGGCCTTGGGAAGACGATCCAGGTCCTGGCTTTTTTGTACTCGGAGTTTATGGATGCAGGGGCGGAGGATAACCGGAGATGTCTGATCGTAACGCCGGCCTCCTTAGTATATAACTGGTATAGTGAAGTACAGCGCTTTACGCCCATTCTCCCTGTGACAATGGTTGTCGGAACACTGGCACAGAGGCAGGAACTGATTGAACAGGCAGGAACACGAGAGATTCTTATCACCTCCTACGATCTTTTGAAAAGGGATATTGAAAGTTATCGGGACAGAAAATTTTTCTGTCAGGTGATCGATGAGGCCCAGTTTATTAAAAATCATAATACGCAGGCTGCCAGGGCGGTAAAAGAGATTGAAGCGGAGTGTAAGCTCGCGCTTACCGGTACGCCGGTGGAGAATCGGCTGAGTGAGCTGTGGAGTATTTTTGACTACCTGATGCCGGGATTCTTGTTCTCTTACCAGAGGTTCCGGGGGGAGCTGGAAGGACCCATTGTCCAGCAGCAGGACAAGACTGCAATGGAACGGCTCCAGAAGATGATCCGCCCCTTCGTGCTGCGCAGGTTAAAGAAGGATGTGCTGAAGGATCTGCCGGATAAGCTTGAGGAAGAGGTATATGCCGTCCTGCAAGGGGAGCAGCAGAAGCTTTATGATGCGCATGTGAAACGGCTTGCCCTGATGCTGGATAAGCAGACGGAGGAGGAATTCAGGGCTTCCAAGATTCAGATCTTATCCGAGCTTACCAGGCTGCGCCAGTTATGCTGCGACCCTGCGTTGTTATATGATAATTTCCAGGAGGAATCAGCCAAAAAGGAGCTCTGCCTGAATATGCTGCGCAGCGCCGTGGGCAGCGGGCACAAGATACTCCTGTTTTCTCAGTTTACTTCTATGCTGGACATTCTCTGCAGGCAGCTGGATGAGGAGGGTATTTCTTATTATACCCTGACCGGCTCCACCAGCAAGGAGAAACGAAAAGAGCTGGTAGAGAAGTTCCAGCAGGATGATACAAATGTATTTTGTATTTCCTTAAAAGCCGGGGGCACCGGGTTGAACCTCACTGCAGCCGACATCGTGATCCACTATGATCCATGGTGGAACCTCGCAGTGCAGAACCAGGCAACGGACCGCGCACACCGTATTGGACAGGTCAATACGGTTACGGTATATAAGCTGATTACAAAGGGAACCATAGAGGAGAATATCCTGCATCTGCAGGAAAAAAAGCGGCAGCTGGCAGACCAGGTATTGAGCGGAGAGGAAATTGGAAGCGGAAGCTTTACGAAGGAAGAGCTGATGGAGATCATTGGGATGACGGGTGTCGGCGCATGATAAATGATGGGAACAGTCAGAATGTTGGGAAATATACAGAGAAAGGCTTACAGAAAATGGGAAAAGACTGGTTTCAAAAATGGTTTAAGGGAAAAAGCACCTGGATAATAAGCGTTTTGTTGGCGGCTTTTGCCGTATTCCTTTGCGTCGGGGAACAGTTTTTCATGGATAAGGTCGCCTATGATGTTGTTTTGCTTGGAGACAGCATCATTGGTAATGTTAATGTTGGGGAAGGAATTGCAGCATATTTGCAGGAGGATTTGGGAAGAACTGTTTTTAAGGGGGGCTTTGGCGGAACTACAGCCGCGTATCGCGAGGAAACCAGTTATCCGTATTCTGTGGGCAGCCAGTTGAGCCTGGTCAGGATAGCGGAAGCGATCGCATACCAGGATTTTTTGCCGCAAAAGATTCAGATGAATTATGGGGATGCGTATAAGAGTAAGGAAATGTTGGGTTATTTTAATGGCTGCATAAAAGACATGTCGCGGATAGATTTTCATCAGGTGAAATATTTGGTGATAGAGCATGGAACGAATGATTATAATATCGGAAACCCAGTAGATAATGAAGAAAATCTGTATGATACAGGCGCCTACGGCGGTGCGCTGAGATATTCCATCGAGCTTATAAAGGAAGCATATCCGAATCTGAAGATCATTTTAATGACGCCCACATGGTGTTGGCTGAATCAAAACGGGGAAAAATTCTCCTGTGATTCGATTGCCTTTAAAGGGGGTGGGCTATTGGAGGAATATGCGGATTGTGCAATTGAAATAGCAAAGGACTATGGCGTTTATGTTTTGGACAATTTTCATGAGTCCGGAATCGGTCCAGATACCTCCGAGAAATATTTGGCTGACGGTTTACATCTGAGCCCGGAGGGACAGAAGCTGGTCGCAGACCGCCTTGCATTCTTTATTAATGAAATTGAGGATAAGAATTAATATGAAAATAAGCGTAAAAAAAATTCGAATAGTTCTTTTACATACTCTCCGATTATTAATTGGCCTCCAGATCATTTGGGGAATCGCATGGATCGTCGCAAATTTGAAAAATTTTCAGAATTTTAAGGAAACGACGGAGCTGTTGGCGATATCGGATTCGATGCTGACGGACGAATATGTGGGAATTCTATACCCTGTGTTGATAAAGGCGGCTGTTTTTATCGCATCCTGGATACCGATTCCTTATTATTGCTATTTATATCTTCTGCAGCTGATTGCCGGGTTCTGTATCATTTATAAACTGCTTGAAAAATTTACCGATAGGTTACTTCTTACATTATGGATCATGACCATTCCAACGGTGATACAGTTTTATCTGGCTGTTTTGCCCCAGGCCCTGGCGGCTCCCATTCTTTTATTGTGTGTTTATTATTGTTACAGGGCGGATTGGCTGAAGGGAGGACTTGCCCTGTTGGCTTCGGGCCTCCTGATCCCTGAATACTTTTTGTTCGGGGGGATCTTTTATGTGGTAGAACTGTTGATCCATACTGTTAAAAATAAAGAAGAAAGAAAAAAGGTTTTTGGCAAGGGGATTCTAGTGCTTCTCATAGGATGCCTTATCGTCGTCGGCGTCGCAAATGTAACGGTAGAACGATACAGCCGGGGGAGGATGGCGAGAACTCCTGCGGCAATGCTGCTGCACAGGCTGGTATGGCCTAATTTTTCTAATACAAGCTATTTCTGGAGCCAGGAAGTGATGGATGTTTTTACGGTAGATGATTTATTTGAGGTGGCAACGTATCCTGATAGGGTGGCCACGCAGTTCGGCATGGAAATTGAAAGAGTCTATGGCGTTGAAAAGGCACAGGGCATTTACCTTGGCATGGCAGGCGTAACTATGCGGATACGCACACGGGAGATAACAGATGGCATTCTGGCAGATTTTTGGCAATATTCTGTTCCAATGCTGACGTATTTCGGCGGAACAAAGGAAATGGGGGCGTCCTTTGCAGGGTGGAATTATCAATGTATGAAGCAGAATACCCCATTATTAACGAAAAGCTATGTGATCTATTCGGGAAATGTCTTTTGGATTATTTTTATTTGCGCGCTCCTTTATGGATTGCTGGGCAAGGCTGAGAAAGGAGCCGTGAAGGGGCAAGCCGAGACCCGGCGTTTTATGAAAAGAATAATTGTGTTGTGTATGATACAGGCGGTATGGTATACAATGTCGGCGGCGGGGATGCAGGACTATAAAAATGTTATTGTGATAAGTATTGGATGGGCAATGGCTGCGGCTTTTTTTCTGACCCCGGCGGAAAGTGTAAAAACGGAAAATGAAAATTGTCATTTTATATAAGTTATGCTATACTTGTCAACAGAGAAAAGGATAGTGAAATAAGGAGGAAAAAATGCTGAATGGGAAAACAATATTGATCACCGGAGGAACAGGGAGCTTCGGGAAGGCGTTTACGCGGTTCGTTCTGGAGCATTATGAACCTAAAAAAATCATCATCTATTCCAGGGATGAATTTAAACAGTTCATGATGCAGACCGAGTTAAAGGAATATAAGGGGGAATTACGCTTTTTTATTGGGGATGTACGTGATAAGGCCCGACTGGTCAGGGCTTTTGAAGGCGTGGATTATGTGGTTCATGCCGCCGCGTTGAAACAGGTTCCGGCGTGTGAATACAATCCCGCGGAAGCCATTAAGACGAATATCAATGGGGCGCAAAATGTGATTGATGCGGCTTTGGATACCGGGGTTAAGAAAGTGGTGGCATTATCAACGGATAAGGCAGTGAACCCTGTAAATCTGTATGGAGGAACAAAGCTGGTCTCGGATAAGCTGTTCATTGCTGCAAACGCGTATGTGGGTGCGAAGGATGTTTGTTTTTCCATCGTCCGTTACGGAAATGTGGCTGGAAGCCGCGGCTCCATCATTCCGTTTTTCAGCAATATCATTAAAAATGGGGGAACGGAGCTTCCTATTACAGATTATCGGATGACGAGATTCTGGATTAGTCTGCAGCAGGGTGTAGAGCTTGTGATCAAAGCGCTGGAGGAATCCATCGGAGGGGAAACTTTTATCTCCAAGATCCCATCTTTCAGGATCACAGATCTTGCGCAGGCGATGCTCCCCGGATGTAAAATGCCTGAAATCGGGATTCGGGAAGGAGAAAAGCTTCATGAGATCATGGTGACAGTAGAGGATTCTGCCTATACCTATGAATATGAAAAGCATTTTATCGTCTATCCCCAGATCGTATGGAGTGACCATAGAAGAGCGGTTCCTACGGGTAAGAAGGTGCCGGATGGTTTTTCATACAGATCGGATAATAATACGGAGTGGCTTTCCATACAGCAAATACAGGAATTGTTAAAAACACTGGATTTAGAAAAATAATGCGGGAGCAGATTCATGGATAAAATAGCGGTGCTGGTTCCCTGTTATAATGAAGAGCAGACAATTGGAAAAGTAATAAGGGATGTAAAAGCGGCGTTGCCGGAAGCCGTAATATATGTATATGATAATAATTCCACAGATCGGACTGCTGAGATCGCAATCGGTGAGGGCGTCGTGCTGCGCCATGAATATAAGCAGGGAAAAGGGAATGTGATCCGCAGGATGTTCAGGGAAATTGATGCAGTTTGTTATCTCATGATTGATGGGGACGATACCTATCCTCTTGAAAGCGCCCGACAGATGGTGGACCTTGTGCTGTACCACAATGCGGATATGGTAGTTGGCGACAGATTATCCTCGACATATTTTACGGAGAACAAAAGACCCTTCCACAACTTTGGAAACAGCCTTATGAGGGCAGGTATTAATTCATTATTTCACTCCGATATCAAGGATATTATGACTGGTTATCGGGCCTTTGGCTATGAGTTTGTGAAGACTTTCCCGGTTTTTTCCCATGGCTTCGAAATTGAAACGGAGATGACCATACACGCCGTTAATTACAATATGCAGGTGGATAATGTAGTGGTGGAATACCGGGACCGACCGGAAGGAAGCCGGTCCAAGCTGAATACCTTTAAGGATGGGGTTCGGGTGATTCACAAAATGCTACAGTTATACAAGAACTACAAGCCTTTAAGCTTTTTTGGAATCATGGGAGGCCTTTTAATTCTGTTTGCCGCGGTTGTTTTTCTGCCAATATTACTGGAATATTTTGAGACTGGACTGGTCCTTCGCTTCCCTACTCTAATTGTCTGCGGTTTTGTCGCTCTGGCCGGTGTATTCTCTTTCTTCTCCGGGATGATTCTGGAGGTTATGGCAGCCAAGGACAGGAGGGATTATGAATACCGCCTGAAATGTGTCAGCAGAGACTTGAGGCAATTAGTGCGGGGGATGGAGTTGAATCCATGACTTGAGACCGTATAATTTTGGAGGAAGCGCGTGCTGTAATATGAAAAATGAAATGAAAAAGATTTATTTGCGTCTCATGACAGAAGAGGATACGGATATGATCATAGCCTGGCGCAATTCGGATGCTGTGCGGAAAAATTTTATTTACCAGGAGCTTTTTACAAGGGAAGGTCATCTTAATTGGATTAGAACCATGGTGGATACGGGCAGGGTAGTGCAAATGATTATTTGTATGGTGGATTCGGATAAACCAGTGGGAAGCGTTTATATCCGGGATATCGATTTGCAGCACAGGAAAGCGGAATATGGTATTTTTATCGGTGAAGAGTCCGCCAGAGGAAAGGGAATAGGAACGCAGGCGGCCTCGATGATGCTTCAATACTGTTTTGAAGAGCTAAAACTGCACCGCGTGTTTCTGCGCGCATTTGCAGATAATATGCAGGCCATAAGGAGCTATGAGAAGGCGGGATTTGTAAGAGAAGCATACCTGCACGACGATGTCTGCATAGATGGAAAATTCCGGGATATTGTATTGATGGCAAAGCTGAATCCGGAAGAAGTGGAAAGGCAGGTTGAAATATGAAGAAAAAAATCAGTTTTGTGATTCCCTGTTATCGGTCGGAGCATACGCTAACTTCCGTGATCTCAGAGATTGAAAATACAATGAATCTGCTTCAGCAATATATTTACGAGATCGTGCTTGTCAATGACTGTTCGCCGGATGATACCTTTCATGTGATCCGGCAGCTTTGTGAGCAAAAGCCCTATGTGAAGGGAATAAACCTGGCGAGAAATTTTGGCCAGCATGCGGCGCTGATGGCCGGGATGAGACATACATCCGGGGATTATATGGTATGTCTGGATGATGATGGACAATCCCCTGCAGACGAAGTGGGGAAGCTGCTTGGGAAGCTGGAAGAAGGTTATGATGCGGTTTATGCAAAATATGAGCATAAGCATCATTCTGCATTCCGTAACCTAGGAAGCAAGGTCAATGAACTGATGCTTCGGGTGATGCTTGATAAGCCGGCTTCCCTTTATGTCTCCAGTTATTTTGCGGTGAAGAGATTTGTTGTGGAGGATATGGTACGGTATGAGAATTCATATCCTTATGTGATCGGTCTTGTGCTGCGTGCCACAAAAAATATTGCCAATGTGACGGTGACTCACCGGGACCGTATGGAGGGCAAATCCGGTTATACTTTAAAAAAGCTGTTGGGTCTTTGGATAAATGGGTTTACGGCTTTTTCTGTGAAGCCCCTGCGTATTGCAACGCTTATGGGCGCAATCTGTGCGGCCTTCGGCTTCCTCTATGGCTTTTATACGATCGTTAAAAAGCTGGTGAACCCGGAAGTACCGCTTGGATTTAGCTCCATTATGTCTGCGATTGTTTTTTTCGGAGGAATGATGATGCTGATGCTGGGCCTGATCGGGGAATATATTGGCAGAATATATATCAGTCTGAATAATTCCCCACAATATGTAATTAAAGAAAAGATAAATGTGGAGCAGTAGACAAAGCAAGTATTTGCGGGATTAGAGGGTCTCATGAGCAAAATGCGGAAGAATGAAAAGAAAATATTGATTTGGGATTGGGTATTTTTTGGCATACTGCTTTTCATTTATACGATAGCGACCGGTTACCTTTTTTATCATCAGGCAATTGGAAACGAGCAGTGGTACCATTCCGATATCGGCGTGTATATGCTGGAAATGCAGGGATTAAATAATGGTGTGTATTTTTCATATCCGGTCTTCTTTAAGCTGGGCGCTTTTTTTGATCTTTTTATGTCGCCGGAATGGGCGATCACAACCGTATTGATTTTGTTAAATACCCTGAGTGTGGTGCTCCTGAAAATTTGTATCAATCGTCAGATAGAGGATGAGTGGAAAAATAACCGTTGGAATTGCCCTGAGATGCTCCTTAGGGGCGTGGCGGACGTACTGGTGATCACTTTATTTTTGGTGTCCATGCTTTCGCCGGTGCTTTTGGATTCCCTTCCGGGCATACATGGGAGATATCGGGGCGTTTTTACCCCCAATCCATACCACAATGCTACTTATCTGGCGGTTCGCCCCCTTGCCATCATTTGTTTTTTTCAGTTCGCCCGGCTCCTAAAGAATTATGAAAAAAACTTTTCCTGGAAATCAGGGGTTGCATTTAGCGCAATGCTTTTACTGGCGACAATGACGAAGCCGACCTTTACATTATTGTTGGTGGCAACAGCCGGCTTGATTATGTTATATCGGCTTATTAAAGGGAAATTTGAGAATCTGAAGGCAACAGTTTGTCTTGGCCTGTGTTTTATACCGACTTTTTGCAATCTTCTGTATCAGTTTTTTGGAATGTTTGGAGAGAAGGAACAAGAAGCATCCGGTTTGGCTTTTGGATGGCTGACTGCATGGAAGATGTACTGCGACAATATTCCCTTGGCAATTTTACTGGGATGGGCATTCCCCCTTGTGGTTTTGCTTATTCATCATAAAGAATTAAAGGACAATACATTTTATCGCTTTTCCTGGCAGATTGCCATCGTAGGTCTTCTTATGATGATGGTGATGTATGAGAGCGGTGCCAGAAGCAAGGATATGAATTTCTCCTGGGGATATATGCATGGAATGTTTTTTGCGTTTGCGGAGTCTGCTGTGGTTATGCTGAAAAGTACACTAAAAAGGAGTAAGGCCTGGTATCTGCTCGTAACAGAGTGGTTGTTCTATGGCTGGCATTTAGGGTGCGGCTTATTATATTTCCGGCATATGCTTTTAGGGCTGATGTATTATTAGGAAAAAACATTAGGATACATTTAGCTTGGAAAATTGTAAATGGGGTATAAAAATGGTACACTGGTGATACGAACCCGTTGCGGGAAATAGAAACAGATGCAGGAATGGTAGATATTTACCATTTCTGCATCTGTGTAAGCAGCAATAGCCCGGTAAACCCATAATACTATTTGCGGTAATAGGCTATCAGCTTATTCACTGCACGTATTACATCATCCACATCCTTATCGGATAAGGAATAATAAAGGGGAAGGCTCATGCATTCTCCATAATAGGTTTCTGCATTCGGGCAGAGACCTTTTTTATATCCGATCTTTTCATAATACGGAAGCCAATAAACAGGAATATAATGTACCTGGCAATGAATATTCTCGGCGTAAAGTGCATCGAAGAACTCCCGCCTTGTGCAGGTCAGCATATCGCATTTTATACGCAGAATATATAAATGTCTGACCGTATCGGATTCCGGAATTTCTTTCTGTACCTGAATCTGCGGAATGTTTGAAAATGCCTCATTATATTTGGCAACAATTTCCTTCCTGCGGGCCGAGAACATTTTTAGTTTTTTCAGCTGGCTAAGCAATAAGGCTGCCTGAAAATCTGTGAGACGGTAATTATATCCGAGGGTTATCTGCTCATAATACCAAGGGTCGTCCGATGGGAACGTCATTTGCGCCCGATCCCTGGTAATGCCGTGTGACCGCGCCAGGAGAAGCCTTTTATAGAGCGCCTCGTCGTTGGTGGTGACAGCGCCCCCTTCGCCGGAGGTGACGGTCTTAACAGGATGAAAGCTGAATGCGGTCAGATCCGCAATGCTGCCCACAGGTCTTCCGTTATAACGGGTTCCGATGGAATGGGCGGCATCTTCGATCAAAGTCAGGTGATGCTTGTCGCAGATACTGCGGATTTCATTCAACGCCACCGCCTGACCGGTAAAATCTACCGCGACGACTGCCTTTGTCCTGGGAGTTATGCATCTACGGATAGCCTTGGGGTCAATATTATAGGTCTCAGGATTGATGTCGGCAAAAACGGGCCTCGCCCCGCAGTATAAGGAACAATTGGCTGATGCCGCAAAGGTTATGGGTGAGGTGATCACTTCATCCCCCTCTCCAAGACCAGCAGCTATTGCGGCGATGTGGAGGGCCGCAGTGCCGTTGCTGACGGCAACGCAGTATTTGGCGCCTGTCACCTGGCACAAAGCCTCCTCCAGCTCGGTAATTTTCGGACCACAGGTGAGATAATCGCTTTTGAGTGTCTCAACCACCGCCTGAATATCTTCCTCGTCAATATATTGTTTTCCATAAGTGAGGGGAGTGCTGCGTACAGGGCGGCCTCCCAGAATCGCTAATGTTTCCATGATTTTTCCTTTTAAAAATTATGATAGAATGATAGAACTGTTTTTATTATACTACAAATCATTTTTATAATAAAGTATTTTTAAGAAAACTTTAAAAAACGTAGGGGGAGAATACCATTGACGATAAAAAGCGAGTCTGCTATACTGTTTCTGATATCGGATTGTCTTATATAAAAGAGAAAACAGGAGATATTGAATAAGGAGGAGCGATATATGAAGGAAAGAATATATGTTTGTCATACCTATTATCATGTATAAGTGTCTTTTTTGAAGGAACTGAATCTTCCCAAGGAAAAACG
The DNA here is from genome assembly GCA_947588205.1 of uncultured Acetatifactor sp. Classification (GTDB taxonomy): domain Bacteria; phylum Bacillota; class Clostridia; order Lachnospirales; family Lachnospiraceae; genus Acetatifactor. The sequence goes on along the minus strand of CANPYG010000001.1, from coordinate 101,101 downwards.
CGGGCAGGCGACGCTGGTGCTTAGTAAATTATCCACCGATTTTGAAAAGCTCAAGGAACGGGTAGAACGCTCCGGTCTGTTTGAAGAGGTCATTGAGTTTGATGAAAAAAGGGATACGTATTTCCCGGAGCTGCAAAAGTGGAGGGCGGGAACAGGCAATTTCCTGGGCAATCTTCTGTACCGTATCAAATTTACAAAGGAATTTGCCAAGCTGGAAGAGCCTTTTATTCCAGTGAACTTTAAGGAATACGGGGAAATATATGTGTATTGCGACGCTGATCCCATCGGGTATTATTTGAATCAGAAAAAGATTCGGTATCATGCGTTGGAGGATGGCCTGAATACTTTGAAGAATAAGGATGACGCCCGTTATGCGAACAGAGGGCATTTCAAATTAAAGGCGTTTCTTTCAAGAAAATTTAATTTAATTTTTGTGCATAATGGTTACGGAAAGTATTGCATTGATATGGAGGTGGATAATATTTCCGCAATCAAGTATCCTTGCCCGCAGTATGTTGAGGTTAGACGCCAGACCCTGGTGGATCGGCTGACGGAGGAGGATAAGAGACTGATTTTAAAGACGTTTATCAGGGATATGGAAGGCTTGGAGAAGCAGCTTACAGAAAGCAGCCGGATCGGGGATAAGATTTTGATCCTGACGAAGCCCTTGTGTACCCTGGATGTCAGAGAGAAGATTTTCCGCGATGTGGTTGCCATATATGAGAAAGAAGGAACTATTTTTATAAAACCGCATCCGAGGGATGTTTTGGACTATAAAAAGATTTTCCCACAGTATCCGCAGTTCGACGCTACCGTTCCCATGGAGATGCTGAATTTCTTCCCTGGAATCCGCTTTAAGAAGGTAGTCGGCGTGCTGACGGAGATGACGGGCATCCAGTTTGCGGACGAGGTAGTACGTCTGGGTCCTGATTTTATGGATCATTATGAGGATCCGTTGAGGCATAGACAAAACGAACAGATTTGAGGAAGCGGAAGGATAAACAAGGGGTAAGATGTGGCAGATTTGGGAAAAGCTAAACAGATTACTGGATAAAAAGCAAAAAAGCAGCATGCTCGGACTGATTATTCTGATGGTGTTCGGCGCCGCCCTGCAGACAGCGGGCGTGGGAATCGTAGTGCCTGTGATGGGTACCATACTCGACAGCAACGCGATAGAGGAAAATAAGCTCCTGAATTACTTCTATCGCCTTGTGGGAGGAGGAAGCAGGGAGCGGTTCATGCTGCTGATCATGCTGACCATGATCCTGATTTTTGTCATAAAGAATCTATTTTTGTATATCCAGCAGAAATTAATGCTTAGCTTTATCTATACCAATCAGTTCCGGACATCGGAGCGGATGATGCGCAACTATCTGCGCCGCGGATATGAATTTTACCTTAACGCAGATACCGCCGTGGTGCAGCGGAATATTACATCCGACGTGAATAATATGTATGCTTTGATCCTGGCGCTGCTGCAGCTGTTGTCAGACGGCATTGTATCCCTTTTTGTGGTATCCTTTTGTTTTATCCAGAATGGCACGATGACGATTTTGATCGCAGTGGTGCTTTTGCTGCTGCTTTTCCTGATTAAAAAGGTTCTGAAGCCTATTATGCATAAGGCGGGAGAGGATAATCAGAATTATTACAGCGGATTGTTTAAATGGATCTCTCAGACCGTTCAGGGAATCAAGGAGGTTAAGATTACCTGTAAGGAGCAGTATTTTGTGTCGGAATATATAAAGTGCGGCAAAGGCTATGTGGATGCGGTGCAGAAATATAGCCTTTATAATAATGTTCCGAAGCTGCTTATAGAAACGGTCTGTGTCATTTGTATGGTAGGATATATGGCGTTTATGGTGCTGTCGGGGATGCCGACGGACGAGATGCTGAATTCGATCACTACCTTTGCGGCGGCAGCGCTTGTCCTGCTTCCCAGTGTAAACAGGATCAATAACCAGATCAATTCCATCGCTTATTTTGAACCGTTTTTTATGGGCGTAAGCGACAATCTCCAGGAAGAGATCAACGGGGAAAAGGTGGATATGTCTTCCTTTGCTGTTGAAGCCGAGAAGCTTCCGGTAAAAAAGGAAATCCGGATGCAGGATATCACCTATGCCTATCCAAATACGGAGAAGCTTATTTTTGATAAGGCGGCGCTTACCATTCCGGTCGGGAAGTCGGTCGGGATTGTAGGAACCTCAGGAGCCGGCAAGAGTACAATTGTGGATATTATGCTGGGTCTGTTGGAGCCTAAGGGCGGCTCGGTGTTGGCGGATGGACGGAATGTGAAGGAAAATTACCGGGGATGGCTTAAGAACATCGGGTATATTCCCCAGATGATTTTTATGCTGGACGATACGATCCGCAAAAATGTCGCATTCGGCGTGCCGGAGGAGGAAATAAAGGAAGAACGGCTCTGGGAGGTATTAAGGGAAGCCCAACTGGAGGAGTTTGTCAAAGGTCTTCCGCAGGGACTGGAGACCGGAATCGGGGAACGGGGAATCCGCCTGTCAGGCGGGCAACGGCAGAGAATAGGGATTGCCCGGGCGCTTTATTATGATCCGGAGGTGCTGGTTCTGGATGAAGCGACCTCCGCTCTCGATAACGATACGGAAACTGCGATTATGGATTCAATCAACAGGCTCCACGGACGCAAAACGCTGGTGATCATAGCGCACAGATTGCAGACAATTGAAAAATGTGATATTGTATATCGTGTGGAGGACGGTAAGGTAACAGTGGAACGCGGAACGCCGGAGTGACACGCGGACGGCGGAAGGAAGGCTGCTAGAAGGGGAACCGTAACGGCGATAGGTTCGGGAGGAAGACGGAGAAAATGAAGCTAAGCGTTATTGTGCCTGTCTATAATATGGCGGGGGAAGGAAAACTGGAATACTGTCTGAATTCCCTGATCGCGCAGACGATACCGGATTACGAAATCATTGCGGTCGACGATGCGTCTACGGATTGCTCGCTTCAGGTTCTAAGGGAATATGAGGCAAGGTACCCTGAGAAAATAAGGGTCATCACCTATCGTAAGAATCAACGGCAGGGCGGAGCCAAAAATGAAGGGTTAAAGGCCGCTAGCGGGGAATGGATCGGATTTATTGATAGCGACGATTGGGTGACACCGGATTTTTATGAGAAGCTGCTGCAGAGGGCGGAGGAAACAGGCGCGGATATAGTCGGCTGCGATTATAGCTTGGTAGACCGCCATACCATGGAAGTCGGAAGAATAGTCCAGAATAACGATAAGGAACAGACCGGATTGTTGGATAAGGAGAAGCACAGGAGCCTGTTCGTGCGGCCTGGAAGTATGGTGGTGAAGATCTATCGGGCAAGTGTAATTCGGGACAACTGCTTAACTTTTCCTGCCGGTATTTTTTATGAGGATAATTACGCAGGTCCCTTATGGAGTCTGTACTTCCGGCATTTTGAAAGAGTAGAGGAACCTATGTACTTCTATTATCAGCACCAGACCTCCACGGTCCATTATATTTCAGAGGAAAAGTGCCGGGACCGCATGGCGGCTGCCGAATTATTATATCGGGATTGTAAAAAAAGAGGCTTTCTGGGAGAATATTTTCCGGAGCTTGAGTATTGGTTCGCGGAGGTCTATTACTGCAATACCCTTTTTTCCTATCTGTCAGGGGTGAAAAGTCCCAGGCTCGCTTTTGTAAAGGAGCTGAGGAAGGGCATAGAGGAAAAATTTCCTGATTTCCAAAAGAATCCTTATTATCGAGAGCGTATCGGAGAAACGGAGCGGAAGTTTATCGCCCTGCAGGGGAAGTCGGATCTGCTCTTTCTGTGGTATTATGGCTTCAAACAGTGGGTCTGGAAATTAAGAAAGAGTTAAGCAAACGGGATTTGGATTTTGTCGGAAACAGCACGAAAAGGATTAGGTTGAGGGGATTTGAATGGAACGGAAATATTGGGATGAAACGGCGCATATCTATTTGCGGTATATGAACCCGGAGGATACTGACAGAATTGTTGCATGGCGCAATCAGAAGGATATTCGGGAAAGCTCCTTTAGCCAGAATCCGTTTACAAGAGAGGGACACCTCAATTGGGTTCGGGAAATGGTGGATACCGGGAAAGTGGTGCAGATGGTCATCTGTCTTGAGGAATCCGATGAACCGATCGGCTGCGTTTATCTTCGTAATATCGATAGACAAAACAGAAAAGCGGAATATGGGATTTATATAGGAGAAGGATCCTTCCGGGGGAAGGGCATCGGCACAAGCGCCGCCAGACTGATGCTTCGGTACGGTTTTACGGAATTATGCCTTCACCGGATTTATTTGCTGGCGTATGCAGATAATCTACAGGCGGTCAAAAGTTATGAAAAAGCTGGTTTTTCTAAGGAAGCCTGTATGCGGGACGATGTTTTTGTGAATGGAAGATTCCGTGACGTCGTTTTAATGGCGATTTTAAATCCGGCGGAAGCATAGGTATGACGTGACGGAGGGCGTTAGGATGAAAACAATTGCGATTATTACGGCCAGGGGAGGCAGTAAACGGATTCCCCAAAAGAATAGGAAGGATTTTTGCGGCAAGCCGATTTTGGCGTATTCGGTTGAAGCTGCCGTCTCCTGCGGAATCTTTGATGAGGTAATGGTTTCTACGGATGATTCGCAGATCGCTGCAATCGCAGAAGAATACGGGGCCAAGGTTCCTTTTTACCGCAGTGAGAAGACTTCCAACGACTATGCGACGACGACCCAGGTGCTTCTGGAAGTCCTGGAGGAATATGAAAAGAGGGGGCAATCCTTTGATGCGGGAGCATGTCTCTACCCTACGGCGCCCTTTGTGACGGCAAAAAAGCTGCAAAAGGCAGCGCAGCTGTTTGAAGATTCAGAAGCGGATACGTTGATTCCAGTGGTCCGCTTTTCCTACCCGCCGCAAAGAGCCCTGGTTATGAAGGACGGTTTTTTGACGTTTCAGTACCCGCAATACCTGAATTCCCGTTCTCAGGATCTGGATGCACATTATCATGACGCCGGACAGTTTTATTTTTTTCGGACGGAGGCGTTGAGACAGAATCAAAGCTTGATGGTGGGAAGGATCCTTCCGTTTGAAATATCCGAGATGGAGGTTCAGGATATTGATAGCCTGACGGATTGGAAAATAGCTGAAATCAAATATCAGATGATGATGGAACAGAAGGCTTGATCATGGGATCAGGGATAAGCCCTTCCCTATTTATGGAGGAGAATGTCTTGATGAATCAGGAAATCAGAATCGGAGATAAAACAATCAGCGAGGGTTCACCCACCTTTGTGGTCGCGGAGATGTCCGCGAATCACGGGATGGACTATAACAAGGCGGTGGAGATCCTGCATGCTGCAAAGGAGGCGGGCGCGGATGCTGTTAAGATCCAGACCTATACTCCGGATACCATCACATTGGATTGCGACGCGCCCTGTTTCCAGATTACCCAGGGAACCATTTGGGACGGAACTACCCTTCATAAGCTGTATGAAACGGCATATACGCCCTGGGAATGGCAGCCGAAGCTCAAGAAAATCGCGGAAGAATTGGGCTTGCTTTTCTTCTCTTCCCCGTTTGATTTGACCAGCGTGGATTTCCTGGAGGAGATGGACGTGCCCGCATATAAGGTGGCCAGCTTTGAGATTAACGATATTCCGCTTCTCCGCAAGATTGCGGGGAAGGGCAAACCGATCATGATATCCACCGGTATCGCCGATTTGTCCGATATTGAGCTGGCGCTCAGGATCTGCAGGGAGGAAGGTAATGAGGATGTCATTCTGTTGAAATGCACCTCTTCGTATCCTGCGCCTTATGAGGAAATCAATCTGAGGACAATTCCCTCTATGAAGGATACTTTTCAATGTATTGTGGGTTTGTCCGACCATACCCTGGGAACTGCAGTGGCTACCGCAGGCGTGGCAATTGGGGCGAAGGTGGTGGAAAAGCATTTGATCCTGAAACGGTCGGATGGCGGAGCAGACGCCGCGTTTTCCATGGAGCCTCATGAATTTAAGGAAATGGTGGATCATATCCGCATTGTGGAGAAAGCCTTGGGAAAGGTAAGCTATGATCTTACCCCCAAACAAAAGGCAAACAGAAATTTTGCCAGGTCCCTGTTCGTTGCCAAGGATATGAAGGCAGGCGATATCTTTACGCCGGAAAACCTGCGTTCTGTGCGCCCTTCCTGCGGTCTGCACACGAAGTATTATGAGGAACTGTTAGGCAAAAGAATCAGAAAAGACGCAAAACTGGGAACTCCCATGAGCTGGGAGCTGGTGGATTTTAATGGAACTGATGGAGAATAAAAGGAATCGTCAATTCTTTTTTCGGGCGGACGGCAACGGAAGGATAGGGGCAGGCCATTTGATGAGATGCCTTACCATTGCGGAAGGGCTGGCTTTTGTGCTGGGAGGGAAGGAGGATATTTCTTTCCTGACGGCGGATGAGCAGTCCGCAGGGCTTATAGAAAGTAGGAATTTCAGAACGGTCGTCCTGGGAGGCGACTGTGCCCGCATGGAGGAAGAGCTTCCTTTTTTGGATGAGATATTCCGAAAGGAAGAGGACAGGCTTTTTTTGGTAGACAGCTATTTCGCAACAGACCGCTATTTGACCGCCCTGAAAAAATATGGCAGGGTATGGCTGCTCGATGATATGCAAAAGCACGCCTATCCGGCGGATGTTGTTGTCAACTATAATTTATATGCTTCCTCACAGAGGTATCGTAAGCTATATGGAGAGACGCAAACCCACTTTTATCTGGGAACGCAATATGCGCCGATCCGGCTGCAATTTCTGAAGGGCGGTTATGAATTGCGATCCCGGGTGAAGGATGTTCTGATCACTACCGGGGGCGGAGACAGCGAAAATATTGCTGCGCAGGTATTGGAAGCCGTCTGGCGGGATGGAATCAACTACCATGTGGTAGTCGGTCGGTTCCATCCGCATGTACAGGAGTGGCGGGAACGGGGAAAAAGCAATCCGCAGATTCATGTGCATGTGGATGTGTCTGATATGGCGGGGCTCATGAGAAACTGCGATATCGCCATAACCGCCGGGGGAAGCACCGTTTATGAGCTCGCGGCTGTCGGAATTCCTTTTTTGTGCTTTTCCTATGCGGAAAATCAGGAAATGCTGGCAGAATCCCTGGGGAAGGAAAAAATCGCGGTGTATGCGGGGAAGTACCACAGGGAACCGGAGCTTGTGCTGGAACGGCTCAAGGCGGGATTTGGGGATATGGCGGAAAGCTTCGCAGAAAGAAAAGCCCTGAGCACTGCGGAAAGGCAATTGATCGACGGCAGGGGGGCGTTTCGGATCGCGGCGCTTATGTCGGGTCAGGATCTATCGTAAGGGTTCATTTGTAAAGGAAAAAAGCTGCTGCAGCCTGGAAGGAGAAGCTAAATGAAAAGTCCGGAGCAGACATGGAGATGGATAAAATCCCATATAAAGCAGGAATGGAAGACTGCGTTTGTGTCGGCAGTTTTGTTTGGCCTGCTCATCCACATGCCTATTCTGCTGTCGGATATTCCTAATCATGATGGGCTGGACAGTATCTATTTTGATCAGAACATGATCACCTCCGGCAGATGGTTCCTGACCATAGCCTGTGGCTTTTCTTCCTATTATACATTGCCCTGGGTAATAGGGCTGATCGCTATTTTCAATCTTGCCCTGGCGGGCGTTGCGCTGACAGAATTCCTGGAGGTGAAAAGCAAAGGATGTATTGTCTTAATCAGTGGGTTGCTGGTTTCTTTTCCCGCAGTAGCCTCCACCTTTGCTTATGTGTTCACCATGGACGGTTATATGCTTGCCCTGTTTCTGGCGATCTTGTCCGTGCTTTTAACTGCAAGATTTAAATGGGGATTCCTGGGAGGTATGGTGTGCCTTGCCCTGAGTATGGGAACTTACCAGGCATATCTTCCTTTTGCCGTGCTGCTTTCCATCTATGGAATCCTGATGCTGGCGATGTCGGAGATGCCGTTTAAGGAGAAGCTCCAAAGGGGGGCCAGATATCTGTATATGGGAGCCCTGGGGAGCGTCCTTTATTATGTGGTGCTTCAGCTTCTTCTCAGGCTTCAGGGAAAGACCCTGGACGATTATCAGGGAATCAATGGAATGGGTTCGATCGGTGAAAAGGGATTATTTTCTATTTTAAAGTCAATGTATCATGACTTTTTTGCCTTTACATTAAAAGGGAATGTATTGTTCCATAATATCTTCTCCATAATCGCGCTGATACTCCTGGCCGGCCTGACGCTGTTTACATTCATCCGTCTGATTGTGCTGAAAAAATGGTGGAGGAGCCCCTGGTTTTATTGTATGGCCATTTTATTGGCGGCGGGACTGCCGGTCGCCGCAAATCTGATCCTGTTGATATCGCCTGATGTAAACTATCATCTTCTGATGCGGTATCAGTGGGTGCTGTTCCTGATCTTGATGATAGCCTTTGTGAGCCGTTACAGCCCCGCCGGTACAATGGGGATGGAAGCTGTAGGGACCTTTGCCGGGACTGAATCGAATAGAGAAATTTCCGGAAGGGTTGTCCGGATAACCCCGGATACGGGCTGTGCGCTGCGTTCCTGGTGTCTGTTGACAGCGGCGGCTGTTTTGGTGGTAAATTATGCGGTGACAGATAATATTGCTTATTCTAATCTTGCCAAACGTTATGAAAAGACGTATGCTTATTGTATACGCCTGTTGGACCGTATTGAACAGACAGAAGGCTATTATCAGGGAATTCCCATCGCCATGGTTGGTGTGGTGGGAAATGAAGAATTTCCGACGACTGATATTACAGGAGCTGTTACCTCCGGAATGATCGGGATAACGGGAGATTCCTTATTGTATCGCGGGGATAATTATGAGCTGTTCATCCGTCATTATCTGGGGGCGACTTTGAATATTCTTCCGGCAGAAGCCATGACAGACGCCTATTATGCGGATTTTTACCGGAAGATGGGAAGTTTCCCAGCTGAGGATTCCATACAGATCGTGGACGGGATCATGTATATTAAAACGGAAAATATTGAATAACGGGAGGATATTATGTCGTTATTATCAGTAGTCCTTCCCTCCTATAACGAGGAACAGAATATTTCAAATACAGTAAGTGTATTGTCAGGTCTGCTGGAAGGGGCCGGAATCGATTACGAACTGGTTTTTATCAGTGACGGCTCAAGGGATAATACTTATCAGGAGATCCAGAAGGCCGCGAAAGAAAACCCCAGGATCAAGGGCGCAGAGTTTTCCCGCAACTTCGGGAAGGAAGCCAGTATCTTTGCAGGTCTGCAGATCGCCCTGGGAGACGCAGTGGTAGTTATGGACTGCGATCTCCAGCATCCACCGGAAGTAATTCTTCAGATGTGGAAGCTCTGGCAGGAGGGCTATGAGGTGGTAGAGGGCATTAAGAGCAGCCGGGGAAAGGAAGGCCTTGCGCATAAGCTTTCTGCAGGATTGTTTTATCGGATCATGAGCGGACTGATCAAAATAGATATGAACGCTTCTTCCGATTTTAAGCTTTTAGACCGTAAGGTAGTGGATGTGCTGACTGCCCTGCCGGAGAGGAACACTTTTTTCCGTGCCTTATCTTTCTGGGCGGGCTTCCGCGCTACATCTGTGAAATATGAGGTGCAGGAAAGGAAGTTTGGAACAAGCAGATGGTCTACGTGGAGTCTGATGAAGTATGCGATCAGGAATGTCACTTCCTTCAGTACGCTCCCGCTGCAGCTGGTGACGGTCATGGGCGTGGTTTCCATTTTGTTCAGTATTATTCTGGCGATTCAGACCTTGGTGAGGTTCTTGACGGGAACTGCGGTAGAAGGATTCACCACCGTAATTTTGCTCGTGCTGATTATTGGCGGATTTATCATGATCAGCCTGGGGATCATCGGCCATTATATCGCCAGGATTTATGAAGAGGTGAAGGGCCGCCCGAAATTTATTATCAGTAAAGCGACGGATAATGTCCAGGGAAACGTTACAGGCGCCTGGAACCAAAACAGGTGAGGTGATGTTCAATGGCACGAAATAAAAAGAGGATGGCAAATATAGAGCTTCTGCGCATTCTTGCAATGTTTATGGTCACAATGCTTCATTATCTGGACAAGGGTGGACTTCTGCCCGATTTGACCGGACAGTTGGACGCAAACGGCTACGTGGCCTGGACCCTGGAGCTGCTGTCCATTGTGGCTGTGGATGTCTATATGCTGATCAGTGGTTTTTTCCTGGTGGAAACCGGATTTAAGACAAAACGTCTGGTCGAGCTGCTATGTCAGGTGCTGTTTTACAGCCTTTTGGTCCCTTTGGCGCTGGTCGCCTGCGGGGTACTTGTTCCGTCTGAAATAACGATTTATCAGATACTTTATTATGTGCTCCCTGTTCAAATGGTACATTACTGGTTTATCACCGCTTATGTGACGATGTATCTGTTTTCCCCGATCCTACGGATCGCCGTAAAGGGGATGAAAAAGGAGCAGCTACGCCTGGTAATACTTTTCCTGCTGCTGTTTTTGTCTGTCAGCAAGTCGGTGGTTCCCATGCAGCTTACAATGGATAATCTGGGCTATGACGGGCTCTGGTTTATATTTGTATATTTGGTAGCGGCTTATCTGCGGCTGTATGGCATGGAAGAGTTTTGTAAAGCCACGGAGGATGCACGGCGCAGAAGGAGGCTGTCCAGAAACGGAATCCTGTTATACTTTATAGTATGTGCAGGAATGCTTCTTCTCACACTGACCATCCGTTTCCTGTATTTCAAGACAGGGAAATTTGAATATTTTATGACAAGCGTATGCGGATACAATCATATACTGACACTTCTTGCGGCGGTATGCCTGTTTGTGGGCTTTTACCACTGGCGGATAAAGGATGGGGTAATTTCCGGAATAATCCTGCGCATTGCGCCCTATTCCCTGGGGGTATACCTGCTTCAGGAGCACTGGGAGGTACGGTATTTATGGCCGTCCTGGTTAGGGGCTTCGCAGGAGGGCAATCCGTTAATGTTTGGGATAAGATGCATTGGCACGGTGGTTTTGGCGTTCGTTATAGGGATCTGCGTGGACATGCTGAGGGGTGCTTTGTTTGGCTTAGTGGGCCGCCTGCCGCTGTGGAATAAGATAAACGGACTGTTTGGCAGGATCGATGCGATACTGGCAGACCGGAAGGAAGGCTAAGACCGGAAAGAAAGTTAAGGTCAGAAGGGATAATAGGATGCTTCAGGAGAGATTACAGGGATGGAAGCGTTGGTACGGATGGTGTGAAAGGATTCTTTTCCCTGTCATTTTATTCTTCTATCCCCTCAGGCATATCTTCTTGGGGGTAGAATGGTGGGATACCGGGTATAATTATGGGAACTTTCTGTATATGGACCGGATGGATCCCATGTGGGTATTCAGCACGTATCTCGGCAATGCATTGGGGAATCTGTTCACCAGGATGCCCCTTGGAAATCGTATGTCGGGGTTAAATCTGTATACGGGCCTGTTGGTATGTCTGTTGGCATTAATGGGGTACTACTTCTTTATCAGGAAGGTAAAGCTTCCGCCCATCTTTGCATTTGCCGGGGAAATGCTGGCCCTCAATCTGTGCTGGTGTCCTACGGCGCTTTTGTATAATTATCTGACCTATGTTTTGTTTGGGGCGGGAACGATCGCGCTGTATTGTGCGCTGACTGAGAATAAGAAGCATTATTTTGTGTTGGCGGGAATTTTTCTCGGGCTCAATGTATTTGTACGGTTCCCTAATCTTGCGGAGATGGGGATGATCCTGAGTGTCTGGGCTTATGGGCTGATTTGTAGAAAAAAAGGGAAGACGGTGCTCGCGGAGACTCTATGGTGCATTCTTGGATATGCAGTGAGTGTAGGTCTTTGCCTGGCATACCTGACCATGAGATATAGCTTTACGGAATATATCGATGCGATCCGGCGTCTGATGGAGATGCCGTCGGAGGCTTCAGGCTATACGGTGTATTCCATGATTCATTCCCAATGGAGGAATTATCTGCAAAATTTGATCTGGCTGGGGCATTTTGGGGGCTTTCTTCTCCTCGGCATCCTGGGCTTTGCCGTGCTGCCGGGCAGATTGGTCAAGCTGAAAAAGATCGGCTATGTGGTCTGCGTGTTCCTTAGCTTTTATTATATGATGATGCACTATGATATGTTTAACTTAAGATATACCACCAAGGAGAGCGTTTTTCAGTGGAGCGTTTTTCTGCTGACTGCCACTATTGCAATCGGTCTGGTCACGATAGTGCGGCCCGGCGCTGCCCCCCGGGATAAACTGATCCTCGGAATGGGTATCCTGATACAGATAATAACGCCTCTTGGCAGCAATAATCATCTGTATTCCAGCATTAACAACCTTTTTTTGGTGGCTCCCTTTACCCTGTGGATGTTGTATCGCCTGATCAGATGGATGCCAAAGGAGATGTGGATTTCGAAGGAAGGGATTCGGAAAGAGCGATCCTTGAAGGCATCGGAAAAGAATCAAGGTCCGGTTGGGTTTTTGCTGGCAAGCTTTCCGGTGAAAGCGATGCTCCTGTGCATAATATTTATGCTGGGAATTCAGAGTATGGGATTTGGCCTGGTATATGTTTTTTCTGAAAGCGGTGGAGGGGAGAACCTTCACACAAGAATAGAAGGCAATGATGTTTTAAAAGGAATGTACACTTCGCCCGACCGTGCAGAAGTGATAGAATCCATATCTTCTTATGTGTCCGAAAATGGGCTCACAGGGAAAGAAGTCATCCTGTATGGGAAGATACCGGCAATGTCCTATTATTTACAAATGCCCTTTGCCATTACCTCCTGGCCTGATCTTTTATCCTACAATTATAGTATAATGGAGGCGGATCTTGAGGCAATATCAGTCCAGATCGCAGAAGGGAAAAGGGAACCGCCGGTGCTCCTCCTGGAAGCGGGGCTGAAGGATTCCGTTTATGGGATAAGCAGTACGGAGGATGCCAAGCTTGTTCTTTTGCTTGACTGGGCAAAGCAGTATGCCTATGAGGTTACCTTTGAAAATGAGAAATTCATATTATTACAGAGCGCGAAATGAGCGCGGAAAAGAGGCAGAGTATGATAAATTTTAATGTACCGCCCTATACGGGACATGAGATGGAGTATATCCGCCAGTGTGTGGAGAACCAGAAGATCTGCGGGGACGGACCTTATACCAAAAAGTGTAATGAGTGGATAGAAAAGAAGATGGGAACTGCCAAGTGTCTTATGACGACCTCCTGCACCCATGCTACGGAGCTGGCGGCAATGCTTTCCCAGGTAAAGGAAGGCGATGAGGTGATCATGCCCGCCTATACTTTTGTATCCACGGCAAACGCCTTTGTGCTCAGGGGGGCGGTGCCGGTATTCGTGGATATTCGCCCGGATACCATGAATTTGGATGAAAAGCTGATTGAATCCGCTGTTACAGAACGCACGAAGGCGATCGTACCGGTCCATTATGCCGGGGTTGCATGTGAAATGGATACGATCATGGAGACCGCACAGCGTCATCATCTGATGGTGATCGAGGATGCCGCGCAGGGAGTGATGTCTTTTTATAAGGGAAAGGCGCTTGGAACGATCGGTGACTTTGGCTGCTACAGCTTTCATGAGACGAAGAATTACAGTATGGGTGAGGGCGGAGCCCTGCTCATAAAGGATCCAAAGTATGTGGAGGATGCGGAGATCATTCGTGAAAAGGGCACGAACCGCAGTAAATATTACCGCGGGCAGATCGATAAATATACCTGGATCAATTATGGTTCCTCTTATCTGCCTAGCGATATGAACGCGGCTTACCTCTATGCGCAGCTGGAAATGGCGGAAGAGATCAACGACGCCCGGCTTGGCTGCTGGAACCGTTATTATGAGAACCTGAAGGGGCTTGCACAGGAGGGGAAGATTGAGCTTCCCGTTGTGCCGGAGGGCTGCGTACACAATGCCCATATGTTCTATATCAAAGCGAAGGATATTGAGGAGAGGACTGCACTTAAGAGCTTTCTGGCAGAGAAGGATATTCTGGCGGTATTCCATTATATTCCGCTTCATACCGCGCCTGCCGGCTTGAAATTTGGCCGGTTCCATGGGGAAGACAGGTATACTACCAGGGAAAGCGAGAGGCTGCTCAGACTTCCGATGTACTATCGGCTGACCATGGAGCAGGTGGATTATATCAGCGATATGGTGAAGGAGTTCTATCGTTAGACGGAGGATTGTTGAAAAAAGTTGTAGGAGAAAGGGAGAATGTACACGGCAGAAAAAGTGCTGGTATTGATAATATGGATGCTGATAATTCCCGTTTTTATAGGTAATATTGCGGCAGTCGGCATTGGAAAATATAAAAAAAATCTGGTTTTTATGTGGGTAATGGGGCAGATTATCCTGTGGGCCCTTTTTCAGCTGATCTGTGTTCCGTTTATCCTCATTCATGCCCGGTTGTCCCGCGTGACTGCAGTATATATTATATTGACAGTTATATTACTCCTTTTTTCCGCAGGACTGCGGGTCAGGTCCCGTCACGCCCAAAGTGCCGCGTACATTCTTCCGGACACCTGGAAGGACAGGACTTACTGGCATCATGTCCTGTGGGGTATTTTCTTCCTGCTGCTGGTGTTTCAAATGGTTCAGGCAGCAAGATTGGCATTCACTGACGGCGATGACGCTTATTATGTAGCCACGGCGACGTTGGCGGAGGAAAGCGACACCCTTTATCTCATTTCGCCTTATACAGGCGGATTTACTGGTATGGATGTGAGACATGGGCTGGCACCGTTTCCCATATGGATAGCTTTTTTGGCCAGGATATCAGGGATTCACGCGGCGAGTGTAGCCCATATAGCAGTACCGTTGATGTTGATTCCAATGGCATATGGTGTTTTTTATCTGATAGGCAGCAGGCTCTGTGGAAAATATGGGGAAAGACTTCCGCTTTTCCTGGTAATTGCAGAGCTCTTGGTGCTGTTCGGGAATTATTCGACATATTCAGCGGAGAGATTTTTGATCTTCAGAAGCAGACAGGGGAAAGCGACTCTGGGCAGCATTATTGTACCGGTGCTTTTTTTTCTGTTGCTTTCTATTCTGGAGCGTATGCAGGAACAGAAGAAAGTCGAAAAGACGCTCTGGATCCTCTTGACCGCCGCAGTGATGGCCGGCTGTCTGTGCAGTACACAGGGGGCTGAGTTGTCGTGCCTGTTGCTGGGGGTGGCGGGACTATGCTCTTCGGTATGTTATCGGCAGTGGAAGCTGTTGCTCCCCATGTTTTTATGCTGTCTTCCGGCGGTCGTTTATGCGGTATTGTATTTTGTTCTACATTAGGGGGCTCTGCAGGCGAAGCATGCCGGTAAAAGGGATGCATGGGGTTATGGGCTTTCATAACATGGTATGGAAGTATAAACAGGCGATGGAGAAGAGAGAAATATTATGGAATATGTTCAAATGTTTCAGGAATATATGGGAAATGGTTTAGTGGTAGGATGGTATCTGGTATCGTTGGCTTATCTTTTGATGAAGGAAAAGCGCAGGCATGTGAGGATTTTATTTGTTTATGTTCCGCTTATTATACTGCTTCTTTTCTTTAATCCCTTATTTGCAAAATTAATCAGCTTAATGGAGGATATTTATTGGCGGCTTTTATGGCTTTTGCCGATTTCCATGACGATAGCATACACGGCGGTAAGATTGTATGGGGAAGTAAAAGGGAAAATGCGGGTAGCGGCGGCAGTGCTCTGCGTTATAATGGTAACACTCTCGGGAAGCTATATTTATCAGTCTTCAGGGATTGTAAAGGCGGAAAACGAATACCATGTTCCGCAGACCGTAGTGGACATCTGTGACGCTATTATAATACCGGGCAGAGAGGTCAGGGCCCTTTTCCCGGATGAGATGCTCTATTATGTGCGTCAATATACTCCGCTGGTTTGCATGCCCTATGGACGTGAAGTATTCGGGTGGGTAGAGAATGATCTAAATGATCTTATGCGTGAAGAAACCATTGACCTGTCCCAGCTTGCGGGGATGGCAAAGGAATATCAATGCCATTATATAATCCTGCCAAAGGATAAGCAACTGGTCGGGAATTTATTGGATTATGAATATATTTTGTTTGATACGATTGACGGATATCAGATTTATAAGGATACTACAATGAACTTCAGTGTAGTATCTTTGAAAAAGGACAGAACTTTGTTAGGATGCCGGTTTATAGTAATCTAATGCATAGAGAAAACGCTCCGCTACTAATTCCCTGCCCTTTTCATTCAGATGAAGATTGTCCTTAAGGCAATCCGGGGCGATACTCTCGTAAACCGTTCCGTAAAGGTTGTCCAAAAAGGTAACGCCCTCTATGGCGGCGGCATTCCCCTCCATACTCATATAGGAGGAGAGGGGGAAATCCCCATAGCGGTAGGTTTCGCTGTTCACATATTCGCCGTCGTCGTCCACCGCATAGGCGAAAGTGGGGGACATGACTATAATTTGAATATGAGGGTATGCATCCTGAATCAAATCAATGCCGGCGGTAAGATTGCCGGAAAAGGTTTGGATGTTCGCTTCGTACTCCGGATCATATACCGGGCGCCCAAGCATATAATCGCTGGCATCATACATAATGACGATAACATCCACAGTATTAAAATCAATGGATAATAAGTTATAATAAACGTTCCTGCCTTCTTCAGAAAGGGAATCGCCCATCTCTTCAAATACATTCTGATAGACCTGTTTTAAGTCCGCATCATAAGCATGAAATGAGGAATTGCTGTTTGGCGCACAAAAGCTATAGGCTAACCAGTAAAAATTAAATGCATCAACAGGGGAATACACGGGGGAAATACTCTCGGCAGCAAGATATGAATCGGCGACAGCGCAGTTGTAAACAACGGCGTCGGCCTTCTTTGCTATTATATTAGCCAGGCTTTGGTCGGAATCTCTGTCATCGGCAAAGGGGGCATTACCCATAGCGACAATGGTAGTAATGCCGTCATCCTTGGCTTTTTGCTCCTCTGTCCGGATAAAAGGGATGAGGTTATCCGAAATATCCGCGGTAAATTCCTGGTTTTCATAATCATTCGGATTGATCCTGACGCCGTAATTTAGCACACGCCAGACAATAAGACAGACGATCAGCAAAAATACTCCTATGAATACAAGATGCCAGTTAATTTTCCGGGAAAAAGATGACGGTTCCTTTTGGCTTTTCATTACCTTAATAAAAATCCTGCCTTTCTTTGAAAACATAAAAATATACTTGTATTCTACTATTATACGCCGAGATTGTCCAGACTATTTGAAAATTTAAGAATTTCTGAATAATTGGGGGAATTACTTGAAGTCTGGATTATGCGATGTTATAATGTTACAAATTTGTTAACACGTAAAAACTGCTTGAGAGGAAGAAAAATGGGTAAATTGCTGAGACACAGAAACGGAAGGGGAAAATCCGGCGACATGAATTGGGAGGATTTTGTGGATGAGGACAGCCAGAGTATTGGTTCATCTGCGCAGACCGATGAATTGGAACCGGATGAGTACTATTCTGAGGAAATAGAATATTATGACGAGAATGCAGACGAATATTCAGCGGAGGAAGAAGAACTGGAAGAAGCTTATGAAGGGAACACAAAAGATTTCCTTGCAGGGGCAGATATTTCCGGGGAAGAGTACGAGGAAGAGCCGGAAAGTTATTTTGTAGATCAAGTAGATCCAGAAGAGGTCTATGAGGATGACCCGGAAGTGGATTATGAGGAGCCGTACATATATTATGCAGAGGATGCGGAGCAGGAAGATTATGAAGGCAATTTCACAGAAGACTATGTAGAAGAGCCGGAATACAATACGGAAGAGTCGGAAGAAGAGGATAAGAAAAACATTTTTGCTTTATTCTGGATGCGCCTGGTACATATGGAGACGATGGATAAGGTCATTACCTTTGGCGGGATTATGATCCTGATCATAGCCTTGGTTATGGGAGGAATCTATATGGACATGAGAACTGCCGCGGATCAGATGGCGGAGTTTGTCAGTGTGGGTTCTTCTTTGGCTGATGTTACATTGCCCGGACAGGCAGGGCTTTTGGCGGTCGCTGATATGGAAGCCTCAAAAAAGGCGGCCGCAGAAGCTTTAGAAGAGGAGCAGCGGCGTCAGGAGGAGGAAGCGAGACAGCAGGAACAGACCGAATATAATGAAGAAGAGTATGTTAATGTGATCGATGTCACGATGAAGCTGACCTCAATCGAAAAGGACCTGAAGATAAAGTTTGTGAACAAAAAGTCCGGAAAGCTGATTTCCAATGTGCCGTTTTCCGTTGAGGTAAAGGACGTTGCAGGCAAGAGCGTCAGCTGGACGGATGAGGATCTGGACGGCATTATCTACCAGACTAATCTGGAACCGGGTACTTATTCTGTAATGGTTCAACAATTATCGGACAGCAAGTACAAGAATTATAAGCTCCCTTCCTCTGCCCAGTCTGTGGAGGTCAAAAAGGAGATTGTTTATGAAAAAGTAGATGTTACCGATGAAGTGAAGGATGAGACGGAGGTTGATGTTTCCAAGGAAGAGACGAAGCCCCATGAGGAAGAAGTGCCGGAAGAAACCATAAAGGACACAGTGGAATGGGTTGAAAGCACGCAGAGCCCGGTGGGTTATGAGAAAATAGACAAAAGCACGATCACAGATCCTTCCGCGGTTACTGTCGCCGGAAATATTCAATGGATGTCATCTGCACCGGGGATGTTGACAACCACGGATGCCCCTGCAGTGAAATTGAACAAAGAAGAGCTTATTCTTGGTGTGAATGAGAGTTATTCCCTCCAGGTTGAAAGTCCGCAGGCAAGCGGGGGAAACTGGATCAGTGAAAAGCCCGGGGTTGCGACGGTTGATGAAAGCGGAAAGGTAACTGCCGTCTCAGAAGGAGAAACGGTGATTGTATACACAGCAGCGGATTCCGTAAGCGGAAACAATTCCAACACTGCTGAAGGACGTTGCAAAGTTATTGTGGTCAGTCGTCAGCTTCAGCTGAGTAAATCAGAAGCGACAGCTTATGTAGGGATTCCGCTTGTGGTCAGTGTGACGATGAACAATGGAGATCCTTCCGCAGTCAGGAGTGTGGATTCCTCAGACAAGGCGGTTGCGGATGCAGCTTTGAGTGAGAACGGAGATGCTTTGACGATTAACGGCCTGAAGCTTGGGAGCGCGGTAATTACAGTCCGGTTTCAGATAAATGGCGTGGAATATTCTGCAACTTGTACCGTGACCGTAAAGGACGATCCCAAGACGGATCAGACAACCAAGCTGGTGGATCAGCAGAAACGTCAGGTGTATGTCCTGGAAAACAATGTGTATCGAGCGGCTGTTTATGCGGATTATTATACCTTTGACACCTTTTACATAGAAGGGGAGGTAAAGTACACCGGGTGGCAGACCCTGGAAGGAAAGGTGTATTATTACGATAAGGACGGTGTCCGTGTAACGGGGGAGCAGATCATAAAGGGAGCAAAATATAACTTTGATTCGGAAGGTGCATTGATAACAGGATCCGGCACATTGGGAATTGACGTATCCAAATGGAACGGGAAGATTGACTGGAACGCGGTAAAGAATTCGGGCATCAGCTATGTGATCATCCGCTGCGGATACCGTGGTTACGGTTCCGGAGTCCTGGTGGAGGATCCTACTTACAAGACCAATATTCAGGGGGCAATCCAGGCAGGCCTGAAGGTCGGGGTTTATTTCTTCACGCAGGCCATCAGCGCGGGAGAGGCTGTGGAGGAAGCCTCCATGGTATTGGAGCAGGTGAAGAATTATAAGATATCTTATCCTATCTTCCTGGATGTGGAACATAGCGGCGGCGCGAGTGGAAGAGGGGACAAGATCAGTAAGGAAACCAGGACGGAGGTCTGCAGGGCCTTTTGTCAGACGATTCAGAACGCCGGTTATACCGCGGGAATTTATGCCAACAAGACCTGGCTTACAACGATGATCGATACCCCCAGCCTGAGCGCATATAAGATCTGGCTGGCACAGTATGCGTCGGCGCCTACCTATACGGGCAGATATGATATGTGGCAATATCAGTCCAAAGGCAGGGTAAGCGGCATTAACGGGGATGTGGATATGAATTGGAGTTATATGGGATATTGATATTTTCCCTAATATTTGGTATACTGAGGAAAACTAAGGAAAAGAAAAAGGAGTCATTTCAAAATGAGAACTTATCTGGTGACAGGCGGAGCGGGATTTATCGGCTCCAATTATATCCATTATATGTTCCGTAAGTACGGCGATACGATAAGAATCATCAACGTGGATGCGCTGACCTATGCGGGGAATCTCGAGAACCTGAAGGACTTGGAGGGAAAGGAGAATTACTCTTTTATAAAAGCGGATATCTGCGATAAGGAAGCCATAAGTAAGATATTTGCCGAGAATGAGATTGACAGAGTGGTGCATTTTGCCGCAGAGAGCCATGTGGACAGGAGTATACGGGAACCGGAGGTCTTTGTGCGCACCAACGTATTGGGAACTGCCGTGATGTTAAACTGCGCTAAGGCGGCCTGGGAGCTGCCGGACGGAAGCTTTCAGAAGGACAAGAAATTCCTGCATGTTTCCACCGACGAGGTATATGGCTCGCTTGAGAAGGAAGGGGAATTTTTCTATGAGACTACGCCTTATGCACCTCATAGCCCGTATTCTGCCAGTAAAGCAGGATCGGACATGCTGGTAAAGGCTTATATGGATACGTATCACTTCCCTGCCAACATCACCAACTGTTCCAATAATTACGGACCGTATCAGTTCCCTGAGAAGCTGATTCCTTTGATTATCAATAACGCGCTGCAGGGAAAGAAGCTCCCGGTTTATGGAGACGGCAAAAACGTGCGCGACTGGCTGTTCGTCGAGGATCACGCCAAGGCCATCGACATGGTGCAGGAGCAGGGGCGGCTTTTTGAAACCTATAATATAGGCGGTCATAATGAAAAGCAGAATATAGAGATCATTCATATTATTATTGAGACGCTGCAGGAAATGCTGGATGATTCCGACCCCAGAAAAGCGTTTGTGACAACGGATCTGATTACTTACGTGGAGGACCGCAAGGGACATGACCGAAGATATGCCATTGCGCCGGATAAGATTAAGGCGGAAATCGGCTGGTACCCGGAGACGATGTTTAAGGATGGGATCCGCAAGACCATCAAATGGTATTTTGAACACGAGGACTGGATGAAGAACGTGACCAGCGGGGACTATCAGAAATATTATAATGAGATGTACGGCAATCGGTAGGCAGTTGTATAAAAATTCATATGAAAGATGGGAACGGTTTTGATCGTTCCCATTTGGTGGGCATAAAGGAAAGAATATGCATAGCGTGAAGGAATACGCATGGCATATGAGGAGTGTAAAAATGAAAGGAATCATACTTGCCGGGGGATCCGGGACCAGACTCTATCCATTGACGAAAGCAATTTCAAAGCAGATCATGCCGGTTTATGATAAACCCATGATTTATTATCCCCTTTCCACCCTGATGTTGGCTGGAATCCGTGAGATATTGATTATTTCCACACCCCGGGATTTGCCGGTGTTTGAAGAACTGTTGGGCGACGGGAGCCAGCTTGGAATGGAGTTTTCCTATGCGGTCCAGGAATATCCGAGAGGGCTCGCGGATGCTTTTATTATCGGAGAGAAGTTTATTGGAACGGACAGGGTGGCCCTTGTCCTAGGGGACAATATTTTCTATGGACAAAGCTTTTCAAGAGTATTGAAGGAAGCCGCGTCCAGAAAGAGGGGCGCTACGATTTTTGGTTATTATGTAAGGGATCCCAGGGAGTACGGGGTCGTGGAATTTGATGAAAACGGCAAGGCGATCTCTATTGAAGAGAAGCCCCAGAATCCCAAGAGCAACTATGCGGTGCCAGGATTATATTTTTATGACAATGATGTGGTTGAAATCGCTAAAAATGTAAAGCCCTCCGCCCGGGGGGAGATTGAGATCACCAGCGTCAATAGTGACTATCTGGAACGGGGGGCGCTTTACGTTGAGACCCTGGGAAGGGGTTTCGCGTGGCTGGATACCGGCAACCATGACGCGCTGCTGGATGCGGCAGATTTCGTGGCGGCGTTTCAGAAGAGGCAGGGGCTTTATATCTCCTGCATAGAGGAAATTGCTTATAAGGGCGGCTTTATCACCAGGGAACAGCTTCTCGGCCTGGCGGCTCCCCTGATGAAGACGAATTATGGGAAATATCTGGTGGAGATTGCAAATGGTTTATAAATGACAGGCTGTAAAATAAGGCAGACTGATCGCGGAGTATTTACCGGGAGAGGGACGGAACATGGGACAGATTCTAGTAGAAACCTGTGAAATTGAAGGATTAAAGATCATTACGCCAGCGGTGCATGGAGATGCCAGGGGATATTTTATGGAGACCTACCAGTATCAGGATTTTAAAGAAGCGGGAATCGATGTGGTCTTTGTACAGGATAACCAGTCGGCATCCAAGAGGGGCGTGCTGAGGGGGCTTCATTTTCAGAAGCAGTTTCCCCAGGACAAGCTTGTGAGAGTGATCCGGGGAACCGTTTTTGATGTGGCGGTGGATCTTCGGGAAGGCTCTCCTACCTTTGGAAAGTGGCATGGCGTGGTGCTGAGCGAGGAGAATAAGAAGCAGTTTTTTGTTCCCAAGAATTTTGCCCATGGCTTCCTCGTGCTGTCGGAATATGCGGAATTTTGTTATAAATGCTCAGATTTTTATCACCCTAACGATGAAGGGGGAATCATCTACAATGATCCTGAAATTGGCGTGGAGTGGCCAATCCCTGAGGATATGGAGCTGATTCTTTCCGAAAAGGATAAAAAGCAGGGCAGCTTTCAAACCTATCTGCAACAGAAATAAATTGCCAGAACTGCTTATGCAGGCTGGTTAGGAGCATCCATGAAAATGACGAAGCGGCACGGCGTCGCCCTGTTTGGAATTTTGGCGGCAGCGGCGGCGTCCATCATTATCTTTCACCATAACCCGGCGGCGGATCCTCGGGAGGAATTCCTGAAAAAGGTAATTTCCTGCGTTGTTATTCTGGCGGGCTTTCTTGTATTTACCCTGAAATACGATAAGATCACGGTCCTTCCTGCAGAGCTTTTTCAGAGCAGGCATTTGATCTGGAAGCTTGCTAAGAATGATTTCAAAAAGCGGTATGCAGGCTCTTACCTGGGGGCGCTCTGGGCGATGGCACAGCCGGTAGTAACGGTAGCCATGTATTATATTGTATTTGATAAGGTAATGAAGAGCGCGTCCACAGCCTTCCGGGATGGCGTGGAGGTGCCCTTTGTGTTGTTTTTGACCGCGGGACTTGTGCCCTGGTTTTATTTCAGTGAAGCGTTATCCTGCGGGACGAACGCCCTATTGGAATATCATTATCTGGTAAAAAAGGTAGTATTTAAAATCAGCATTCTTCCCCTCATTAAAATTATTGCGGCCACGTTTATTCATGTTTTCTTTGTCGGGGTACTTCTGATTGTGGCGGCAATCTATGGTTATTATCCCACTGTTTATACAATTCAATTGGTCTATTACAGTTTCTGCCTGTTTATATTTGTGCTTGCGCTGAGTTATACCACCTGCTCGGTGGTGGTCTTTTTCCGGGATTTGTCCCAGATTATCAGCATTGTCCTGCAGATCGGGATGTGGGCGACCCCTATCCTGTGGAACATCGACTCCCTGAGCGAGGGCTGGGTCACCGTCTTGAAGATCAATCCCCTGGTATATATTGTGAACGGATACAGAAGCGCGATCTATGAGCGCACCTGGTTTTTTGAGGACTTCTATTCCACCATGTATTTCTGGATTGTGACGGTCCTGCTGTTTGGATTTGGGGCGCTGGTGTTTAAACGACTGAAGGTGCATTTCGCGGATGTGCTGTAAAAACGTAGAGAAAAGGGAGAGAAAGAGTGAAAAAAATTGGGATAAATTCACACAAAATTGCAAAAATAGGGAAATTACAGTTAGAGCGGAAATGGGTGGCTGTTTTTGCTTTTTTGGCATTGCTTTTTTTGCTGGTTCCAATTGTTCGTATAATGTTATATACGACTCCCTGGTATGATGATTACAGTTATAGTCTTGTGTCCAGAAGGCTTTGGCTTCAGGACCATTCTCTGAGCGGCGTGCTTTGGGGTGCCTGGTATACGGCCAGGACGAACTGGTGGGCCTGGCAGGGAACTTTTTCCTCGGGATTTTTAATGGCTATTATGCCTGGATTATTTGGTGAGAATTATTATTTTATTGGCCCTATGCTGATTTTATTTGTGTTGGCCATGGGATGCTTTGCTTTGGTGCGTGTATTGGTTTGCGATGTGATTAAGGGTGATTCATGGGATTGCTTGAGTCTTCAAGCCGGAGT
Source organism: uncultured Acetatifactor sp. (assembly GCA_947588205.1). Taxonomy (GTDB): domain Bacteria; phylum Bacillota; class Clostridia; order Lachnospirales; family Lachnospiraceae; genus Acetatifactor. The sequence goes on along the minus strand of CANPYG010000001.1, from coordinate 76,718 downwards.
TACCGGCATAATAGTGGTTTTGGTCCATTCGCCATGGAATGGTTTTTTCTGGTACAATGCTGGGGTCCATTATGTCATGATGCATGGTTTTTTTATGCTGCTTGTTGCCGCCCTGATCAAACTTTTCTATGAAAAAAGTAAACCATTGATTGGATTATTGATTTTTTGGAGTATATTGGGTGCAGTGTTGGTAGGAGGCTCAAATTACGTTACAGCGCTTCAGGGCATGATAGTCCTTTCGACCCTTTTTGTTCTGGGCGTTATTTTTTTCAAAAAGAAAAGCCTGCTTCTTCTTCCATCTTTTTTGGTATATGTGTATTGCTTTTATAAAAATGTATCCGCTCCGGGCAATGCTGTGCGTTCCGCAATACTGGCTTCAAGGGGGGGGCAGAAGGATGCTGTTTCTTCTGTGCTGTATTCTTTTGTTGAAGCGTATGACCATATCCCGATGTTTTCGGGATGGTTGTTGCTCCTGGTGATTTTATTGCTGCTTCCTACTATTTGGAATATGGTAAAAAGGAGTTCCTTCCGGTTCCGCTTCCCACTGCTGGTTACTGTTTACTCGGTATGTCTCTATGCAGCTGGTTTTACGCCGAGCTTGTATTCTATAGGAAATGGGGGGCCGGACAGAGCATTAAATGCGGTAAAATTCACTTATCAGATACTATTGGTCATAAATATTGTATATTGGCTGGGATGGCTGGCTAACAGGAAAAAGAAAGGAAAGCTTCTGGAAAAAGATATTCCTGCGTATTGGTGGTTTTATCTTTTGGCAGGTATCTTTATGTCGGCGATGGTTTTGGTATCTCCGGACATTGCAAGAGGCTGTCTCAGCTATCGGGCTTATCATGATGTGCACAGCGGAGAAGCGTACAATTATTATCAGGAATACCAAAACAGGATTGCGCTTATTAAGGCAGGGGGAGCAGATGTCCAGGTTCCGCCTTGCTATTTTAGAACTGAACTGCTAAGTCAAGGGGAATTGTCTACGGACAGTAATGCGGAGCAAAACAGATTTATGGCTAATTGGTATGATAAAAACAGCCTGTCGCTTAAACTCGAATAGGGTTGGTATCGGATATCGGCAGGATAATTGGGAGTCAGAATGGAAGAAAAAAAGCTTGCGATCGAAGTAAATCATGTAAAAAAAATATATAAGCTGTATAACCGGAACGCCGACCGTATCAAGGAAGCATTTGGATTCCGCAAAAAAGCCAATTATAAACTGCATTATGCCTTAAACGACGTGAACATCAAAATCTGGCAGGGGGAGACAGTGGGGATTATCGGCACAAACGGTTCCGGGAAATCCACGATCTTAAAGATCATTACGGGAGTGCTGAACCCGACGGAGGGAGAAGTCCATGTGAATGGGCGGATATCGGCCCTTTTGGAACTGGGCGCCGGCTTTAACATGGAGTACAGCGGTCTGGAGAATGTGTATCTGAACGGCACGATGATGGGTTTTTCCGAAAAGGAGATCGACCGGAAGCTCCCGGCGATCCTGGAGTTCGCGGATATCGGCGATTATGTATATCAGCCGGTAAAGACCTATTCCAGCGGTATGTTTGTGAGGCTGGCTTTTGCGGTGGCGATCAATATTGAGCCGGAGATCCTGATCGTGGACGAGGCGCTGAGCGTGGGAGATGTATTTTTCCAGGCGAAATGCTATCACAAATTTGAAGAATTCAAGCAGCAGGGGAAGACGATCCTGTTTGTCAGCCATGATCTGAACAGTATCAGCAAGTATTGTGACAGAGTGTATTTGCTGAATAAAGGGGATATTCTGGGGGAAGGCAGCCCCAGGGAAATGATCGATGTCTATAAAAGAGTGCTGGTAGGTCAGTATGAAATCCCTGAAGCTGAAGAGGGGGATATCGAGACGGGTGAGGCTGATAGTAAAGAAGCGGAGAAACCCATCGTGCATCCCGGTCCGGAGGAAGCTGCCCGGACGGACCAGGGTCAGAATCCGCAGCTTCTGGAGTACGGGGATATGCGCGCCCGGATTGAAGAGTTTTATCTGACTGATCAAAACGGAGTGCGGACCACCGCGGTGATGAAAGGCGATGAATTCACCATTCATATGAGGGTGAGTATTCATGCACATCTCCCCGAACCGATTTTTGCTTTCTCGATTAAAAATGTGATGGGTACGGAGATCACAGGGACCAATACGATGATAGAGAAGGCTTTCCTGGAAAGCGTGGAGCCTGGTCAGGTCAAGGAGGTCACTTTTACGCAGCGCATGAATCTACAGGGCGGGGAATACCTGCTATCGCTGGGAGTGACAGGCTTTGGCAATGATACTTTTGAGGTTTATCACAGACTTTATGATGTATTGAATATTACGGTGATAGCTGCTAAGAATACGGTTGGGTACTATGACATGGAATCTGAGATTATGGTGAAAAGTGTATGATTGAAAAAGTAGGAAAAGTTCGGCTGGATCTTTCAAAATATCCCGGAGAGGATTTCTACACGGACGGCGCTGTAGAGGATGAACTTCTGCAGATCGTACAGACGGTCCGGGAAGAGGATTATCTTAAGCTTATAGAGGAAAAAAGGCAGTGGCCTGTCCTGTATCATCTTTCCCCTCTGCGTGGAAACATTGTGGACTGGCTGCCCATCACAAAGCGGGATAAGGTGCTTGAGGTGGGCAGCGGCTGCGGCGCCATTACCGGGGCATTGGCCAGAAAAGCAGGGGATGTTGCCTGTGTGGATCTGTCGAAAAAGCGAAGTCTGATCAACGCATATCGGCACAGCCAATATGAAAATATTGTGATCCATGTAGGCAATTTCAGGGATATTGAGCCGGATTTGCCCGACGATTATGATTATATCTGCCTGATCGGGGCTTTTGAATACGGACAGGGTTACATCGGCGGAGATACGCCTTATGAGGATTTCCTGAAGATTCTTATGAGGCACCTGAAGAAGGACGGAAGGCTTATCATCGCCATTGAGAATCAGTTTGGTTTAAAATATTTTGCAGGCTGCGCGGAGGACCATATCGGAACCTATTTCGGGGGCATTGAAGGTTATGCGGGGGACGGAAATGCCCGCACCTTCGGCAGGGCAGGCCTGGAAGGGATTTTCAGGGCATGTAATGTGCCGGAGTGGCATTTTTACTATCCTTATCCGGATTATAAATTTATGACTGCGCTGTACAGCGACGAATATCTTCCGGGAAAGGGGGAGCTCTCCAATAATCTGCGGAATTTCGACAGGGACAGGATGCTCCTTTTTGATGAAAAAAGGGCGTTTGATGAGATCCTGAGGGAAAGGTTGTTCCCTGTATTTTCCAATTCCTATCTTGCGCTCCTGGGGCCTGCCTGCCCTGTTGAATATGTAAAATACTCCAATGACCGCGCAGGGAAGTTCGCGGTGCGGACACAGATCGAGAAGAAGCTGAATGCCGGGGAGAAGACTGACGATACGGGAACGCCATATGGGGAAAAGGCAGAAAAAATTGTTTCGAAGCTTCCTCTTACAGAAGAGGCAGGAACCCATATTATGGGAATGTACGCCGCATACCAAAAGCTGACGGAAAGATATGCAGGGGGCGGCCTGCATGTCAATCGCTGTGAATTGCCGGATGAAAGGGATGCTTCAAAAGGTGTCCGGTTTGAATTTGTGGAAGGTACACCTCTTTCGGAGATTATGGACGCATGTCTGGAACGCGGGGATGTAGAGGCTTTTTATAAGTGGTTTCATGAGTTTGTGCGGCGTATTGAATATCATGAGGAATATGAGGCGGCGGATTTCGATCTTGTGTTTTCCAATATCCTGGTGTCCGGGGATCAGTGGACCCTGATCGATTATGAATGGACCTTTGACAGGGCAATCCCTGCGAAGAAGCTGGCTTATCGGGCCGCCTATTGTTATATGCTTGAAAATGAGAAGCGCAGGGCTCTGGACGAAGGGCGCCTTATCCGGGAGTTGGGAATTACAGGGGAAGAGGCGGAAGAATGCAGAAAACAGGAGTGGAGCTTCCAGAACTACGTAAACGGCGGAATCTGTTCCATGGCACAGTTAAGGGATTATATTAACCGGGGTGTTGTTGTGCCGCAGGAATGGATGAATAGGGATCTGGAAGCCGCGAATGCCTATCGGATGCAGATTTACGAAGACCGGGGAAATGGATTTTCAGAGACAGGTTCTTACTTTGTACCGGGCGCTTATCAGAATGAAAACGCCATTGATATGACGATCCAGGTGGACAAGGAGGTAAAAACCCTGCGAATGGATCCTCTGAGGGATTCCTGTATCGTGTATTTAAAGGAAATGCTCTGGAACGGGCAAAAGGTAAGTTTAAAGAATCGGCGTTTGTTTCGTTCCAATGGGGAAATGAAAAAAATGACGGATCGTGAAACAGGAGAACCTTTTTTGGGGTTTGTATTTCCAACAACGGATCCTAATATCCTGTTTCAGGTAGAGCGCCTGAAATGTGAAGGGAAAAACACTCTCTCGGTGAAAATGGAAATTGCCAGGCTGCCTGTCGGCATGGCGAAGGAGATGGCGGATGCCGGGATGTTCAAAAGAGGGGTATTGAGTTGATAAAAGCGCGGTTGAAGCGGATGCTGACGGGTCTGGCAGAACGTCAGTATGAGAGGAAGAGGTCCGTAAAAAGAATTACTTACGATACTTGGATCAGAGAGAAGGAAGGACCCGGGAGGACTGGACTGGAACAGGACAATGGTTCCATGGAACAGGACGGAGGGGAGACGCCCGGCAAAACTCTGTTGTTTTATTCTGAGGCGGGAATTCCCGCAGAAAAAGCGAGACAGATAACCGAGCGTTTTTTCCGGGAGAATCCGGGAATCGTCCTGGCCTACGGGGACGAGGATATTTTGGATCCTGTAGATGGCAGGCGCTGCAATCCATGGTTTAAGCCGGAATGGTCCCCGGATACCTTTTGCTCCTATTTTTACTGGGGCAGTGTGGTGGCGGTCCGCAGAGAATGGATGGAGGGGATCTTAAGTCTGGTTGACAGGGAGGTTCTCCGAATAGCGCGGTCAGAGGGCGCAAAGAAGATATCGGATCTGTACAGGCTCGCACGGGAACTGACCCGGATTGCGGGAGGATTTGAACGCTCCTGTAGAACCATAGGACATATCCCGCAGATATTGTTTCACTGTCGGGAGGAAGGACAGCAGGAGGCGTTTCGGCAATTTGGCTGTCCTGATGGGAAGACAAAGCTGCAGCGGGTTTCGTCAGACGTAAAGGTATCGATCATCATTCCTTCCAAGGATAATCCTGCCTTATTGGAGCAATGTATTCAATCTGTCCTACGCACGCAGGGGCAGGAAGCTTATGAGCTTATTGTGGTGGATAATGGGAGCAGTGAAGCAAACCGCCTCCGTTCAGAGTGCTTTTTAAGATCGCTTCCGGTAAAAAGCACCTATTTATATCGGCCGATGCCGTTTCATTTTTCGAGAATGTGCAATCTGGGCGCCCAAATTGCCGTTGGGGAAAATCTGCTCTTTTTAAATGACGATATAGAAATGGGATGCCCGGGTTGGATGGAGGAAATGTCGCTGAAAGCTTCTCTTCCCTATGTGGGGGCTGTGGGGATGAAGCTGTATTATCCACAAGGCAGGCTCATCCAGCATGACGGGATCACGAATCTGCCGGGAGGACCTGTCCATAAGCTGCAGTTTGCCCCGGATGATCAATGCTATGACCATGGGCGCAACTTGTTTGACTGGAATGTGCTGGCTGTAACAGGAGCCTGCCTGATGTGCGGCGCCGAAAAATTCCGCGCTGTGGGAGGGTTCTGTGAGGAGCTTGCGGTAACCTATAATGATGCGGACCTGTGCTTTGGCCTTTGGGAGCTGGGATATTCTAATGTGGTGCTGAATCGGGTTTTTGCATATCATCATGAGTCGTTCAGCAGGGGAATGGATGAATCCTCTGAAAAGCTTGAACGCCTGCGGACTGAACGGAAGAAATTATATGAGAGACATCCGGGGCTTTTGGACAGGGATCCCTATTTCCCGGAAGGACTTTGCCGAAACGCCCTGGATGCCGGCATCCGGCCCGCTTTTGTGACGGCGCGCAACACCCCGCAGCTATTGGACGTAAGGAAAGAGGAAATTTTTCTCGTACAGGCTGGTGTGGAATGCGGAAAAGATGGGAGAAAAATTTCAGCCGCCCATAGGGCGGTGCGCAGGGATGACTGCCTGCAAATAGGGATAGGGCGCTGTGACGATTGTGCGCTGGAGGGATATGCAGTGGTCTGCGGGGATAATAATGCCTGTTATGAAAGAATCCTGGTGCTTTGCCCGATTGAAGAGCGTGCTGAGGGAAATGGAAGGATAATGGTATATACGCAGAAGCTGAGTGAACAGTACCGTCCCGACCTGGAGGCAAATATATCTCAGCAGAAGAATGCAGAGCTTTGCGGATTTTACCTGGAGTGGGGGAACGTATTGCCGGAAGGCGTTTATCGAATTGGAATCCTGGCGCGGAATAAATTAAATGGTCTGAGACTGCTTAACTGGAGCCGCCATGTGTGGCATAATCGCCAGGATGGAATGCCGACAGGAAGGACTTCTGCTGATCTTTGAATGAAATGCGCGCCTGACGGCGCGCGGAAATGGCATGGAGGATTCTGTCGGATGTGCTGATCTTGATGTGGAAAGGTTGGATATATGTATGACAGAGAATGAATACAGGGAGGCATACGAAAAAGAGCATTTGAAATGTGCTGATCTGGCGTCCCAGATTGCGGATCAGGATGCAAGGATCAAGCAGCTGGAATGGGAATTAGGGCGGATTAAGAACAATCCGCTCTGGAAGTTCAGCAAACCTGCCCGTATGTGTATGCATTGGGTGATCCGGCAGAAGGACCGTCTGAAACGCTGCGGAACCCCCAAAAAAGCTGCAGAGAAGATCAAAAACAAGCTGAAGGAGAAAAATATCCGCAGAAGATTTGGCAGCAGAAGCTTCCCAAGCGAAGAAGAAGCGGCTCTGCAGCGGGCAGAGAGATTCCCCCGTATGGTAAAAATAAGCGTTCTGGTACCGTTATGGAACAATGATCCGCAGTATCAAAGGGAAATGCTGGACAGTATGATGAACCAGACGTACGGGAACTGGGAATTGTGTCTCGCCGACGGTTCCGATGCGGAACATGCCTATATCGGCGACATCTGCAGGGAGTATGCAGAGCGCTCCGGGGGCAGGATTTTATACAGACACCTGGAAAAGAACGGCGGAATCGCCAGCAACACCAACGCCTGCTATGAGATGGCGACAGGCGACTATATTGGCCTGTACGATCAGGATGATATTCTTCATCCCAGCGCCCTGTATGAATATGTGAAGGCGATCAATGAGCAGAACGCGGATTATATTTATTGTGATGAGATTACCTTCCATAATGGAAGTATCGATAAGATGCTTACGCTTCATTTTAAACCCGATTATGCCCCGGACAATTTGCGCGCGAATAATTATATCTGCCATTTCAGCGTGTTCTCCAGAAATCTCATGGATGGGGCGGAGCTTTTCCGGACGAAGTTCGATGGCAGCCAGGACCATGACATGATCCTGCGGCTGACGGATAAGGCTGAACATATTGTCCATGTGCCAAAGGTGCTTTATTATTGGAGAAGTCATCCGGGCAGCGTGGCATCGGATATTTCAGCTAAGCCTTATGCGGTGGAGGCTGCAAAAAAAGCCGTATCCGAGCATCTGGAAAGGCATGGCTTCGCAAATTTCCATATCACAAGCAGCAGGGCCTTTGCAACGATTTTCCGAATTCAGTACGAGGTATTGGGAACCCCAAAGGTTTCCATCATCATTCCCAATAAGGATCATGCAGAGGATTTAAAGCGGTGTGTTGGATCTATCCTGGAACGTTCCACATACGAGAATTATGAGATCATCGTGGTGGAAAATAACAGCGCCTCTCCGGAGATCAGGAAATATTATCAGGAGCTCGTCCAGAACGAGAAGGTGCGGATCTTGGACTATCAGGGCAGGTTCAATTATTCTGCCGTGAATAATTTTGCCGCGCGTCAGGCGGGCGGAGAATATCTGCTTCTTCTCAATAATGATACAGAGGTTATTACGGTCAACTGGATCGAGGAGATGCTGATGTATGCGCAGAGACCGGATGTCGGCGCGGTAGGCGCCATGCTGTATTATCCGGACCAGACCATTCAGCATGCGGGCGTTGTGGTCGGTCTGGGAGCGCACAGGACGGCAGGACATGTTCATTATAAGCAGTTCTGGCAGAATGTCGGTTATATGGGAAGGCTGTGCTATGCCCAGGATTTTTCTGCCGTAACCGGCGCCTGTCTGATGGTAAAAAAGAGCCTTTATGACGAGCTGGACGGGTTGGACGAGAGCTTTGAGATCTCTTTGAACGATGTGGACTTTTGTCTGAGGCTGCGGGAAAAAGGGCTGCTCAATGTGTGGACCCCATATGCAGAGCTTTATCATTATGAGTCCGCGTCCAGGGGATTGGACGACAAGGGGGAAAAGGCGCAGCGTTATGAACGGGAGTCAGAGCATTTCCGGATGAAGTGGAAGAAGGTGCTGGATGCGGGCGACCCCTATTATAATCCTAACTTTTCGCTGGACCGCAGCGACTTTTCTTTGAAGGTAGAGGGTTAAGGGCGCAAAAGTACCTTTTCATAATCGGAAGATTGTGGTAAAATGGTCTGGAAGGCTGGCTCTTATGGGGAACCGCCCATTCTCGCCGTAATGCATTTAAAAATGCCGGCGGGATAAAGAAATGATAAAATGATGATGGAGGATAATACAATGAGCTACATGGATGAATATCGTTTCTGGCTTGAGGACGATTATTTTGATCAGTCGACTAAGGATGAGCTTCTGGCGATTAGCGGGAATGAGAAGGAAATTGAAGAGCGGTTTTATAAGGAGCTGGAATTTGGAACCGGGGGACTGCGCGGAATCATCGGTGCGGGAACCAACCGTATGAATGTTTATACAGTACGCAAGGCGACACAGGGGCTGGCTAACTTTATTCTAAAGCAGGGAACCCAGGCAAAGGGGGTAGCGATCGCTTATGATTCACGCCGTATGTCGCCGGAATTTGCCGATGTGGCGGGCTTATGCCTTGCGGCCAATGGGATCAAGGCCTATGTATTTGATTCCCTTCGCCCAACGCCTGAGCTTTCCTTTGCGCTGCGCACTCTGGGCTGTACTGCGGGTATCGTGGTGACTGCAAGCCATAATCCGCCGGAATACAATGGTTATAAGGTATACTGGGAGGACGGCGCCCAGGTAACTGCGCCTAAGGATAAGGAGATCATTGGCGAGGTTCAGGCAATCCATGATTATCATACTGTGAAGACCATGGACAAGGAGGCCGCCATCGCTGCCGGATTGTATCAGGTGATCGGGAAGGAGATCGACGATGCCTACATGACCGAGCTGAAAAAGCAGATCATCCATCCGGATGTGATCAAGGAGATGGCTGAGGACATCAAGATCGTTTATACCCCCCTTTGCGGCACGGGCAACCTTCCTGTGAGAAGAGTGCTTTCCGAGTTGGGCTTCAAGCATGTATATGTGGTTCCGGAGCAGGAGAATCCTGATCCCGACTTCACAACCCTGGAATATCCCAATCCCGAAGATCCCAAGGCATTTACCTATGCGCTGCGTCTGGCGAAGGAAAAGGATGCGGATATCGTCCTGGCCACTGACCCGGATGCCGACCGCCTTGGCGTTTACTGTAAGGATATGAAGACTGGGGAATATGTTTCCTTTACCGGCAATATGTCAGGTATGCTGATCGCAGAGTATATCCTGAGAGAGAGGACCGCCACAAAGACCATGCCGGAGAATCCCGCCCTGGTGACCACCATTGTGACCACCAATATGACAGGCCCCATCACCAGGGAATATGGCGTGAAGAAAATAGAAGTGCTGACGGGCTTTAAGTTCATCGGAGAACAGATCAAGCTGTTTGAGCAAACGGGCTCCCATCATTATGTGTTCGGTCTTGAAGAAAGCTATGGGTGTCTGGCAGGAACCCATGCAAGGGATAAGGACGCCTGTGTGGCTGTGATGTGCCTGTGCGAGGTGGCCGCTTACTGCAAGAAGCACGGTAAGACCCTGTGGGATATGATGCTGGATATGTATGAAAAGTACGGTTATTTCAAGGAGACCCAGTATACGATCACCTTAAAGGGAATCGACGGTTCCAGACAGATTGCCGAGATCATGGATAAGCTGCGCAGGAATCCGCCTAAGGCCTTTGGGGCGTTAAAGGTATTAAAATTCAGGGATTATCAGACAGACCGTATTGTGGATATGGAGACCGGGGAAGAGACCGCCACAGGTCTGCCCAAATCCAATGTATTGTATTTTGAGCTTCCGGATGAAGCCTGGTGCTGTGCGCGTCCCTCCGGGACAGAGCCCAAGATCAAGTTTTATATGGGCGTTAAGGGCAGCAGCCTGGAAGACGCACAGGAAAAGGTTGCCCAGCTGACCGAGGATGTAAAGGCATGTCTGTGAATATGGATGCATTTAGTATATTAGTCGGCAAAGGGGGATGAAATGTGCTGTTTAATTCTGTCATATTCATTACGGTATTTCTGCCAGCAGCATTATTTGGATGGTATACTCTGCAAAAGCTAAGAAATCCGGTTTGGGCAAGGTTATTTTTGACAGGTATGTCCCTGGTATTCTACGGCTATTATAATATTTCCTATCTTTGGGTTCTTTTGGCCAGCTTATGTTGGAATTATATGTTGAGCGCAGCGCTGCAGACCGGCGCTGCGCCCAATGTGCGAAAGAGCCTGCTCGCTATCGGGATCACCGGTAACCTTGGGATGCTGTTTTATTTTAAATATTTTAATTTTTTCCTCGAAAACTGTAACTTTTTTCTGCATACCGATATAAGGCTGGAAGAAATAGCCCTTCCCCTGGGGATCAGTTTTTTTTCTTTTCAACAAATTTCCTATCTGATAGAACGTTACCATAAAAGGGCAAAACATTACCATTTTTTGGACTATAGCTGCTTTATCAGCTTTTTCCCACAGCTGGTTGCGGGTCCAATTGTGCTTCATAATGAATTTCTGCCGCAGCTTGTAGATAGAAAAAACAGGAAATTAAATCGTGACCTTTTTTATGATGGGGTCTGTCTTTTTATTCTTGGATTATCTAAGAAGGTATTGCTGGCCGACGTGCTGGCGGTCATCGTGAACGCGGAATATGAAAATATCTTATATCTGGATATCCCGTCTGCCTGGATTACCATAATCTGTTATATGTTGGAGTTGTATTTTGATTTTAGTGGTTATTGTGATATGGCAAGAGGACTGGGATTAATGTTTGGCTTTTCTCTGCCGGAAAACTTCAATTCCCCCCTGACCGCTGACAGCGTGAGGGATTTCTGGCGCAGATGGCATATGACTTTATCGAGATTTTTATCCACATATATTTATATTCCCCTGGGAGGGAACCGTAAAGGGAAGGCCAGGCAATGCGTCAATCTTCTGATCGTGTTTCTGGTAAGCGGTTTGTGGCATGGAGCGAATTGGACTTTTATTGTATGGGGGGTGATGCATGGTCTGGCATGCGTATGGGACTCCCTTTTCCCGCACCTTCGCTTTCGGTTTCAGTGGATGAACCGTCTGGCGACAGGTATTTTTGTAACCTTATCTTTTTCCATTTTCAGAAGCGATTCTCTGCAGTCGGCATGGCTTTTATGGAAAAAGCTTTTTGCCGGGGGAATGAACGGAATGTTTTTAGGTCTTTGCAATGTACTTCAAATTCCGGAAACCTATATAATACAAAAAGCGTTGAAATATCTTTTCCCGCAGGCTCTGAATCCTTTTTTTGTTATGTGTCTGGTGATTTTGCTGTTTATCAGTATTTTGTTGATCCGCGGGAAAAAGGCCCATCAGTGGCTTGAAGACAATGGCCAGAAGCCATCAGCAATATTTTGTCTCGCTACGCTATTTACTTGGTCCTTAATTTCGTTGTCGCAGGTCAGCACCTTTTTGTATTTTAATTTTTAGCTGTCAGGCAGCTGTGGAGGGTAATGGTTTGAATAAAAAGACGAAACAACTTAAACTTCTCGCTGCCATGACAGGCGGGTGGCTTATTTTTATCATAGCATTCGTGTGGCTGTTTGATCCATTTTATCAGTATCATGCGCCCTTCTGGGGGCTGGAAGCAGTTTTGTATGACAGGGATAATCAGATGCCGGGAACCATTCGTAATTTTTCCTATGACAGTGTCCTGGTCGGTTCATCTGTTGCAGAGAACTTTGACAGTAGTTATCTGGATGACACATATGGCTGTAATACATTGAAGGTGATCAGGGCATCAGGTTCTGTAGCGGATCTTTTGTATTATTTGGATATGGCGCAGGAGGATCATGTGCTGAAGAATGTGTTCTGGTGTCTGGATCTGTTTGCATTGAATACATCCTCTGAGGTAACGCTTTATGATAAAGATATTCCGCGGTATCTGTATACAAAAAGCTGGCTGGATGATTTCCCTTATGTCTTTAATAAAGAAGTTATATTTGTCAAAATCCCATTAATGGTGGTCAATGCGCTGCGGGGAATCAATACGGGCGGACATGCCTATGACTGGTCCGCCGACAAGAATTTCAGCGCAGAGGGCGCTATGCGGTTTTACAGCAGACCTGAGGAAATTATCGAACCCTGGGAAGATCAGGAGCTGGAGGGTCAGGTGAAAACGAATCTTGCTTTATTAGACCGCCAGATAGAAGGGCATCCTGAAATCCAATACAGATTTTTGATCCCTCCCTATTCTATGCTGTGGTGGGACAGCGCATATGTGAATGGAATGCTGGAACAGGACTTTTATATTTTGGAACAGACCCTGCCGTCATTGTTGAAGCATCCGAATACGGAGGTCTATTATTTCCAGAAGGAAGAAAATATCATTTGCGATCTAGACAATTATATGGATATGATCCATTATAGTCCGGAGATCAATCAATTTATGCTGGAACACATGGCAGCGGGGGATAACCGCATAACAGAGGATAACTGGGAAAATATAATAGGATCCATGCGTCAACTGGCAGATAAAATTACACAAAAAGAAATCTATCGCTATTATAAGTAAAATATTACGGGGTGATTCGTCTTGAAGCTATTGGCAGACGGCAGGAGAACGCTCACATATCTGAAGCGAAATGGAGTCAGAAAAACATTTCTTGCAGTATGTGAGCGCCTTGAGGATTATAGGAAAATAAAATATCAGTATGCAGGACCGACAAAAAAGGAGCTTGAGGATCAGGAAAAAGAGTCCCGGGGAGCCGGAAACAGAGAGGATGCTCCTTTATTCAGCATTGTGGTGCCCACGTTCAAAACTCCGGAGGGCTTTCTTTGCGATATGATGGCGTCCGTGCTTGCCCAGACCTATGGGAAGCTGGAGCTTCTCATTGCGGATGCCACGGAAGATGAGAGCGTAGAGCGCGTTGTCCGGAGATTCTCAGAAGAGGATTCTGTGCGGATCGGGAAGATGAGGGTGCGGTATTTGCGGCTTAAGGAAAACCTGCAGATTTCCGGCAACACAAACCAGGCTTTGGCAGAGGTATCAGGCGATTATATAGGGTTATTGGATCATGATGATGTGTTGACCCCGGACGCCCTGTATGAGATGGCGCAGCGGATTGAAGAGGGGAGAAAGACCGGAAGGGAGCCTCAGATGCTCTATTCCGATGAGGATAAATGGGATGGCGGTAATCGATTCTATGAACCGCATTTTAAGCCGGATTTCAATCTGGATCTGCTGTTGTCCAATAATTATATCTGCCATTTTCTGGTGATCAGGCGGGAACTGATGCAGAAGCTGAGGCTCAGAAGGGAATATGATGGCGCGCAGGATTATGATCTCGTATTGAGGGCTTCGGCGGAAATCCTGAAAAAGAAGGGGAATATCATACACATTCCCAAGGTGCTTTATCATTGGCGTTGTCATCCCGGCTCTACCTCACAGAACCCGGAAAGCAAAAAGTATGCCTATGAGGCCGGCCGCCTGGCCCTGCAGGATTTTGCCGATGGAATGGGGTGGGATGCGGAGGCTGTGCAGAAAGAGCATATGGGCTTTTATGGGCTCGACTACCATCCCGACATCCTGGCTGTCAGAAGAGATGTGGGCGCTGTGGGCGGACGTCTGCTTAAAAAGGAAAGGGGTCTGCGCTGGCGGATCGCCGCAGGCGCTATGGATCATAACGGCAGGGTATTTTATGAAGGGCTTCCGGACGGCTTCGGCGGATATATGCACAGGGCGAGGCTCTTACAGGATGTGGAAGCGTTGGATTTAAGATGTATCCGTCTTGCAGAGCGTTGTTTTGCGATTTTTGAGAAAGCTGTGGGAATTCCGTATAAGGAGGCGCCGGGAGAAGGGCGCTTTGACGACAGCACGCTCCCGGAAAATGCAGATCCGGCGTCGCTGGGGATAAAGCTGGGCAAAGCCCTGCGGGATGCGGGCTTTTTGGTCTGCTGGGATCCTGGATGGGTCAGGAAGTTGTGATAGCCGCTTAACCGGCGGCAGAATGCGAGGAAAAATGGCAGAAGTTACAGTGGTTGTGCCCAATTATAACGGGATAAAATATATTGGGGGCTGTCTGGACAGTCTGTACCGGCTGGAGGAGCAGGAGCTGTTCAGGGTGTTGGTTGTGGACAACGGTTCTGTGGACGGAAGCGTTAAGCTCGTCCAGGAAAAGTACCCGCAGGCGGAGCTGATCTGCCTGCCTGAAAATACTGGTTTTTGCCATGCGGTGAATGTGGGGGTCAGGAGGGCGCAGACGCCGTTTGTGCTCTTATTGAACAATGATACCGTGGTATTGCCGGATTTTGTGGCGGCGTTGTATCGGGCAATCTCGAAGGACGGGAAAATTTTTGCGGTGAGCAGTATGATGCTTGACTGGAACGATCACGATCGGATCGACGGTGCCGGGGACCGCTATTGCGTCCTGGGCTGGGCTTATTCCCGTGGAAAAGGGAAGCCTGCTTCCGCATATGACAAGCCTGCGCAGGTTTTTGCAGCCTGCGGCGGGGCCTCCATTTACAGAAAATCCGTTATGGAAGAAATCGGTTATTTTGACGAAGCACATTTCGCATACCTGGAAGATATTGACATAGGGTACAGGGCGCGGATCTTCGGCTATACAAACTGGTATGAACCGAAAGCCAGGGTGCTCCATGCAGGCAGCGCCGCTTCCGGTTCCCGTTATAATGAATTTAAAACGAGACTGGCTTCCTTCAACAGTGTATTGGTGATTGGGAAAAATATGCCGGTTTTGCAATGTCTTTTTAATCTTCCTTTTCTATTGGCAGGATTTGCTATCAAAACCTGCTTCTTTGCAGCGAAAAAAATGGGTATCCTATATCTGAAGGGAGTTTTAGGAGGCTTAAAACGTATGGTGTCGAAGGAAGGCCGCGCATCAAGGGTGCGTTTTTGCCGGAAGCATCTGGGAAACTATTTCGCGATACAGGGACAACTCTATCTTAATTTCTTCAGATTATTCTTAAAAAAATGAAATTCCCTTAAGGAAGCATTTTAACCGGATGGAAAAAATAGGAAAGACCGGACGAAGACCGGACGAAGACCGGACAAAAATCGAACAAAAATCGAACAGATTTTTAAACTATTTTAAGAAAATGCTTCATAAAATATTAAGTTGCCCGATAAAAAGGATTATTGTAAAATACCCTTAGTAACGAATTCTTTCATGGGGCAGAATTGTAGTATAATGGTTGGGTGGCAATATGATAAAGGATAATCAGAAGATATTCAACAGACTGCATTTGGTGATGGATGCCTGCATCACGGCGGTCTCATATGCTCTGGCTTATTATATCAGGTTCTATATTTCGAAACCGGGCCCTGAGGTAGGGGATCTTCCGGGCAGGTCTTATTTTATGATGCTGCTTGCGATCATTCCCCTTTACATGGTGCTGTATTATAAATGCAATATTTATACTCCCAAAAGGACATCGAGGAGACGTCATGAGATCGGCAAGATCATCCAGGCGAACGCGATTGGCATTACAATTTTTATTTTGTTCCTCTATCTTGTCCTGAAGGAAATCAATATTTCCAGAGGGATGATATTGCTGTTCTTCTGCCTGAATGTTTTTATCACAGGCTGTTCCCGTATCGTCCTGCGTAAAAGTCTGCAGACTCTGCGCAGTAAGGGTTATAATCTGAAGTATATTCTTCTGGTGGGCTATTCGAGAGCGGGGGAAGAATATATTGACCGGATCCTGGATAATCCGGAATGGGGCTATGTGGTATGCGGCATTCTGGATGAGCATGTACCCCGCGGCGCGTCTTATAAGGGCGTGAAGGTGCTGGGAGCCATCGGGAATCTGGAGTACATCCTTCCGGAAAATAAAATGGATGAAATTGCGATCACGCTTTCTTTGAAGGATTATGACAGGCTGGAGGAAATCGTCGGCCTTTGTGAAAAAGCGGGCGTGCATACCAAATTCATACCGGATTATAACAGTGTGATCCCTACGCGTCCTTATACGGAGGATTTGATGGGCCTTCCGGTCATCAATATTCGAAGGGTACCCCTTACGAATACAGGGAATGTATTGGTCAAGAGGGCGGTGGATATCGTAGGGGCACTGATTGGGCTTGTGGTTTCCGCCCCGTTCATGCTTATCATTGCCGCGATGATCAAGCTTACCAGCCCGGGACCCGTTATTTTTAAACAGGAACGGATAGGGCTTCATAATCAACCGTTTTACATGTATAAGTTCCGGACCATGGAGCTTCAGTCCCCCAATGAGGAGAAAAGGGCATGGACCATCAGGGGCGACAGGCGTGTAACTCCCTTTGGCAGGTTCTTGCGGAGGACGAGCCTGGATGAGCTTCCCCAGTTATTCAACGTATTAAAGGGGGAAATGAGCCTTGTGGGGCCGAGGCCGGAGCGCCCGCTGTTCGTGGATAAGTTCAAGGAAGAGATTCCGAGATATATGGTAAAGCATCAGGTCAGGCCGGGTCTTACGGGCTGGGCCCAGGTCAGCGGATATCGGGGGGATACCTCGATCCGCAAAAGGATCGACTATGATCTTTATTATATTGAGAACTGGTCTCTGGGGTTTGATTTTAAGATTATGCTGATGACCTTTTTTACAGGGTTTATCAATAAAAATGCGTACTAAGGATTTTGCCTGTCTGAAAGCGGTAAAAGAGTCTGATGCAGGTATATTACAAATAAGGGAGAGAACTTAACATGGCTACTTCAAATCAGGGAAATGAAACTCATACTTCAAACGCCTCGAATTCTAACGGCGTACAAAAGGCTCTGGAGCAGCAGAAGGCGGCAAAAAGGAGAAAAAGGAAGTTTATTATTTTTGGGGTGGAAATAGTGCTTCTTGCCGTTATGCTGGGCGTTTTGTTCCTTGTGTATTCCAGAGGCGGGGAGGGACCCGGTATCGCACCGCTTCCCACTGAGCCGGAACAGCTCGGGATCGCTACTGAGGTGCAGCAGGAAATGCAGGAGCCTGAAAGCGTCATGAAGGGCTATTGGAATATTGCCCTGTTTGGAATCGATGCCAACAACGATGCGGAGATGATCAAGGGCGGCCACAGCGACAGTACGATGATCGCCAGCATAAATCTGGATACAGGCGAGATCAGGATAGTCAGCGTTTACCGCGATACCTATTTGAACACGAATCCGGGCGTTGAAAAGACCAGTGAGAATGATCCATACCGTAAAAGTAATGCCGCTTATGCCAGCGGCGGCGCTGAGCGGGCAGTCCGGATGTTGAATTCCAATCTCGATATGAATATAACGGATTATGTCGCAATCGGATATAAGGGTCTGATAGATATTGTGGATGGCCTTGGCGGCGTATATCTGGATGTGGATGAAGGGGAAATTAAGCACATTGACAATTATCAGATCAGCATTCTGAGGTCCCTTGGAAAGGATCCGGATAAGGAAGGCGCTTATGTGCCGGTAACCTCTACGGGTTATCAGAAGTTGAACGGACTTCAGGCAACAGCCTATTGCCGAATCAGATACGACCGAAAGGGCTACGACCTGGGCCGGGCGGCAAGCCAGAGAGAAGTGATAATGGCCATAGAGGAACGTGCGAAGCAGGCAGACCTTGATACCCTGACAAAGGTATTTGAGGCGGCGATGAAAAATGTGGTGACATCCCTGACGGTGGCAGAGCTTACCCCTTATCTTGCACAGATCGCGGATTATAAGATTGTTGGGGAGGATGGATTCCCGCAGACTGACAAGCTTGGGTATGCCGGTATGGATAAGCAGAAGGGAGATTGTGTGATTCCCCTGGATCTGGAGTCCAATGTGGTATGGCTGCATGAGTTCCTGTTTGGAGACAAGAACTATACAGTTTCCAGCACCGTGAAGGAATACAGCGCACAGATAGAGAAGGATACGGCAGGAAGATTGAAATAACGAACAACAAGAAAAGGGAGCCTTAGCCGCTCCCTTTTATGCAGTTTAGGGATTGTACAAAAATGGCGTTCGTAAGATTTGGCGTTTGTAATATTTGCCCTGAAGGGCACAGAGGTGGCAAACAATGAAAATAGATGTGATCATCCCCGTTTATAAGCCGGATGAAAGGCTTTTTGCCTTGATCGACAGCCTGGAGGGACAGACCTGTCCGCCTGGGCATATTATCCTGATGAATACGGAGGAAAAATATTTCCAGCAGCTGATATATGGAACCTCCTTTTTGGAGCGGCATAAAATGGTAAGTGTGCATCATTTGTCCAAACGGGAATTTGATCATGGGGAAACGAGACGGAAGGCCGTGGAGAGATCCAGGGCTGATATTTTTGTGATGATGACGCAGGATGCCATGCCTGCCAATGAGAATCTGCTGGAATATTTGACCGCCCCCCTGAAGGATCGGACTGCGGTTTCCTATGCAAGACAGCTCCCGGCGGAGGATTGCGGAGAGATCGAGAAATATATGAGGAGCTTTAATTACCCACCCCAGTCCCGGATGAAATCTGCGGAGGATCTGAAAGAGCTGGGGATCAAAACCTTTTTCTGTTCCAACGTATGCGCCGCCTATCGGAGGGATATTTATGAAAAATTAGGGGGCTTTGTGCATCGTGCCATATTCAATGAGGATATGATATATGCCGCAGAAGCGATTAAGGCGGGTTATTGTGTGGCATATACCGCCGAGGCCTGCGTAATCCATTCCCATAATTATACGAACAGGCAGCAGTTTCACCGCAATTTCGACCTGGGTGTGTCACAGGCGGAGCATCCGGAAGTATTTGCGGGCGTTTCCTCTGAGTCGGAGGGAATGAAAATGATCCTGCAGGCCACCGCATATCTCAGGAAAAACGGTATGTGGAAAAAAATCCCCCATCTATATGCCCAGACCTTTTCCAAATATGCGGGTTATCTGCTGGGGAAGCATTATCGGCTCCTGCCCCACAGCTGGATCCTCGCCTTTACGGATAACAGGGAGTACTGGGCGGGGAGGGAACGGCAGTAATCGCTGCTATTGCTGCGGTTCATGAAAAATTTATATGTCAATGGTGGAAAGATGGAAAGGTTTGTGTTAGAATGAATGCAGGGTTTTCCCAAATGAGATGTATATAAAACGGGAGAGATAAATACATGTCAGATTATTTTGATGAGAACGAAGAAAAATCTGTAGGGGAAGGTACAGAAGGGGAAAAAGGGGATAAAAAGGATACAGGTAAGGACACAGACAGGGAGATACAAAAGGATACCGGAAAGAAAGACGCCTCTACCACCGCAAATGCAGGGAAAAGCGATAACAGCGAATACGAGGACGTCTGCTTTGTCTGCCGCAGACCGGAGAGCAAGGCTGGAAAGATGTTTAAGCTTCCCAATAATATCTGCGTGTGCAATGACTGTATGCACAGGACCATGGAAGCGGTGAGCCAGTTTGATTACCAGGGAATGCTGAACAATCCCAATCTCCAGAAGGAGATGGAGGACATGGCTAAAAAAGGCGGTTTCCCGAATATCAGCTTTGTGAACCTGGCTGACCTGCGGGGAGACGGGGGCATTCCCAATAAGCAGAAGCTGAAGAAGAAAAAGGAGAAGGAAGCCGCCCAGGACAGAATGCCTGTCCTGGACATTAAGAATATTCCGCCTCCCCACAAGATCAAGGCCAGCCTGGATGATTATGTGGTGGGTCAGGAGCATGCCAAGAAGGTCATTTCCGTAGCCGTTTATAATCATTATAAGAGAGTCGCTACAGACACCATGGATGAGATCGAGATCGAGAAGTCCAATATGCTGATGATAGGACCTACAGGCTGCGGTAAGACCTACCTGGTGAAGACCCTCGCAAGGCTTTTGGACGTGCCCCTTGCCATTGCGGACGCCACCTCCTTAACGGAAGCCGGTTATATCGGCGACGACATCGAGAGCGTGGTGTCCAAGCTTCTGGCGGCTGCCGACAACGATGTGGAGAAGGCTGAGCGGGGCATTATCTTTATCGATGAGATTGATAAGATCGCGAAGAAGAAGAATACCACTTCCCGGGATGTGAGCGGAGAGAGCGTTCAACAGGGAATGCTCAAGCTGCTTGAAGGAGCAGAGGTAGAGGTTCCGGTGGGCGCGAACAGCAAAAATGCCATGGTACCTTTGGCCACTGTGAATACCAGGAATATTCTTTTTATCTGCGGCGGCGCCTTCCCTGATCTGGAGGCTATCATTAAGGAGAGGCTTACCAAAACAGCATCTATTGGTTTTGGCGCTGAGCTTAAGGATAAGTATGATAAGGAGAAAAACATTCTGTCCAGGGTGACGGTGGAGGATATCCGCAAGTTTGGCATGATTCCGGAGTTCATAGGACGTCTTCCCATTATTTTCACCCTGCAGGGGCTGACGAAGGAGATGATGGTGAAGATCCTGAAGGAGCCGAAGAATGCCATCCTGAAGCAGTATCAAAAGCTTTTAGAGCTGGATGAGGTGAAGCTGGAATTTACCGATGATGCGCTGGAGGCCATTGCGGATAAGGCGATGGAGCGGGATACGGGCGCCAGGGCGCTGCGTTCCATTATTGAAGAGTTCATGCTGGACATTATGTATGAGATCCCCAAGGACGACAATATCGGCAGGGTGACCATCACAAAGGAATATATTGAGGGAACCGGCGGCCCCATCATTGATATCAGAAGCAACCAGGTGACCGGGAGAATTGACGACCTTAGGCAGTATCCCAGGGCTTGACGGGAAGCGGAAGCAGCCTTCCCTCCAAAAGCTTTCCATAGACGCACCGTCCGCTGCGGGCGATGCGTCCTTTCTGCTTCCGCGCTTAAACCGATCATACAACATAAGGCGAAAAGATTCAACGCAAAATATATAAATTCGTATTGACATTTCCCATATTTATGATAATATAAACATATGAACAATGATTCATACGTCAGCCTGAAGCGCCAAAGAATGAATGATTGACTTAACAAAGGAATAAGAAAGAGAATTAATAGGAGGATGGATTGATGAAGAAAACTTATAAGATCGAAGTGGACTGTGCGAACTGTGCGAGGAAGATGGAAGAGGCTGCGGCGAAGGTGGAAGGCGTGGCAGCGGCCACAGTCAGCTTTATGACGCAGAAGATGAACGTAGAGTTTGCAGAGGGCGCTGATGTGAAAAGCGTAATGCAGAATGTGGTGAAGGCCTGCAAGAAGGTTGAGTCCGACTGCGAGGTATATCTATAAGGCTGCGTAATGATTTTGATTGCGGGGTGTGTATTTATGACAAAAAAACAGAAAAAAGTGCTTTATCGGATTATAGCGTCCTTTGTATTGTTGGTGGTCATTTCTCTGGTTCCCGTAGAGGGCTGGATGAAGGCAGCATTATATCTGATCCCTTATCTTCTCATAGGATATGACATTTTGAAAAAAGCCGTTCTGGGCGTCGCTCATGGGGAAGTTTTCGATGAGAATTTCCTGATGGCTGTAGCCACCGTAGGCGCAATGCTTCTGGGAGAGTATAAGGAGGGCGCGGCGGTTATACTTTTTTATCAGATCGGCGAGCTTTTTCAGAGCGTGGCGGTTGGGAAGAGCCGCCGCAACATCAGCGCCCTCATGGATATCCGCCCGGATTATGCCAATATTGAAAAGGAAGACGGTTCCTTAGAGCAGGTGGATCCCGATGAGGTTGCAATCGGAACCGTCATTGTGGTGAAGCCGGGAGAGAAGATTCCCATCGACGGTGAGATTTGCGAAGGAAGCTCCGTGCTGAACACCAGCGCCCTCACGGGAGAAAGCCTTCCCAGGGAAGTGGCAGCCGGGGATATGGTGGTCAGTGGCTGCGTGAATATGTCAGGGCTTTTGAAGATCCGCACCACCAGGGAATTTGGTGAATCCACAGTGTCCAAGATTCTGGATCTGGTGGAGAATTCCAGCATGAAGAAAGCAAAGGCGGAAAATTTTATCACCCGTTTCGCCCATTATTATACTCCTGCTGTCTGCTATAGCGCATTGGCGCTGGCGCTTCTGCCGCCCATATTAAATCTGATTGCGGGGAACCCTGCGAATTGGGCGGATTGGGTGACAAGGGCGCTCACTTTCCTGGTCATCAGCTGCCCCTGTGCGCTGGTCATTTCCATACCGTTGAGCTTTTTCGGCGGCATCGGGGGCGCTTCTGCCAACGGTATTCTGGTGAAGGGCTCTAATTACCTGGAAATGCTTTCCAAGACAAAATATGTGGTGTTTGATAAAACGGGCACATTGACCAAGGGCGTTTTTGAAGTGACGGAGGTGGTGCCGGATAAGAAGTGGGCGGACTCTGCCGCCCGGGAAGAAGCATCAGGTGACGTCCGCGCAGCAAGAACCGCATCGGATATTCTGCTGGAATATGCTGCCCTTGCCGAGAGCTATTCCGATCATCCTATCAGCAAGAGCCTTCGGAAAGCCTGTGGGATGTCCAATGTAGCCATTGGGATGCCCAATGATTACATTGGGCAGGAAGTGGAAGGCGCTCAGGTGAGCGATGTGGAAGAAATCAGCGGGTACGGCGTAAGGGCCAGGGTAAGGAGCGAAGCTTTTGCCGACCATACAGACAATGGAAAGGCAGGAAGCGCCCAAGCTGCAGGAGACACCCAAACCGCAGGAGATATGGGAACGGAAAGCAGGGAGGTTGCCGTCGGGAATGCGAAATTGATGAGGCAAATGAACCTTGATTTCCCGGAGCCGGATAAGGCCGGAACGATTGTATATGTGGCTATAGACGGAGTCTATACAGGATATATTCTGATATCCGACGTGTTAAAGGAGCATTCGCCCGCCGCCATCCGGGAGCTTAAGGCTGCCGGGATCAGGAAAACGGTTATGCTTACCGGGGATAACAGGCGTGTCGCGCAGGCCGTGGCCAGTGAGCTTCATGTGGACGAGGTGAGAAGTGAGCTTTTGCCCGGCGACAAGGTGGAGCAGGTGGAACAGCTGCTTGCAGCCAAGGGCAGGAAGGAAGTCCTCGCCTTTGTGGGGGACGGTATCAACGATGCCCCCGTGCTTTCCAGGGCGGATGTCGGAATCGCTATGGGAGCGCTTGGTTCCGATGCGGCCATCGAGGCGGCTGATATCGTCCTGATGGACGATGATCCCCGCAAGATTGCCCTTGCCATGCGCATTTCCAGGAAATGTCTCCGCATTGTCTATGAAAATATTGTCTTCGCGTTAGGGGTCAAGGCAATCTGCCTGATCCTGGGGGCACTGGGCTATGCCGGCATGTGGCTGGCGATTTTTGCAGATGTGGGCGTGATGGTCATTGCGGTGCTCAATGCGGTCCGCTGCCTGAAGGTGGATGGACGGATGCGTTAAAATGTCGGAAGAAAGAATATATTAGATAGGAAATCAGTGGATGGTTTTGCGGCGGGGAAGGGATTTAAAGTAGTATTTTCAGGAGGATTTTACCATAAAATAATATGGAATACATTGCCGGCTTCTTGTCGGATGAAGGAAGTTTTATTTTATGGACTGCAAAGACAGAATTCTTTCCGATCAATATCGCGACGTGATCGTCGACTATCCGATCCGGATAAACCCTGAAGAGGGCGTTGATTTTTGTTATACCAATCTGGATAATCTTTATAATCTTGTTTATATCAACAATCTGGGTCTTCCACCTTTGATGGATAATCCAAAAGAATATCAGACGATTCCCAAGTTATACGGTCTGATGCGGATATTGGGCGGAAGCGGCGGAAATATGGGCAGAAGTACGGACAACTTTACCGTAAGTCGCGCCCCCTTTGACCCGAGCAGCCTGACCGCCAGCGGAATCACGCAGGTCCAGCGCCAGCCCTTAAGTCTGACCGGGCGGGGTGTGGTGATCTGTGTCATCAGCTCCGGGATCGATTACACAAGGGATGTTTTCCGGGATGAATCGGGAAATACCCGTATTATGGCTATCTGGGATCAAAGCGACCAGAGCGGGACTCCGCCGGAGGGCTTCCTGTTCGGCTCTGAATATACCCAAGAGGATATCAACAGGGCCCTTCAGTCTGAGAATCCATATGAAATCGTTCCCAGCAGGGATGAGATAGGGCATGGAACCGCCATGGCCAGTGTTGCGGCGGGCAGCAGGCTGAATGGGGGAGCCGGTTTTCTGGGCGCGGCGCCGGATGTACAGATCGTGGCAATCAAGCTGAAGGACTGCAAGCCCTATCTTCGGGAGTACTACATGATCCCGGAGGGGATCCTGGCCTTCGAGGAGCAGGATATTATGCTCGCCGTGAAATATGCGGACTCCTTTGCCGATACCTTCCGCCGTCCCGTGGTCATTTGCCTTGGGATCGGCACCAGCCTTGGGGACCATAGCGGGAATTCAGCGCTTTCCAGATATCTGAACAGCATAGCGGTAAAAAGAAGCCGCGCCCTTGTGGTCTGCGGCGGAAATGAAGGAAATGCATCCCATCATCACAGCGGAAGCCTTGCCCCGTGTACCGGCCAGCGCAGGGCTTCAGGTGCCTGCAGCGTTGCAGACAATTATAAAGATGTGGAATTGCGGGTGGGAGAAAATAACCGTGGCTTTCTGATGGAATTTTGGGGGAATATACCGGATGTCTTCAATATTGCCATACGAACGCCGGGCGGGGAGATGGTGCCTCCCCTGCGCCTTGGGATTGACCAGACTTTGACTTACGGCTTTATCTATGAGCGCACCCGGATTACTGTGTCCAGCGTGCTGGTGGAGCCGGTATCTGGGGAAGAGCTGATTCTGTTCCGTGTTGTGGAGCCAACGGCGGGAATCTGGAATTTCCGGGTATCTGCAGTGGGGGAGATTCACAACGGCGCATTTAACCTGTGGCTGCCTATTACGGAATTCCTTTCTGCGGAAACTTATTTCCTCGAGCCTGATCCATACATTACACTGACGGAGCCTTCCATGGCAGAAAGCGTCATCGGGGTATCCGCCTATAATGATTTCAATAACAGCTTCTATATCGATTCTGGGAGAGGATTCTCCAGAACGGGCGCGATCCGCCCTACCTTCGCGGCGCCCGGGGTGGATGTGTCCACCGTATATGGCAGACAGACCGGAGGAAGCCTCGCGGCTGCCATTACCGCCGGAGGCGTGGCGCAGTTTATGCAATGGGCAGTGGTGGAAGGCAATAATGAGCTCATCGAAAGCAAGGAGGTAAAGAATTACTTTGCCAGGGGAGCGTCAAGAAGCCCGGACTTGGTCTATCCCAATCAGGAATGGGGATATGGGCGGCTGAATGTGGCTGGAACCTTCGACGTGCTGGCGGGGGTGTGAAGGCGTTTGGGGAACCGTTAAAAAGATATCACCATAATTCTTTCTTGCCTTGTGTAGAAAAGATGCTACTTTGATACAATCTCATTATATTATTCCATCCTGTGGTTTGCCTTATAATTTGCCCGTAAATTTGCTGAGCGATATAAAGTTGACTATTGTGGACGAATGGTGTATGATATTTTGGAAAATGTGATCGCCTGAGGGAAAAGGCATCAGCTTTATTTCGTTTCCAGTTCTTAAGGAGGAGGCATATCCTTTGATATGCAGATAAAGACAGAATGAGGAGAAGAAGACGCCGAAGGCGGAGAAACAGAAGACTGCCCATGATCATGGCCATATATCTGCTGCTGATGTTGGCCGGTGGGATCGGGGGCTGGCTTTTAATTGATGGCCTGGCTTATAAAACCTGCCGGGTGGAAGCGGGTGGAACTGTGACGGCATCGGATTTTATCAGGGGCGGCGATGAAAACGCGTATTTTACGCAGGATAGCGCCCCATTTGATACTTCCGTGCCCGGGGAATATCCCGTTAAAGTCAGAAGCGGGCATTTCACCCATAGCGCCACGTTGATCGTCCAGGATACGATCCCGCCCAAGGCTGAGCCGAAGACAGTGCAGATCGCCATTGGAGCTACCTGTGATCCCAAAACCCTGGTGACTGACATTGAGGATGCTACGGAGGTCAGCGTATTTTTTGAGCGCACGCCTGATTACAGTATCCGGGGAAGTCAGGAGGTTACAGTTATCCTTGCGGACATGGGCAACAACTGTACCTGGGTTCATTCACAGCTTATTATCTCCCAGGTGGTGGGAGACCTTTACAGGGAAGTGGGAAGTCCGCTGCCGAGTCTGGCGGATTTCGTGGTGGAGGCACAAACCAGCAGCTTTCAGACGGATATTTCGTCCATTGATATGAATAAAATAGGGGATTATGTGGTCAGTATACTGGCAGATGGCTATCAGGGCACCTCAACGCTTCACGTGGTGGATACAATTCCTCCGGCGGGTCAGGCTGTCAACGTCAGCGGTTATCTCCTGGCGTCGCGGACGCCCGAAGAATTTGTGACTGCTGTGGAGGATGCCACCCAGGTGAGCTATGCCTGGCAGCAGGAGCCGGATGTGACGAAGGCCGGTACTCAGGAGGTAGGCGTTATCCTTAGGGATGAGGGCGGCAATGAAACCGTGGTCACGGCGCAGCTTACCCTGAAGGAGGATACGGAGCCCCCTGTAATTACGGGCGTGCGGGATATAGAGATCCTGACCGGAGAGGGAATTTCCTACCGGAGAGGCGTGGAGGTAACGGATAATTGTCCGGATGGCCTGGAGCTGACGGTGGACAGCAGCGCCGTGAATTCCGATGTGGAAGGCGTTTATGAGGCGGTTTATGAGGCGAAGGACCTTGCCGGCAATACTGCCACAGCCACCATTACGGTGACCGTGCGTGCCAGGAAGTATTCGGAGGAGGAGATCAACAGGCTTGCGGATGCTGTGCTGGAAGAGATTATTAAGCCGGATATGACCCAGTTGGATAAGGTGCAGGCAATTTATAATTATAATATGAGCCACATTGGTTACATCAGTCATTCGGAGAAGGGGGACTGGACACAAGCGGCTTACGAGGGTCTGGTGAACCATCAGGGAGACTGCTTTGTCTATGCCAGCACCGCGAAGGTGCTTCTGACCAGGGCGGGCATCACCAATATGGATATCGCCAAGATTCCGGCCGAGACCTCCCATTACTGGAATCTGGTGGATATCGGGGAGGGCTGGTATCATTTGGATACCACACCCAGAAAGGATCATCCCAGGATATTTATGTGGACTGACGAACAGCTGATGGAGTACTCCGCGAATCATAAAAATTCGCATAATTACGACCATTCCCTCTATCCGGAGGTGAACTGATCATAACGGGCGGTGAGAAAATGGGTGAAAATCATAAGGTATTAGGCGTAATAGGGGGTCTGGGTCCCATGGCAACCGCTTATTTCCTGCAGCTTGTGACGCAGATGAGCGATGCGGCGACTGACCAGGAGCATATAGAGGTGCTGATCCACAGCAAGCCCCAGATCCCGGATAGAACGAGGTTTATCCTGGGTAAGAGCAGCGAGAGTCCTCTGCCTGAGATGCTTAAGATCGGGGCGCAGCTTGCGGGGCTTGGCGCCCAGGTTCTGGCAATTCCCTGCATTACAGCCCATTTTTTCCAGGGCAGGCTGGAACGGGAAATCGGTGTGCCGGTCATCAACGCCATTGAAGAGACTGCGGAATATCTGCGGCAGGAGGGAATTGTCCGGGCAGGGCTTATGGCCACGGACGGAACGGTGCAAAGCAGGCTGTTCCAGGATACCTTCTCTTCTTACGGGATAGAGGTTATCACCCCGGATGAGGAGCATCAGGCGAAGGTCATGCATTTGATCTACCAGAACGTCAAAGCGGGCGTGAAGCCGGAAACAGTGCTTCTGGAACAGGTGGGAAGGCAGCTTTCGGACTGCGGCGCACAGGTGCTTCTCCTGGCATGTACGGAGCTTTCCATTATCAAAAGGGATTTTGTGCTGGGTGCAGAATATCTGGATGTGCTGGAGGTACTCGCCAGAAAGGCGGTTATGGAATGCGGAAGGCTCAAGGCCGGATATGAAAGGCTGCTTGCGTAATCCGTTTGTAATTGAGAGAATTGAATAAAAGAAATAAAGGAATAAAGAAAGTATGCAGAACCATATACTGGATTATCTGGAAAATATTGTAAAGGTGAAGCCGGACAAGCTTGCCTTTGTGGACGATAAAGAGGCTTTGACCTTCAGGCAGGTCAGAGAGTATTGCCGAAGCATAGGCACATTCTTGTATCAGAAGGGGGTATGCCGCCAGCCGGTGGTGGTTTTTATGAACAAGCACCCCAAGGAGATTGCCGCCTTCTTCGGAGTGATCGCGGGCGGCGACTTTTATGTGCCCATCGACGAGGAGATGCCTGCGGGCAGGATAGAACTGATCCTGCAGAATGTGAAGCCCCGCGTGCTCATCTGTGATGAGGAGACAAGGGAAAAGGCCGCAGCCTTCCACACGGACGGGGAGGTTGTGCTGTTCGATGATATCGCGCAGACTCCCGTGGACGGGGAAGCCCTCCGTGAAATATATGATAAAACCATAGACACCGACCCCATTTATATCGTGTTCACCTCCGGTTCCACGGGAGTGCCCAAGGGCGTGGCGGCGTGCCACCGCTCGGTGCTTGACTATATCGAGCAGCTTTCCGAGGTGCTGGAATTCGACGGGGATACTGTGTTCGGCAACCAGACGCCCCTCTATTTTGATGCCTGTCTGAAGGAATTATATCCGACCCTGAAATTCGGGGCGACCACTTACCTGATTCCCAGGGAGCATTTCCTCTTCCCGGTAAAGCTGGTGGAATACCTGAATGAGCACCGCATCAATACCATCTGCTGGGTGGTATCGGCGCTTACCATGATATCCGCGTTCGGAACCTTCCGCACCGTCAGACCGCAGTATCTGCGTACTGTTGCTTTCGGAAGCGAGGTGTTCCCAATAAAGCAGTTTAACCGTTGGAGGGAAGCGCTTCCAGGGGCAAAGTTCATCAACCTCTACGGTCCCACCGAGGGAACGGGCATGTGCTGTTATTATAAGGTAAACCGGGAGTTCGAGGCAAATGAAGTGATCCCTATCGGACGCCCTTTCAAAAATACCGATATCATCCTGCTCAATGAGCGCAATGAGCGCGCGGCAGAGGGTGAAGAGGGGGAAATCTGTATCCGGGGAACTTCCCTTACGTTAGGCTATTATCATAACTTTGAGAAGACCAATGAGGTCTATGTGCAGAATCCTTTAAATGATGCTTATCCGGAGCTGATCTACAGGACCGGTGACCTGGGGCGGTATAATGAGTACGGCGAGCTGGTCTTCGCATCCAGAAAGGATTACCAGATCAAGCATATGGGACACCGCATCGAGCTGGGGGAGATCGAGGTCAATGTCAATATGCTGGAAGAGGTGAAGATCGCGGGCTGTATTTATGACAATACCAAGGGACGTATTGTGCTTTATTATGTGGGGGACCTGGATGAAAAAGAGATGGCCACCGCGTTGAAGGACAAGCTGCCCCGATATATGATCCCTAATCATATCATCCGTTTGGAACAGATGCCCTTCACCGCCAACGGGAAAATAGACCGGGTGACCCTGCGCGGCTGGTATACTAATGGAAGATGAGGTTTTTGAAGTATGCTTTTTACTTCCTATGAATTTCTTGCCTTTATATTGATTTTGTTTATCCTGTATTATTTGATACCGGCAAAAGCCCAGTGGAAGCTGCTTTTGCTGGCGAGCTATCTGTTTTATTTTCTGGCCAGTCCCATTTATGTGGTTTATATTTTTACCACAACGGTAACAATTTATTTCGCGTCCTGTAGGATCGGGAAGATCGGCGAGGAGCAGAGTGCTTACCTGAAGGCACATAAGTCAGATTTATCCAAGGATGAAAGGAAAGAATACAAGGCCGGAATGAAGAAACGGCAATGGCATCTTCTTCTGGCGGGCCTGTTGTTCAATCTGGGAATCCTTGCAGTGGTAAAGTACACCAACTTCGCGATCAGCAACATCAACGGAATCCTGAGGCTGTTTGGAAATCCGGGACAGCTGGATTTTTGGGATATCGCCCTTCCCATGGGAATCTCTTTTTATACCTTCCAATCGCTGGGCTATCTTATTGATGTTTACAGGGGCGTGGTGCCTGTAGAAAAGAATCCCTTCAAGCTGGCGCTGTTCATTTCCTTCTTCCCGCAGCTGGTACAGGGTCCCATCAGCCGGTTCGGCGATCTGTCCCAGAGCCTGTTTGCAGAGCACCGGTTCCAGGCGGAAACGGTGGCAAGGGGGCTGCAGAGGATTTTGTGGGGATTTTTTAAAAAGCTCGTGATCGCAGACCGTATCCTGGTTGGAGTGAATACCATCATCAGAGGCTCGGATCAGTATACAGGGGCGTATGTATTCCTGGGAATGATGTTTTACGCCCTGGAGCTCTATGCGGATTTTACCGGCGGCATCGATATTACCATCGGCGTGGCGGAGACGATGGGCATTACCATAAAGGAAAATTTCCAGCGGCCGTATTTTTCCAAGTCCATTAAGGAATATTGGAGAAGATGGCACATCACCATGGGCACATGGTTCACGGACTATATTTTTTATCCCATATCCGTATGCAAGCCCATGCTGAAATTTTCCCGCTTTTCCCGTTCAAAATTTGGTGAGGTCGTCGGGAAACGGCTTCCGGTCTACCTGTCTTCTTTCGCAGTATGGTTCGCTACGGGTATCTGGCACGGCGCAAGCTGGAATTTCATCGTATGGGGTCTTGGCAACTGGGTGGTGATCATGGTTTCCCAGGAGATGGAACCGCTGTACGAACGATTCCATGCCAGGTGGAATGTGAGGGATAGGTTCTTTTACCGGCTGTTCCAGGTGATCAGGACGATTCTGCTGATGAGCTGTCTAAGGATGTTCGACTGCTATCGCGATGTTCCCTTGACCTTTAAGATGTTTGGAACGATGTTCACGCACTGGAACTGGAACATTTTCTGGAACGGCGCGCTGCTTAAGCTGGGTCTGTCGGCTTTGGATTATGGGATCCTGGCGGCGGGCCTGCTGCTGCTCATTGTGGTGAGCCTGATTCAGAGAAGCGGAAGCGTGCGCGGCAGGATTGCGGCAAAGCCTTATCCAGTGAGGTTTATAATCTGGTTCGGTCTGTTCTTAGTCGTCCTGCTCATGGGCGCTTATGGAATCGGCTATGATGAGAGCCAGTTTATATATAATCAATTTTAGCATAACAGTTCAGCGGTTGGCGCGTTTGAACTGTTGCATTTCAGCCAATCCCATTGGCAGATCACAAATGTTGTGCGGGAAGCACAGAGAGGAGTCAAAAATTATGATAAGAAGAAGCAACGGAAAGAAAAATGGCAGAGGAATGCGTGCGGCGGCGCTGCTGCTGGCACTGGTCATGACGATGGCGGCGCTTGCCGGCTGCGGCAATTCGGAAAATGTCATCGGCGGAGGGCAGAGCGGCTCGGGCAATCAGTCCGGCGCAGGAAAAGAGGACAATTCCGGCTCGGGAAATCAAAGCGGACAGAATACGGCGCAGAAGGGGTATGTATTCACCTATAATGATGTCAGCGTCAGCATGGACGCGGAGGCCGCTTCCCTGGTGGCAGCCCTGGGTGAGCCCAAGTCCTATTTTGAAGCAGCAAGCTGCGCCTTTGAAGGTCTGGATAAGGTCTATACCTACAGCGGCTTTGAACTGGATACCTATCCTATGGATGGCAAGGATTATGTTTCCGCCGTTATCCTGAAGGATGATTCCGTGGCGACGGCAGAGGGCGTCGTGATCGGCGACGCAAAATCAAAGCTGGAAAGCGCCTATGGAACGGCGACCAGTACGACAGACACCCTGGTGACCTATGAGAAGGACGGAATGGAGCTTCGTTTTATCCTGAGCGGAGACAGCATTGTATCCATAGAATATGTATCTCAGGCGTCTTTGCAATAGTGAACTGTAACAGTTATCTTTAGGTCTTGTATTTTATGGTGAAATGAATTAGAATAAATTAAATCAAGTCTGTTTTGTTGAAAAGATATATCAGGAAGGGAATTTGGGCAATGGAAGAATTATTGGAGATTTTGAGTTCTTTGCATCCGGAAGTTGATTTTGAAACCTGCGATACTTTGATTGATGACAAGATTTTGGACTCTTTTGATATTGTGTCCATCATCTCGGAAATCGAGGATCAGTTCGATGTGGTGATTTCCGCAGAGAAGATCGTTCCTCAGAATTTTAATTCCGCGGAGGCCCTGTATGCCTTGATCCAGGAGCTGGAGGACGAGGACTGAGGTATGTTCCGGGGTTGTGTCCTTTCAAATGAGGTAATCCCGCGTTTGGGAAGGCATGAACGGCGGGTCTGGAAGACAGGAAAATAAGGGCGCGGTCAAACCGCGCCCTGTGGTCAGGAGAAGTTGTGAAGAGTAAAAAAGCTTTCAGGGTGATAGCGAGCGCTATCATTGTTTTTGTATGTCTGTTTTTGTTGCAGCGGCTTTTGGTGCCCAAATATGTGTCGGAAATTGTGGAAGGCGCAATGATCGCGGAGTATTATAAGGAGAAGATGGATCACGACGTGGTCTTTATCGGGGACTGCGAGGTCTATGAGAATTTTTCCCCAAAGGTGCTCTGGGAGGAATTCGGCATCAACAGCTATATCCGCGGCAGTGCGCAGCAGCTGATCTGGCAGTCTTATTATCTGCTGGAGGACACCCTGCGTTATGAGAAGCCTCAGGTGGTGATCTTTAATGTGCTGTCCATGCAGTACAATGAGCCGCAGAGGGAAGCCTATAACCGTATGACGCTGGAGGGCATGAAGTGGTCCGGCGCCAAGGTGAAGTCGATCCTTGCGTCCATGACGGAGGAAGAGAATTTCCTGGATTATGTGTTCCCGATCCTGAGATACCATTCCAGATGGAGCGAGCTAAAGCCGGAAGATGCGGAATATATGTTCAAGCCCCATCAGGTTTCCCATAACGGGTATTATATGAGGGTGGACGTGAAGCCTGCTGAGAATGTGCCGGAGGGTAAGCTCCTGGCGGATTACAGCTTTGGGGAAAACGCCTATGATTATTTAGGGCGCTTTACGAAGCTCTGTAAGGAGGACGATATCCAGCTGATCCTCATTAAGGCTCCCAGCCTTTATCCTTACTGGTATGATGAATGGGAAGCACAGATGGAGGAATTTGCGGCGGAAAACGATCTTTTGTATATCAACTTTCTGGAACTGGTGGAGGAAACCGGACTGGATTTCAGCACGGATACCTACGACGCCGGACTTCATCTGAATCTATCGGGGGCGGAAAAGGTCTCCAGATATTTGGGCAGGGTGCTGCGGGAAGAAGGAGTGCCCGACCGCCGGGGAGAGGAAGAATTGCAGGAGATCTGGCAGGAAAAGATAAGGCTCTATGAGCAGGATAAGGAAGAACAATTACATGAAATTACTGATTGTGCGGCACGGTGATCCGGATTATTCGGTTGATTCATTGACGGAAAAGGGATGGAAAGAGGCGGAGTACCTGTCCGAGCGGCTGACAAAGCTGGACGTGAAGGCTTTTTACACATCCCCTTTGGGGCGGGCGAAGGACACCGCCTCTTTTACTTTACATAAAATGAACAGGACTGCGGAGGAATGTGCCTGGCTGCGGGAATTTTCTCCCAGCATACTGCGGCCGGACAGGAACGGGGAGCGCTCCATCTGCTGGGACTGGCTGCCCCAGGACTGGACCTCCGTTGAGGAATTTTACCAGGCCGACCATTGGTATGAACATCCCCTGATGCAGGAAGGAAGGGTCTGGGAAGAGTATCAGTGGGTGACCGGGAATTTTGACCGGCTGCTTGCCAGGCACGGCTATGTCCGGGAAAAGCAATATTACCGGGCGGAACGTTCCAATAATGATACGATAGTCCTCTTTTGTCATCTCGGGGTGGAATGTGTGCTGCTTTCCCATCTGCTTCATGTTTCCCCTATGATCCTTTGGCATGGCTTCTGCGCGGCGCCCTCAAGCGTCACCACGGCGGTTACGGAGGAGAGAAGAGAAGGAATCGCGTATTTCCGGGTGAGTTCCTTTGGGGACATCTCTCATCTTTATGTACACGATGAAGAGCCCGCATTTGCCGCCAGGTTCTGCGAAAGCTATGGGAATAGGGAGGAGCGACATGACTAAATTAAGCACTTTATGTTACATAGAGCGGGATAGTGCATATCTGATGCTCCACCGCATTACGAAGAAAAACGATATCAACAAGGATAAGTGGATCGGCGTCGGCGGGCATTTTGAAGAAGGGGAAAGCCCGGAGGAGTGCGTTCTCCGTGAGGTGAAAGAAGAGACAGGATATACTCTGACCAGCTACCGTTACAGGGGGCTGGTCACCTTTGTGTCTTATATGGATGCGCCTGAACCGGATATCGAGTATATGTCGCTCTTTACGGCGGACGGCTTCGAGGGGGAGGAGATTCCCTGCGATGAAGGGAAGCTGGAATGGGTTGATAAGGAAAAGGTATGGAGGCTGAATCTCTGGGAGGGAGATAAGATTTTCTTCCGGCTTCTGGACGAGGGGATCCCGTTTTTCTCCCTGAAACTGGTGTACGATCATGGCAGGCTCAAGCTTGCCGCGCTGAATGGAGAGCCCCTGGAGCTTTTTGATATTTTGAAGGAGGATGGTGCCAAGAGCGGGGTGACCACAGAGCGCGGAGTGGCCCACAGGGAAGGCTCCCTGCACCCTACCGCGCATACCTGGGTTGTCAGGAGAAAAGAAGGGGGAGCGGATGTACTTCTGCAGAAGCGCAGCGTCCATAAGGATTCATATCCGGGATGTCTGGACATTTCTTCCGCGGGGCATGTGCCAGCGGGCGCAGATTTTGCCTGGTCTGCCGTCCGGGAGGCGTACGAGGAGCTGGGTCTGCGGATTACGCCGGAGGAACTGACCAAGATCGGAACTAGGCGCTATTTTGTGGAGACCGAATTTTATGGCAGACCGTTCCGGGACAATGAGTTTTGTTATGTATATGTATACGAAAAGCCTGTGGAGACCGACAGGCTTGTCCTTCAGGAATCTGAGGTGGAAAGCGTTGTCTGGATGGATTATCAGGATGTGCTGCGCATTGTGAAGGATCGTTCTGTGCCGAATTGTATCTTTGAGGAGGAGATCCGGATGCTGGGCGAGTACCTGGGCGTGTATCATGAAGGAGATCCGGGGGAATGTTTTAGGAAGCATCCGTATCCCCAAGGGGTTGAAGAAAGCATGGGCGCAGAAAAAAGGCGCGCAGGGGAAATGTCTGCCGAGGAGAAGCGCGCGCAGAATGCGGCCAGGAATTTGATCATATTCACGGACAGCGGCGATACCATCGTGGACGAAAGCACCCAAGTCTTTGATGACAGGGGCATTGTGACGCACGCTGACCTGATTCCCCAGGCGGGGGAGGTATTGCGGGCACTTTATGAGGAAGGCTACCGTATCGCCCTGGTCGCCGATGGAGAATGGGAATCCTTCCAGAATGTTTACCGGGAAAACGGTTTGGGGATATGCTTTGAACAGTGGATTGTTTCCGAGAGGGTGGGGGAACAGAAGCCTGCAAAGAGTATGTTTGAAGCCGCCATGGAAAGTATGCATCTGACGGAGGCGGATAAGTCCAGAATTGTTATGGTGGGAAACAATCTTAAAAAGGATGTGGCGG
This sequence comes from uncultured Acetatifactor sp., assembly GCA_947588205.1. Classification (GTDB taxonomy): domain Bacteria; phylum Bacillota; class Clostridia; order Lachnospirales; family Lachnospiraceae; genus Acetatifactor. Next base: position 40,728 of record CANPYG010000001.1, on the reverse strand, counting down.
GAGCGAACCGCTTTGGTTTGACCTCCATCTGGCTGGACTGGTCCCCTAGGTATTTTCACTGTGCGGAGGAGCCGGACTGGCAGCCGGACTACACCGTAAAGTCTCCCGGGGAGCTGAAAATACTAATCGACCTGTTGGAGGCAAAAGCAGCAAAGGAAAAAGCCATGACTGCAGTAAAACCGTAGGAATGAAAGGAATAAGATCGGGCTTTTCAGAAGCGGTATAAGAAGGAAGAGGTATAAGAAGAAAAAGGTGCGGAGGAAGGAAAGGAGTCTGTTATCATGGAAAAGCATTATCGTAAAATGATCGAGGATACGCAGGACAGGGTGCTTAAGTCTCTGCAGATTCAGGTGATGGACGAAAAGAACCCCAGGTATGGGGGCTTTGAAGAGGACAGCGGTATCGTGCAGGCGAAATTTTCCATTTATCGTGTGGCGTCCATGACGGCAGCCTATTGCAACGGGGATACGGTCTATTATCAAAGCGAAAAGGTGCTTCGGCGTATTCTGCTGGGGTTGGACTACATACGGAGAGTGCAGCACGAAAACGGACTCTTTGACTATGTGACCTGTAATTTCTTCTCCGCGCCGGATACCGCCTTTTGTGTGAAAAAGCTCCTGCCCGTGTATCAGTTCCTGTTCCAAAAGGCGGGAAAGGAGACTCTTTCCCCGGGGGAGGAGTTAATCCTTAAGAACCTGGAACCCATTGTGAGGAACGGGGCAAGGGGGCTTTTGGAGGGCGGGTTCCATACGCCTAACCACCGCTGGGCGATCGCTTCCGTGCTGATGACCTGCTGGAAGCTCTTTGATGATCCTGAGATGAAAGAGGCAGCCTGTGCCTATCTAAAGGAAGGGATCGACTGCAATGAGGACGGGGAATACTCGGAAAAATCCGCAGGGAATTATAACCGCATCAATAACGATGCCATGATCATGCTCTCGAAAGCCACGGGGGATCCCGCTTATGAACAGTATGCTGTCCGTAACCTGAAAATGATGCTGACCTATTGGGAACCGGATGACAGTATCTTCACTGCAAATTCCACCCGATTTGATAAGGACAGGCTGATCTACCCCAAGGACTATTATATGGAATTCCTGGAGATGGGCGTCAAATACGGAATCCCGGAGTTTTTGAGGATGTGCAATACCATTTTTGAGATCGTGGACAGGCATCATATCACGTCTCCCGATTTCCTGATCTGGCTCATGCTGGATCCGGGGCTGCGCGCCATAGAGGTGGAGGGCAGCTATGCTTGCCCGGATTTCCATTGCTTTTATGAGGCGTCCGGAATCGCCAGGGGAAGGCAGGGGCGTTTTACTTACACTGTGATGAACGGGAAGTCCAACTTCTTTTATCTTCATAACGGCACGATGAAGCTGGAGATGAAGGTAGCGGGAAGCTTTTGCGAGCACAGGGCATTTCAAAGCCAGCATATGGAACGCGTCTCCCAGGGAGAATATCATCTTTCCCAGACCATGAAGGGTTGGTACTATCTTCCTTTTCGGGAGAAGCCGCAGACCAGCGACTGGTGGAAGATGGATCACGCCTCCCGGGAAAAGAAGCTGGGACCGGATATGCAGATCGATGTCTGGGTCCGGGAAAGAGAGGATGGCGTGGACGTCCGGGTGAAGACCTCCGGCGTGGAGGGGGCGCCCTGGCGGATCGAGCTGGCCTTTGGCGGTGTGAATTTCCTGACGAACGATTACCTGGATATGCCTCTTTCCGGCAGCGAGGTGCTGGTGCTTAAGCAGGACTATGCGGAGCTGACGAACGGGAAGGATACGCTGATCGTGGGTCCCTGCTTCGGCGAGCATCATTTTACGGAAGGAAAAGAGGACAGCGAGGCCAAGACTCCCGGCGCGGCAACCCTGTACCTGACGGCTTATACCCCCTTTGACCGGACCATAGAGATCCGAAACAAGCGGAGCATATTTGAACGGCAGTGAGGCGGCGGAAGGAGAGAGTGCAGGATGGCGGAAGAAGAGCGGACGGTGCAGGGAGAACAGGCGCAGCCGTTTGATCGGGTCAAGAAGGGGCGCAGCCTCATGGTGTTTGCCGTCTTCATGCTGATTATGATCGGTCTGGGCGTCAGTGATTCCAACAGAGGGGTGTTTTCCGGTATATTTGAGCGGGAGCTCGCGTTGACGAAGCCTCAGGTGTCCATGATCGTGACGGTGAGCTATGTGGGAAACCTGTTATTTATGCTTTTTGGAGGCAGGGCTGCAGACCGGATGGATAAAAAGCGTGCCTGTATGGGCATATTAGGCCTGTGGACGCTGGCTCAGGCGCTTTTTTTCTGTACGGACAGTTACGCCTGTCTGCTGATCGGCATGTTTATCAGCATGGGAGCCTCTACCCTGATGAATACCATGATAAATATACTTTCCCCGTATTTTTTTGGCATAGCGGCAGGGCTGTATGTAAATGTCCTGTTTTTTGTGCAGGGCATCGGGACAAGCGCGAACCAGAAGCTTATGGGAACGCTTGCCGACGGATTTGGCGACTACAGGCTGGTCTGCGGCGCGCTGGGGCTTCTGGGGCTGGTGTGCCTGGCGGCGCTTGGATTTTTAAAATTTGACCGGGAACCTGCGCTTGGACAAAAGACGCCCGGAAAGGTGGGCGGCTCCATGAAGGGGATTGGAGGGGCGATTGCCGCCATGGGATTGATATTTGGGTTTTATTTTGTGGCGGAGCATGGTATCCTGAACTGGTGGGCTATGTACTGCAGCCAGGGACTAAAGCTGGACAAGGAAAGCGCAAGTACCAGCGTGTCTCTCTTCTTCGGAACCATGACGCTGGGAAGGCTGGTGCTGGCTCCCCTGGTGCAGAGGCTGGGCAGCAGGCGCAGTATTGTGATCCTGGGCGGACTGGGCAGCGCGGTTTATGTGCTGGGGGTGCTCTTGGGCGGCAGCGGGATCTGGCTACTGGGCATCAGCGGTTTTGGTCTTTCCATTGTTTACCCCACCATCGTGCTGTTTCTGCAGGAGCTGTTTCCCCGGGATGCGATCACAACTGCCACCGGAGCCGTGATCAGCGTGGGAACGCTCTTTGACATCGGATTCAACGCTGTGTTCGGCGGTCTGGTGGACGCGGCGGGGTTTGGCGTGTGCAGGCTGGTGTTCCCGATGGCTATTATCGTTTTTTACGTGGGCTTTTTGGGGATGCAGCGGCTGCTGGGAGCTCGGCAGAAGGCATGATATGCCCTGATGTTTGTCGATTGGAAAAGACGTGATTTGTAAAAGCCGTTCTACATATTTCCCCACAAAAAGAGCCTCTGGAAAATTCACTCTTCCAGAGGCTTTAACAGGGCTACAAGGATTCGAACCTTGAAATGACGGAGTCAGAGTCCGTTGCCTTACCGTTTGGCGATAGCCCTATGTCGTAACTACCTTGCTATTATACAGTAAGTTTTTCCAATTTGCAAGTAAAAAATTCAAATAATTTGTTGTAATAGTTCAGCCAGCCGCGAAGCGACGAAAAGCGCGTAGCGCGACTTTGCCAGCCGAACTTGTTCGGCTTGGGCGCGGCTGAACTGTTACATAATGACCGTGCATGCTACTCTAAACGAGATCCTGAACAAACAGAAAGGGAACGGCTTCTGGGTTTAACCGATATGAAGTATCTGACTGATTCACTGTTTATGGGGAAGAATCCTCACGGCAATTGGGGTATGATAGGCGTAAGGACAGCAGGAACATCATAAGTAAAAAGATAGCATAAAAATACATTTTTATCAGTTATATCTTATAAATTATATTTTTTACATTGATTTTTCACTGTATTTGTTATATACTAAGGACAGTTACAGAAGGGAGGCTGACCCGTTATGATAAAAAGAGAGACCTATATGAAGCGCATCCGTCCATTCATGGGCAATGACCTGATCAAAGTTTTAACCGGCATCAGACGAAGCGGAAAATCCGTTATGTTGGACTTGATCAAAGAAGAATTGACGGAATCGGGGATTTCGGCCAGACAGTTTATCTCCATCAATTTTGAGGATATGAGGAATTCGCATCTTCTTACTGCCAATGCGCTCCACGAAGAAATTCTGAAAAGGGCAGGAGCCATAGATGGAAAAGCGTACTTGTTCTTTGATGAGATCCAGGAGGTTACGGATTGGGAGAAGTGCATCAATTCCCTCCGCATTTCCCTTCACTGCGACATTTATATCACGGGCTCCAACGCAAAGCTCCTGTCCGGGGAGCTTGCAACATACCTCGGCGGGCGATATGTGGAATTTGTAATTTATCCATTTTCTTTCCCGGAATTTTCGGAGCTCTACCATACGGTTGACCCAAAGGCCACAATACAGCAATGCTTCCAGAAATATCTCGTTTCCGGTGGGATGCCTTATCTTGCAAACCTTCGTTATGCCGAGGAACCTTCCCGGCAATATCTTACAGACCTTTTCAACTCCGTCCAGCTCAAAGACATCATCAAGCAGAACAAAGTCCGGGATGTGGATCTGCTGGAAAGGATCATCGCATATGCTATGATGAATGTAGGGACTACCTTCTCCGCCACCTCCCTCGTAAAATTTCTCAAAAGCAATCAACGCACCGTGGCGGCGGAGACCGTGCTGAATTATCTCAAATATTGCTGCGATGCCTATCTGTTTTATCCCGTCAGAAGAGAGGACCTGAAGGGCAAACAAATTCTCGCCTCCAATGAAAAATACTATATCGCCGACCACGGCATCCGGGAAGCTGTATTTGGCGGGAATATGCGGGACATCAACCTGATCCTTGAAAGCATCGTCCATATGGAGCTCTTAAGGCGCGGGTATACGGTTACCGTCGGCAAGGTCGGAAACCGTGAAATTGATTTCGTCTGTCATCGGCGTGGGGAAAAGCTTTACGTTCAGGTTGCCTATCTGCTGGCAACAGAAGATACCATCGCACGGGAATTCGGAGTTTACGATCTTATACGGGATCATTACCCGAAATACGTGGTCACAATGGATGAGCTCGACATGAGCCGAAACGGAATCAAGCACAGGAATATACGGGATTTCCTGACTGCAGAGGAATGGGGCTGATACAGACCTCCATAAAATGGGCTGAAAGTTTAATCATCCTGAAATATCTGACTGATTCGCTGTTTATGGGGAAGAATTCTCACGGCACTTGGGGTATGATAAGCGTAAAGACAGCAGGAACATCATAGGGATAATGCCAGTTAAGGCATCATAGATCTAAAGGGTGGGGGTGAAACATTATGGATCAGATCAAGACAGGAAAATTAATTGCCCTCCTTAGGCGGCAGGCAGGACTTACCCAGGAGGAACTGGGAGAAAGAATCGGCGTAAGCAATAAAACAGTCTCCCGTTGGGAAAACGGAAACTATATGCCGGACATCGAAATGTTGCAGCTGCTTGCGAAAGAATTCAATGTCAGTATCAACGAACTTTTGGCAGGAGAAAAAGTGTCCGGGAAGCAATTTCTTAAAATGGCTGATGCAAATATCACTGCGACATCAAAGGCTGATGCTAAAACCAGCGCAAATGACGAGGCAAAGGAGGGTGAAAAAACCAGCGCCTTCACGTTTGAAGATAGGAAAGTTTATTTCATAAGGAAATGGCGCAAGGAACATATTGGGCTGTTTCTCATTCTGGGCGCAGTGCTGCTTGCCGCCATCATTCTGCCGGTTTTCTTTGACCGCCCGGAATTTCTGGGGCTGACCCCTCTAATCGCTGTGATTGAATACGCTTACCAAAATAATAAAATGATGATCTATGTGGAGGAAAATCTCTATGATTGATGAGGCTGCTCCGGGTTCCATTTCACTATTGCAGTCTCTAGGAACCTCCAACTGAGACTCGCCATCCTGGCTCTTGAGTTTTTTGATGGAGTGACCATTTCTTTTGCTGTCCGTCTGGATATCGCCCTTCTGGTTTTTCCTGTAACCGAATATGATCTCCAGTTCAACTTTCATGATTTTCAGGAGGATGTCCTTTGAATTATCTTAAAGAAGGGAATGGACGTCAGAAACGTTGGAAATGTCGTTCTGTGAGATGATCTGACAGATCCATTCTTTTGCAAATACTATAAAAAATGCTCCCTTTCAATAAAAATTTACATACCGTAATTCTTACCAAAAAGGAGCCATTTTTATTCTAGGACACAAACTAATTTTTACTATTCGTTTTACTGCACTCATTATTTCTTTTCATGATAAAAACATCCATTTCTGTCTTCCGGGCGATTATAACCTCCATAACCCCCTTCACATTTTACCCTTCCATAGTCATCTCGATCTCTAAAATTCGCGTAAATGCAGTCAGAACAATTCCCATCAAAATGTCCTTGCGGAATAATAATCTTATCTCTTGTTTCTTTTTTCATGTGTTATTCTCCTTATCTTTTGTTTTTTATATTGTTGTCCAAATAACATATCAGTTTAGGTAAGTACTTCAAGCTCATCTTTCATAATTACTATATCATCTGCCGCTAAATTCTTATATGCTATATAGGATACCATTTGCCCATCTGGCTGTACAATAATCGGAAAATACAATTGTGTTATACTGCTCGGCATAGTCTGCATTATCCTTTCAATATACCTTTTATCACCATTTGATAATTCTTTTGAGCCTCCAAAATGTACATGATAAATTCCCATAAAGTCATAACCCAGGCCAAGCCATTCCGCTATAACCTGATTCAGGAATGTCACATTTGGTCGATAAGTACACCCCTTTGTAAAATATCCACCATCATATTTCCAAAGAAAAACATCTCCCTCCTTTCCGCCCAGAATCCCCCCATCCTCTGGTGGCGCCAAAGACACATGCTGCAATATCTCACATAATACGTTTTGGTATATTTTCACTGTTTACCTCATCACCATTACAAATTAATCACTCAAATCGTTGGATGATCTACTTTATTTTAATCAATGTAATTTAGATACACATAAGAAGGATAATCACTTTTAATCATGTCCATTATCTCGTCAATTATTTCTTTTGACACTACATCCTGTAGTAATTTCAATTTATCTATAGCCTCCTGTTTGCTTTCCTCTTCTCTTTCTTCGTTATGTAGTGCAGCACATCCATACCAAAAAATCCCTTGCATCAAATTATACGGTATCATTTTTCCTTCAATACACAAATCTCCCATTAAAACCTGTGAATAAGCGTGTCCATGTTTTGCTGCTTTTTCCAAATAAAACAAATATGGATTCTTAGGGGAGTTCTCTCTTAAATGTACTTCTACGTTTTCATTATTACATATCATTGCCAAGGCAAATTCAGCATCTGCATTATTTTGGTCGGCTGCACTTTGAAGATATTTAACCCCTAAGGGTAAATTTTGTTCTATACCGTTTATGCCAAAGCAATAATTTATACCAACTTTATGCCTTGCAGATACGCTCCCTTTTTCAGCAGCTAGCAATAGATATTCATGTGCTTTTTTATAGTCCTCCTGCATTGTATAATGTTTTGCCACTTTCAATATTGATTTCACATTTCCATGCTCTGCCTGAAAAATTAAATTCATTAATTCTAAATCCATTTATTTAATTCTCCCTCGTTATTTTGGCTCTCTCAAATACGATGGATAATCCCGCTTTATCTCTTCAATTATTCTCTCTATTTTATTCTTTTTTCCAAAAAAACCCTTATTTGATAATTGATTTAATGCATGCATTGCTTTATCACTTTCTTCCAATGATTCCTGATACATCCCATGTAGATACGCACAAGCAAACCAGAAAACCTGTTTATCAAATGCATAATTATTGTCATTGTACAAATATCCTAATGCAAGTTGAGCTTTTGCATAGCCTTGTTTTGCAGCCATCTCATAATAAGTAATTGCATTTCCTAGTCTTAACATTTTAGTCATACCTATAGACCCATCCTCATATAAACAGCCAAGACAATACTGTGCAAATGCATCTCCGTTATCTGCAGCATATTTCAGATATTTTATACCTTGCTTTTTATCCTGTTTTACTCCAATTCCGTTTATGTAATTTATAGCTGTCATCGCAGAAGCTTTTACATGTCCTTTATCTGCAGCCATCTTATGGTACTTGAACGCCTGCGCATCATCTACTTTTGTGTAATATCCTTTTATAAAACAGTCGCCAACCATGACCATGGCATTGACATCACCATTTTCAGCCTTATTTATCAATTCTTGTAAGCCTGCATCCATGTCTTTACCATCCTTTTTTTATTTAATACGATTTCCCGTTTATGTGATTACTTTTCTTCCTCCAAATTAGTAAATCGCCTACATCATATACTATACACATTTTACTCTATTTTTTTGAACTCTACCCCATACCCATTATCGTAATATAGTGTCAAACTTCCTTTACTTATATTAAATTTAAAAGTACATGATGATACAAGAATTCCTGATAATCTTATCCTATCACCATCAATAGAATAATTTCCCTCATAATTTGAAGAATTTGAGGTGTATGTTCCATCACTAAAAAATTCCAATTCAACTAAACTTGTGCCATCTACCCTTACTCCGTTATCCACGGCTTCCCATTTCCCTGACAACATTGTTTTTGACGAATTACAACAGCATAACATACAAATTACCATACATAAAACCACCACAAAGTTTATCTTTCTCATTTTATTCATCCTTCTTTCTTTTTTTCATATTATTGTCTGATTAATTTAGATAAGCACTTCAACCGTTCCATCTTCATGCATTACAAATGCCATTGTATCTAAGCCATTACCTTCCGTATGAGCAATATCACCTTCTATAGGATGCACAGCAATCCAGTTTCCGTACAACTTTTCCTTTTGATTTTCTCCGCAACCTTCAAAAAAACATAATAAAAATTAATACTATAGCAATGCTTAGAGTTTTTGCTTTTATGTCCATCCTCCTTCTCCTATTATATTAAACTAAATTATAAACTTCGATATGTGGTTTGTCAATTCATTTTGTTGTTTTTTCTTCAAAAAAGGAAAATATACAATATAGTAAATGACTAAGAAAGATAATCTTAAACATGGGAGAAGAATTATGAGTTTTGGTGAAAATATAAAATTTTTAATGGATTCTCAAAATATAAGCCAAAAACAGCTTGCCCAAGAACTTAATATTTCCGCTTCAGCACTAGGCAATTATATTAGAAACGTTAGAGAACCCGATTTTCAAATATTAAAAAGAATTGCCACATATTTCAATGTATCAACAGATTTATTACTCGACCATCACACACACAAACAAGCTTCTTTCAATGAGAATAAATTACTATATCTATTTTATTCAATGTCAAAAGAACAGCAAGACATTTATATCGAACAGGGACAAGCTTTTATCAGGAACAATCATAACAACAAAAAATCTACGAAATGAATTACTTTAAACGGAGTTATGGGTTCTTTCAATTATGAACAAATATTTTACGCCATTCACATGGGCTAATAAGATTGCCTATACAACTAAATCGAAACTATTTTTTCTTTTGCAAACGGTATTAAACTATATTTTCTTTTCTATAACTCAAAAAACATCTGTCCAACTTCGAGGTAACTCACCAGAGAAGAAGTAACAAAATATACTGCATTTTTCCCGAAAAACGCTACAATTCCATCTTCGGCAGTTAAAAAAGGGTTGTGAAAAAGGAGTCAAAGTGCTCCGCTTTCCATAGCCCCTTCTTTATGTTGTTTTATTTGATTTCATCTCCCAACAACAATTCACGTGCCCCCAGATTGTCCAAAAACTATTTTACCTCTGTCAGCGATTCCAATTTTTGTTTCAAATTAACATCGTAATCGTTCATCGAATCCACACTGCTTTCACGTAATTCCATGTCGTCGGCTTTGTTCTCCACTTTCAAATTCAGATTATGAGTTTTCGGACAGTCTCCTCAATCCTCTTTCGCAGTTTTATAAACATCTTCCATTTTTAATAATCTTTTACAAGATTGACATATTTTTATGATTCATACCACACTCTTTACTAACCTTTACCAAATAACTATCATCCTAAACAATACCTTTTAAGACTCATGCAAAGGGATAACTTTTCCAAGTGTAATCATAGCCATTTCTTCTAAAAGGACATGAACAGGCTCTTTTGCATTTCGGCGCACATGAGCAGAAATGCCCCTACGCCGTGGAGGTCGTTTACGCTGACCGGGCGTTCGCAGTAGTGCCGGTAATCCCCTACCCCGGTTCCAATGCAAACGTTTCCGATCTGTAAATCCTCCCCGTTCCAGGCAAGGCTCTGGATAACGGCTTCATAGCCCTTGCGAGCCTTCTCCAGGTATTCCTGATCCAGGATTCCCTTCTTCACTGCCTTGCAAATGGCCGCCACATACAGGCAGCTGCAGGAATTCTCCAGCCAGTTGCCGGCTTCGCCTCCCTTATTTACCACCTGATACCAGCGCCCTTCCTGCGACTGATACCGAACCAGCGCCGTCAGCAGATCCTTTACCAGCATACAAAGCTCATCATAGCCCTTCTGCCCCGGTTCCATGAAATCCAGCTCACCCAGCACAGCCACCGGCACCCATCCCATGGATCTTCCCCAAAATTCCGAGGACAGCCCGGTTACAGGATCCGCCCATTCCGCCTTTTTGGAGCAGTCCCAGGCATGATACCACAGACCGATTACAGGATCCTCCGTTTTCTTACGCATCAGCAGAGCCTGTTCGATGGCGATGTCCAGATATTCCTTTTGCCCGAATCTGGCCGCATACTCCGCGCTGATGGGTCCAGCCATGTAAAGGCCGTCCAGCCACATCTGATCCGGGCACTCTATTTTATGGAAGAAACCGCCCTCCGCATTTCTGGGGAAATCCCGGATCGCAGGCAGCAGCTTGTCCAACGCTTTCCGATATTTTTCCTTCCCGGTCCTTTCATATAAGGGGAAAAGCAGGATGCCGGGCTGAATATCGTCCAGCTGACCCGGATCGTAATCCAGAATGTTTCCCTCACTGTCCATGACGGAATCCACCCAATCCTTGATATACTGGAAATATGCGTCCTTTCCACAAAGCAGATACGTCTGATAGACCCCGGACAAAAAGACCCCCTGATGATAATGGAAATGCCCCTTGGGCGGCAGCTGCGCCGCCTGGAACTTCCGCATCATAGTGTCTACGGCCGCCTGTGCGTAATAAAGCGGCTCCCTGATTTCCTGCTCCTGCCTGGAATGATTCATCTGTGTATCCTCCGTCTGCTTTTTTCACCCTTGCTTTTTTGCCTGTATGATATGACACTGTGCAACATTATATTGCATTATGCCTTGTTATACTGTGTTATGCAGTACTATACCACCCTATACCGCATTTATGCAGTACTATACCACATCATACTGTATTCAACGCTTACCATCAAGATAGCACTCCCGCGCTAACACGTCAAGACCGCTTCTTCTTTTAAGACCTGTCCAAAGGAGCAGCTTGCCGAGGCATAAAATGGGGAAACCAATAAAAAGCTGTTCATACCACCTATGGCTCATGCCGATTTCAAACAGGATGCCGCTTCCTGCAAATCATATACTTGGGTGAACTGCGCTTTCCGCTCAGGAGTCAGGTGATGGCTGACCAGAATCAGCGTCAGCTCCGGGTTGGCCAGCAGGCTTTCCTCCACAATGCCTGCGTTCTTCTGATCCAGGGCGCTGGTGCCCTCGTCTACCAGAAGGATGGAGCGGTGATGGATCAGCGCCCGGGCGATGGCCACACGCTGTTTCTGTCCGCCGGAGAGATTGCTGCCGTCCTCGCCCACCGGGGTGTCCAGACCCTCCGGCATGGCTGCCAGATCCCCTGCGAGGGCGCTGTCCCGCAGGGCTTTTTCCATCTGCGCATCAGAAAAGTCCTCCCCCAGGGTAATGTTGTCACGGATCGTCGTGTTGAACAGGAACACATTCTGTTCGATATAGCTCATCTGCTGCTGGATCTGTTCGGGCGTGAAGTCATGGGCGTCCGCGCCGTCAAAGCGGATGGTTCCGTTATAGTCCGGCAGCCAGCCCAGGAGGAGCTTGAGAAGCGTGGACTTCCCGCACCCGGAGGAACCGATGAGGGCGTATTTGCCGCCCTTTCGGAAGGTAAGAGACAAATTGCTCAGGACGGATTTTTCGCCATATCGGAAGGACAGATCCTGGACGGCAATCGCACTGTTGATTGGTTTCAGGCACTCAGAAGCCTCTTCCTGCGCGCCGTCGCCGTGAACGGTAATTTTATCAAAATAGGGCTTCGTGGAGGAGAAGGACAAAAGGACCTGTGCCATGACGCCGATTCCGTTGGTAAGGCTTCCGCACAGATTGCCTCCGCCCATCAGGGAGCCCTGGAGAATCACGCCCCGAATGGACAATACGCTGATCAAAATATTGATCAACATCTGTAAAACTACGCTGACACACCCGAATCCCGCGCCGATAAAGCCTCTCACATAGGTTAATTTAAATTTGGGATCTTCTATTTGACTGCTCGCTTCCTCTGTGCCCGAACGAAAGCGCTGCGTGCGGCCAAAGGAGCTCAGAACGTCATAGCCCGACAGAATATCTTTTAATCTGCTTGTTGCCTTTGACTGTCCCGCCTCGCAGGATTCGCCCAGCTTCTCCATGTGTTTTGTAAAAAGCTGCGGGGCGAGCATCATAACGACGACGTTGACCAGCGCCGCCGCCAACAAAGACCAGTGGAGCGTGAGCAAAGCGACCGTACAGCATATGACGGTGGCCGCCGAATCGATACACTGGTAGAAGGGCCTCCAGGCAAGCCCTTCTATCTGGTTTACATCGTTTGTGAACCACGACAGAAATTCCCCGGTGTCCTTGCTGTGGAAATCCCTGTATGACATACTAAGCAGCGTTGCCGTCATGTCGCTTCTGACCGCGTGATTCATTTTGCGGATCGCGCGCCCTTGGAAAAATTCGCCAAGGCTTCCCACCCACAAAACAAGGAACCAAGCGACAGCCATCATTAAAATCCAAAATAAGAAGCCTCGCAGATTGAGTTCTATGATGCTCTGAAAGGACCGTATCATCAAAAGATCATTCCCGGTTCTCAGCGCACATACGATCAGCCCCGGCAGGATCGCCAAAAAATTCGCAAACCAATATTTTTTCAAATAGTAACGCATGGTACAGATCGCCCCTTTCTATGAATAATTTTATTCTGTATCTACGGATGTTCTCGCTGCTGTTCGGGCGGCACATCTTTTTGCGCTTCTTCCCATTTTTCATCCGGTTCAAAAAGAGGCATCTCATCGTACAGCCGCAGATAATTTGACTCGCACTGCATAAGGGTTCGCGCAAGCATAAGGAATGGGATCAGCTTCCAGGGTTCCGCCACCTGGTAGACGTTGGTCTCGCCGTCCTCCAATTCAAGCTCCATGGAGGACAGCAGTCTCAGCCCGGCCAGGTCTTCCAGAAGCTCCTCCACGGCTTCCCGGGTCATTTGCAGGTGCTTCGTCACAACGCTTGCAGAGAACCAGCCTATTTTCCGGTTATAAATGTATTCCATCAGCTCCAGACAGCCCGGCTTTGCCAAAAGCGCGAAGAGCCGTCGGTACTCCTCCTTTGGCGCCAGCCATTTGGTCCAGCCGCCCTTTGGCTTTGGCCAGAGGGTTACAAAGGACAGGTCTTCAGCGTGAACATCAAAGAAAATGCCGCCCTCTGCCACGATCTGCGAAAGCTGCAGGAGTTCGCTGCCATCCCCATAGGCGAATTTGCACGATTCCGGATAATCCGTTATCGGCAGATTAATCTCGCCGTCCTCGTCCGGCAAAAAGTATTGCTTAGACGACCAGACCAGCCGACAGAATTGATCCAGCCGTTCCTTTGAGGGGAAGCCCCGCAGCCATCTGCCCACTGCATCCGCCGGGTCCTCCTGCTCCCCGCCCTCCATGCCAAAGAGGGCGTCGATGGTCACGCCCAACTGCCTGGACAAGATCGGCAGTAGTTCCACATCCGGCGCGCCGCCCTTTTCCCATTTGCCCACGGCCTGATAGGACACTCCCACCAGCCTGCCCAGCTGCTCCTGGGTAAGCCCCCTCTCTTTTCGCAAAGCCGCAATACGTTCACTTAATATATTCGACATCCGAAACACCGCCCTTTCCTGTTGATGGTTATATTGCTTTTGATGGTTGTATTGTAGCAAGAATTATGGTTGCATTCAATAGAGGCATTTTTGCATTATTTCAACTAATGGTTGCATCCATAGGATTTTGCAGAGTATTTTGTGACATCAATGTGGCAATGTGGGATACAGTCAGAACTTTTAAGGATGAATACATGTTCATTGTGAATTAATATTATCGCCAAAAAAAGGGAGCGCTCCCAGGTCTTATACCTGAAAAACGCTCTCCTTTTATGGAACATTTTCACAATTCCCTTTAAAACAGGGCTACAAGGATTCGAACCTTGAAATGACGGAGTCAGAGTCCGTTGCCTTACCGTTTGGCGATAGCCCTTTGTCGTAGCTAAGTCGCAATTATACAGTAAGTTTTTCCGATTTGCAAGTAAAAATTCAAATAAAAATTATTTCATAGGTATTCATTTTTTGTACAATACTTACAGTTGCGGTTTCGGGGTAAAAATGGGATAATGAAAGAAAAAAGGGAAGAAAGGCGGGAGAAAAGAGAAATGAACGATTTTAAATTTTCAGCCCTGAGGTACGAGCGTCCGGATCTGGAGGCGCTGGGCGAGACCATGCGGCAGTATACAAAACGGGTGCAGGATGCAAAGAGCTATGAGGAAGCCCGTAGCTGCATGATGGAAATGGATGCAAGGCAGCAGGAGCTGTCCACCATGATGAATATTGTTTATATCCGGCATACCGTGGATACCAGGGATGAATTTTATGAAAAGGAAAATGAGTATCTTAATGAGGTGATGCCCACAATTATGCCTTTTGCGGTAGCGCTGAACCAGGCATATATGGACAGTCCCTTCCGTAAGGATTTTGAAGCGGAGTTTGGAAAGCAGATTTTTGTGCAGATGGAGCTGCAGCAGAAGTCCTTCTGTGAGGCCAATATTCCTCTGATGCAGAGGGAGGCGAAGCTCACGGATGAGTATCAGAAGATCATGGCGGCAGCGGCGATTGAATTTGACGGGCAGACGCTGAATCTCTATGGCGTGCAGAAATATTTTGAGCATGACGACCGCAATATGAGGAAAGCTGCTTTTCAGGCGTATTCTGATTTTTATCATTCCCATGAGAAGCGCCTGGAGGAAATCTGGGACGAGCTGATCGCTATTCGCAATGAGATGGGGCGGAATCTGGGCTTTGAGAATTTTATCCCCCTCGGATATATGCAGCAGGGCAGGACGGATTATGGCATGGAGGAGGTCGCGGCTTTCCGGGAGCAGGTGCGCGTTGAGCTGGTGCCCTTATGCCAGAAGCTGTATGAGGCCCAGGCGAAGAGGCTTGGCGTCGACAGGGTGATGGCCTATGATGAGAAGAGAATCTATCCGGACGGCAATGCGGTTCCTGCGGGCGACGACGATTTCATGGTGGAGCAGGCGAGAAGGATGTACCATGAGATGAGCCCGGAGACCGGAGAGTTTATTGACTTCATGATTGAGCATGAATTGATGGATCTGAAAAACAAGCCCGGTAAGGCTTCCACGGGCTATATGACGGAGCTGCCCTCCCTGAAGGCTCCCTTTGTATTTTCCTGTTTTAACCAGACGATCGGGGATATGCAGGTGCTGACCCATGAGCTGGGACATGCTTTCGCCGGCTATATGGCCATGCGCAGCCAGCCGATTTCGGATTATTATGGGGAATCCACGGATATCGCGGAGATTCATTCCATGTCCATGGAGCAGTTTGCTTATCCTTATGCGGAATGGTTTTTCGGGGATCAGGCGGATAAGTTCCGCTTCGCCCATCTGCAGGAGGCGATCACCTTTGTTCCTTTTGGCGTGGCTGTGGACGAATTCCAGCATATCTGCTATGCGAATCCGGAGCTGACGCCGAAGGAGCGCACTTACGAATGGCATAAGCTGGAAGAGAAGTATATGCCGTGGAGAACCTATGAGAACGATGAATTCATGGAAAGAGGGGGCTACTGGTATCATAAGCTCCATATTTTCCTGTATCCGTTCTACTACATCAATTACACCCTGACCACCATGGGCGCCATGGAATTTGCCGGCAAAAACCGGGAAAATCATGAAAAGGCCTGGGAGGATTACAAGAAGCTGTGTACCTGCGGCGGCAGCATGAGCTATAAGGAGACCCTAAGACACGCGAACCTGGCGGTTCCCTTTGAAGAAGGCAGCGTCGCAAAAGCGGTCAGACAGGCGAAGGAGATTCTGCTGGCAGGAATGTAATCGGTTAGATGCGGTTCGTTTTAAAGGAAACGGGCGTCTGCTCAGAGGGCAGACGCCTGTTTTACAATGCTGACAGCCTGTTCTACCAGTGTATTGACCGGAAGATCTGCAACGCCTGCCACCTGTATGCTGCATTTATTGACCGGTAAGAGGATTTTCTCCGCCCGGCTGCGCCCGATGGCTGCCGCCATAGCGGGCGTCACTTCCCCATACAGCGCATCGGCCGCCAGAATCCCGATAGGTCCCAGGATATAGTCCGCATCCCTGCATGCGACCAGGACGGGGTTCTCCCCCGTCGCGCCGTGCTCCGCACCTGAGCGCAGCATGGCGGCGGTTGCAGTGCTGTTGGTGCCAATGGCCAAAAGCTCAACCTGTGGGGATGAAAGCTCCTTTTTCAGCTGGGCGATCAGCAGACCGCCCATCCGGCCGCCCTGCCCGTCTATGACGACAATTTTCATGGTTGATAGCTCCTTTATTCGACTTTTTTATAAACGTGCTATACTTCGGATTATATCTTACTGACGGGGAAAAGACAATAAGATTCTTTTAAGGGCGGGGCTGGACAATTCTTTTAAGGGCAGGGCTGGACTGTCTTTTTTAGGCTTGACGGATGAAGCCGCATATGTTAGTATCAATAGCAGATAGGGAAGGGGTCTCCCAAGGAGGCGCATAAAATACACCGGCAGCCGAAGCTGCATAGGATCTATCGATTTTTTTGGAAAGCTACCACGAAGGTATCGTTGCTGTGACAGAAGGGCACAGACGGTTTCTGCGTGGCTTTTTTATTTGGTAACAGTTCTGCAGCCGCAAAGCAACGGAAAGCGCGTAAGCGCGGCTTTGCGGATGGCGGGGCTGAACTGTTACTTTATTAGAACGAATTTGGAGGATGAAATGATGAAGAAAACAAATAAGCTTGTAATTTCCGGTTTGTGCCTTGCCCTGGGCCTGGTGCTTCCTTTCCTGACGGGTCAGATCAAGCAGATCGGCTCCATGCTGCTTCCCATGCATATTCCGGTGCTGCTCTGTGGTTACATATGCGGACCGTTTTATGGTCTTGCCGTTGGGTTTATCTGTCCGTTGCTCAGGAGTTTGCTCTTTTCCATGCCGAAGCTGATGCCCTCCGCGGTCGGAATGGCTTTTGAGCTTGCGTCGTATGGCGTCTTCGCGGGATTGTTTTACCGGCTGCTTCCGAAGAAGCCCATGAATATTTATCTTTCTTTGATCGGCGCCATGTTGGCGGGGCGCGCGGTATGGGGAATTGTTTCCTTTGTCTTGTATCATATCCTGGGCAATCCCTTTACCATAAGCATTTTTATGGCGGGGGCGCTCCTGAACGCCATTCCCGGGATCATATTCCAGCTGATTGTCATTCCGATTATTGTGATGGCGCTCCAGAAAGCGAATCTGATCTGACCGAGGCGGGCAGGCCTCGGAAAGAGAAGGGGAACGGTCAGGATTCTATGATGAAGAAGGTAAAAATATCCTTTTGGACGGCTTTGGGGCGGAGGATATTTTTACCTTGTTTTTTTGCGACAATTAGCTTGCATCCCTATTTGAAAGAGGTTATAATCTATTTGCATCTTTGACGGACGGCGGAATCTTGACAAATGTCGGAATCTTGGCTGCTGCCGGGATCTTGGAGGCAACGTGACCGGCGGGAGCGCGTCAAAGCGGACGGAAGGACAAGGCTATGTATACATTTAAGAGCAGGATCAGGTATAGTGAAGTGGATAGCGAGGGCTTCTTAACGATGGAATCCCTGCTGGATTATTTTCAGGATTGCTCTACGTTCCATTCTGAGGATCTGGGCGTAGGGGTGGGTTATCTCAAGCAAAGGCACATGGCATGGGTTTTAAATTCCTGGCAGATTGTAGTGGAGCGTTACCCGAGGCTTTGCGAGAGGGTGGAGGTCGGAACTTTTCCTTACGATTTCCGTTCTTTTCTGGGATACCGTAATTTTTTCATGAAGGCGGAAGACGGAAGCTGGCTTGCAAAGGCGAATACCCTGTGGAGCCTGTTGGATATGGAGACGGGAAAGCCTGCGGTACCCCCCGAGGGGATGGTAAAGGCTTACGGAATCGAGCCGAGACTGCCCATGGAATATGCGCCCCGTAAGATTGCGATTCCCTCAAATGGCGTGACCGCGGAGCCTGTGGTGATCAAAAAGCATCATCTGGACACCAATCATCATGTCAACAACGCCCAGTATGTCAATATGGCGCTGGAGCTTCTCCCGGAAGGCTGCCTGGAGGGAAATACCATTCACATGCTGCGGGCGGAGTATAAGAAGCAGGCCTTTTTGGAGGATGTGCTTTATCCCTATGTTGTGCAGGAACCGGGGCGCTTCCTGGTATCTTTACGCGATGAAGCCCAGGTTCCATATGTGAATATCGAGTTGGATTAACCCCTTTGCTCCCGGGGGATCCGGGCGGGCGCTCTTCGTGGGTCGAAGGGATGTGCCGATATTTTGCAAACTAAATTTTAAAAATAAAATAAAAATGATACAAATATGAAACATTTCTGTAACAAAATATGACATGTTATAATAGAGATTAACATCTGGCAGGACCAGACAGAAAGAGGAGTTATGATACAATTAGGTGAAAAACAGGTATTGGAAATCGTAAAAAAGGTGGAATTTGGTGTATATCTTGCGCCGGACAAGGACCATACGGACGACAGGGTGCTGCTTCCCGTAAAGCAGGTGCCGGAAGGAAGCGGGATCGGGGATACTTTGGAAGTGTTTGTCTATCGCGATTCCAGGGACAGGCTGATCGCAACCACGAACGCCCCCAAGCTCGTGATGGGTCAGGTCGCGCTGCTTAGGGTGGCCCAGGTCAGTAAGATCGGCGCCTTCTTAGACTGGGGACTGGAAAAGGATCTGCTGCTTCCGTTCAAACAGCAGACGAAACGCGTTAAGGAAGGGGAAGAGGTCCTGGTGTCCATGTACGTCGACAAGAGCGCCAGACTGTGTGCAACCATGAATGTTTATCATGAGCTGCGAAACGACAGCCCCTATAAAAAGGACGACCGCGTTACAGGAAGGGTATATCAGATCAGTGAGGAGTTCGGCGCCTTTGTGGCGGTGGACGATCTTTACTCGGCCCTGATCCCCAAAAAGGAGCTTTACGGTACGGTGGAAATCGGGGAGAAGGTGCAGGCACGGGTCGTAAATGTGCTGGAGGACGGACGCCTTACGCTGGGCATCCGGGAGAAGGCTTACATACAGATGGGTAAGGATGCGGATGTCCTATTGAAAATAATAGACGAATATGATGGGGTACTGCCTTTCAATGACAAGGTTTCCCCAGAAATCATCAAGCGGGAGACCGGAATGAGCAAAAATGAGTTTAAACGGGCGGTCGGAAAGCTTCTGAAGGAAGGCAAAATTGAAATTACAGACAAGGTAATCAGGAGAATTTAGTCATTTTGGTAAAAAACCTATTGCTTTTTTGTAGATTTTTCTGTAAATTTGTATTAAAATGATAATTGGGAGAAGGTTTTCTTTTTTAACACATTTTTACAGAGCCGAAGGAGAGTAGGTTTATGATATCAAATCAGATTTTGCAGAATACGATTGAGGGGCTGAAAGGTATTGCCAGGGTGGAGCTATGCGTCATGGATGTGGATGGTAAGGAGATTGCCGCGACTAAGGATATGGGCGGCTGCTCGAAGGCCGCGGCCCAGTTCGCATCTTCCCCGGCGGATTCCCAGGAGATTCAGGGATTTCAGTATTTTAAAATTTTTGACGACCAGCAGCTGGAATATATCCTGGTGGCGGCAGGCAGCGGCGAAGATGTCTATATGGTGGGCAAGCTGGCTGCCTTTCAGATACAGAATCTGATGGTGGCTTACAGGGAACGCTTTGATAAGGATAATTTTATCAAGAATCTTCTGCTGGATAATCTGCTCCTGGTGGATATTTACAGCCGTTCGAAGAAGCTGCATATCCAGACGGAGATCCCCAGGGTCGCCATTATTATGGAGGCCGATAACGGCAGGGATAATAACGCCCTGGAACTGGTGCGCGCCCATTTTGGCGCAAGCAGCAAGGATTTCGTCACGGCAGTGGATGAAGGTAACGTGGTCATTGTGAAGGATATGTCGGAATCCGACAGCAGCAAGGAGATTGAGAAGACTGCCAAGGCCCTTGAGAGCAGTATGAAAAAGGACGGGCTTAAGGGAGTCAGAATCGCATACGGCACTGTTGTGAACGAGATCAAGGAGGTCAGCCGCTCCTATAAGGAAGCGAAGATGGCGCTGGATGTGGGAAAGATTTTCTTCGACGAGCGGGATATCATCGCCTATGGGGAGCTCGGGATAGGGCGTCTGATCTACCAGCTGCCAATCCCCCTTTGCAGGATGTTTATCAAGGAGATTTTCGGCAACAAGAGCCCGGATGATTTTGATGAGGAGACCCTGACGACGATCATGAAGTTCTTTGAGAACAGCCTGAATGTGTCGGAGACCTCCAGACAGCTGTTCATTCACCGCAATACGCTGGTCTACCGACTGGATAAGCTGCAGAAGAGCACGGGCCTTGATCTGCGCGTATTTGAGGACGCCATCACATTTAAGATCGCGATGATGGTTGTGAAGTATATGCGTTATATGGAAAGCTTTGAGTACTGATTTCAGAAGAATTGTTTCATTTAGTTTACATTGGAAAAGGATAGCTTATGACAAGGAAAGAAGAAAGAATCAAGCAACAGCAACAGATCATGGAGGAAAAGGGCATTATTTATCTGGATAATGTGACCAAATCCTATTCTACAGGTTCTCCTGCCATAAACGGTATTACTTTAAGCATACAGAAGGGGGAATTTGTCTTCATTGTCGGCGACAGCGGCTCCGGGAAGTCCACGCTGATCCGCCTGCTTCTGCGCGAATTGACCGCGACCAGCGGGAAGATCTATGTAATGGGCCAGGATGTCGCTAAGATCAGGCATGGTAAGATTCCCAGATACCGCCGGAACCTTGGGGTAGTGTTTCAGGACTTCCGCCTGTTGAACGACAGGAATGTCTATGAGAATGTCGCGTTTGCCCAGAGGGTGGTGGAGGTGCCCAACAGGGAGATCAGGAGAAATGTTCCTACGATCCTTGCGACGGTGGGGCTTGCCGGAAAATACAAGGCTAAGACCACACAGCTTTCAGGAGGCGAGCAGCAGAGGGTCGCCCTGGCGCGCGCTTTGGTAAATAAGCCGTCTATTCTGTTGGCTGACGAGCCCACCGGCAATCTGGATCCCCATAATTCCTGGGAGATCATGGAGCTTTTGGAGGAGATCAACGAGGGCGGAACGACTGTTGTAGTCGTAACCCATAACCGGGAGATCGTGAACGCCATGAAGAAACGTGTGATTGCCATGAAGAAGGGAATCATAGTCAGCGACATGGAGGAAGGTGTTTATAACGATGAAGATGATGAGGAAGATTAATACTTTTTTCTATACCATGTGGCAGGGAATCCTAAATATTTTCCGCAATAAATGGTTTTCCCTGGCTTCCGTTGCGACCATAGCCGCCTGCCTGTTCCTTTTGGGAATCTTTTTCGCTTTGGTAGCAAATGTCCAGCATATTGTGAGGACTGTCCAGGAGGATATCTGCCTGACCGTTTATTTTGTGGAGGGCACTACCAAAGAGCAGATGGAGGAGATCCATGCCACGATAGACGCGAGGGATGAGGTGCTCAGGACGGATTTCCGGTCTGCTGATGAAGAGTGGCAGTGGTACAGCGAGAATATGCTTCATGGCAATACGGATGCTTTCCTGGAGAATCCCCTGACGGGGATGGATAACATCAGGGTATATATGAAGGATATTGCAAGGCAGGAGGATCTCGTGACCTTTATTATGTCGATTCCGGGCGTAGACCATGTAAACCGTTCCCTGAATCTTGCCAATACACTGACCGGGGTCAACAGCCTGATATCGGTGGTGTTCGTATGTATCATTGTAATCCTGCTTGTAGTCAGTATCTTCCTGATCGGTAATACGGTCTCCATCGGAATCTCAGTCCGCAAGGAAGAGATTAATATTATGAAGTATATCGGCGCTTCGGATTTCTTCGTCAGGGCTCCCTTTGTACTGGAGGGCATGATCATCGGCCTGGTGGGTGCGGGTATCCCCCTGATCCTGATTTATAATGGGTATAATACGCTGCTTTATTATGTGATGGATCAGTTTACCATGCTGAGCGGTCTTCTGAACTTCCTGCCTGTAGAGGATATTTTCCGTTTCCTGACGCCGGTTTGCCTTCTGGTCGGCGGCGGGATCGGATTCCTTGGAAGTATGTCTACGATACGGAAGCACCTTCATGTTTGATATTATGGTACAATAATTCTGCGCTTGCGGTACGGTACAGCCGGGCGCGGCTGTACTGCTGCGATATTGTAGTTTAAGTCAGGAATTGGGGATTGACTATGAGAAAGACTAGGCTGATTGGTTTGATACTGGCGCTGATACTGGTTGTTTCATCGGCGTTTGCCCCTGTTGTCAGGGCAGACGCTTCTTCTTCCAAGGTGACCAACGAAAGCATTAAGGAGAAGGAGGATGAAATAAAGAAGGCCAAGGATGACATTAAAAACCTCAAATCCGGTCTCAGTGATATTCAGAAATTGAAGAAGGAGCTTGAGAAGGATAAAAATAATCTGGAGAGCTATGTGACGAAACTGGATCAGAAGCTTGAGGAGCTTGAGCAGAACATTGCGAGCCTGGAGACCCAGATCACGAATAAGGAGACGGAGATCGAAGAGGCGGCAGAAGAGCTGGAAGAGGCAGAGCAGACCGCACAGGATCAGTATGATTATATGGTATCCTGCATAAGATATATTTATGAGGCGGGATCCGTTTCCGCCATCTGGCAGATCTTATTTACCCTCGAGAACTTTGCGGACTTCCTGAACCAGATGGATTACATGAACAGGGTCCAGGAATATAACCAGGGGCTTGTGGAAGAGTATGAGATGAACAGCCGGTACGTCGAGTTGTGCAAGGAAGAGCTGGAGGTGGATAAGGAGCTTCTGGATGAGCAGAAGAAGAGCGTCCAGAATGAGCAGGCCCAGGTGGAAGCCCTTATTGAAGAAAAAAGGCAGCAGATCATCAGCTATGAGACGGATATTTCCAATCAGGAGAAGGCCCTCAAGGAGCTGGAGCAGGAAATCGCAGATCAGAATGCCCTGATGGAAGAGCTGGAAAAACAGGTAGCGGAGGAAAAGGAGCGTCTCAGGAGGGAGAATCAAAAGGTCCTCACTTATGACGGCGGTATGTTTAAGTTCCCGCTGGCTACATATACGAGGGTGAGCGATGATTTCGGCAACAGGATCCATCCGACCCTGCATGTGCCGCAGTTCCATAATGGGGTGGATCTGGCTTCGCCTAAGGGAACCGCGATTTACGCCGCGTATGACGGGCAGGTGGTTGCCGCCACCAAGCATTCCACCATGGGCAATTATGTAATGATCGACCATGGGGATGGTTTATATACGGTTTATATGCATGCATCTGTTCTCTATGTGTCGAAGGGGGATATGGTTAAGAGGGGGGATACCATCGCTGCCGTGGGGATGACCGGAAGGGCGACGGGGTATCATCTGCATTTCGGAGTACGGAAAAACGGAGTCTATGTGTCTCCATGGGATTATCTGAAGCAATAGCAGGGATAGGCGGATAAGCGGACGGAAGGGGCATTGATTTATGGAGCGTCATGAATTGAACGGAGAAAATGATTTTTTGAATGAGGAGAGCCTGAAAAATTTACAGACGGAGAATTCCCCGGGCAGTGCGAAGCCCCGGCCGGGGAACGGGAAGAAGAACAGCAGCCACTTTTACGGGGGCCTGATCACAGGTATGGCTGTTTCTTTCCTGATTATCTGCGTGGTATATCTGGCGGTCAGGATAGAACAAAGAGTCGGATTCGTTCAGGGGAGCGCGGCGCAGGGAAGTGTCGCAGAGTCTTCCGTGCTGGAGAAGATGCAGACCATTGAACAGATTATCCGTTATTACTATTATCAGGATGAGGATATCGATGATAAAGCGCTGGAGGAAGGGGTATACCGGGGAATGTTAAAGTCCCTTGGGGATCCCTATTCGGAGTACTTTTCCCAGGAAGAGCTGGAAAGCCTTATGCAGCAGACCGAAGGAATATATTATGGAATCGGCGCAGGCGTGCAGCTCGATCCGGAGAGCTCCTATTCGAAGATCGTAAAGGTATACAGCGGAACCCCTGCGGAGGAAGCAGGGCTTCGGGAGAACGATATTATCTATAAGATAGACGGCGTCGATACCTATGGGATGTCCACCACCGATGTGGTGGGCCTGATCAAAGGGGAAGAAGGAACCTATGTAAATATTACCGTGGTTAGGGAAGGCGAGTCGGATTACCTGAGCCTGGATGTGCAGAGGAGAAAGGTAAACATTCCTACCGTGGAATTTAAAATGTTGGACGACGAAAAGGCGTATATCCAAATCACGGAGTTTGATTCCATCACAGTGGACCAGTTTGCGGAGGCTATGGCGATGGCCAGGGGCAATCACATGAAGGGTCTGGTGCTGGATCTTCGGGGCAATCCCGGCGGAAGCCTGGACGCCGTGGTGGAGGTATCCCAAATGCTTCTGCCAAAGGGTCTGATCGTCTACACGGAGGATAAATACGGGAAGCGCCAGGAGTATTCCTGCGACGGGAAACGGGAGATAGAGGTTCCCCTGGTGGTGCTGATCGATGGAAATTCAGCCAGCGCCTCTGAGATCCTGGCAGGCGCCATCAAGGATTACGGCATCGGAACGCTGGTAGGGACCACCACCTTTGGAAAGGGAATCGTGCAGTCCATCATTCCCCTTGAGGATAATTCCGCCGTGAAGGTCACGATCAGCAGATATTTTACCCCAAATGGGAATAATATCCATGGCATTGGCATAGAGCCGGATGTGGAATGTATTTTTGACGGGGATGCATATTATAATAATCCGGACAGACCTGACAACCAGCTGGAAGAGGCGCAAAGGGTTTTGGAAGAGCTGATCGGCGAATGAGATTGGGAGAATTACGGTACTGTGGCTATAGAGAATCAAAAGGTTTTGGAGAACAGAAATATCACGATTTATGATATCGCGCGGGAAGCGGGCGTATCTGCGGCGACGGTATCCCGGGTGCTGACCAACAACGCGAATGTGCGCCCGGAAAAGAAGGAGAAGGTCCAGGCGCTGATCAGAAAATATAATTTCAAGCCCAGCGCCTTGGCGAGAGGCTTGTCTGACACAAAGAGCAAGGTGCTGGGGATCATTGCCGCCGACGTCCGGAATTCCTATTATGCGGAGGTAGTGGTGGCCTGCGAGGTGGCTGCCAGGGAAGCGGGTTATACGGTTCTGCTCTGTAATTCCCTGGGGGAGACGGAGCGGGAAAGGAGACAGCTGGAGACCCTCTATGAACAGAGGGTAGGCGCCATCATCCAGCTGGGCGGCCGGGTGGACGATCTGGTGAGCGATACGGATTATGTGGAGCTGGTCAACCAGATGACCAACAACATCCCTATGGTGGTGAGCGGGAAGCTGGACGGCACCCTTTGCTATCAGGTACAGATTGACGCCATGAAGGCCATGGATCTTCTGATGGAGCATCTTATTGACCTGGGGCATAGGCAGATCGCCATGGTGGGCGGAAGAATGGACGTGCTCTCCACCTACGAAAAGCTGCAGCGGTATAAGCAGATCCTGAAGAATTATCACCTGGATTTCCACGAGGAATATGTGATCGAAGGGGGATATGATTTCAAGACCGGCTACAGGGGGATGAACGCCCTGTTCGAATGTGAGAAGATGCCTACGGCGGTTGTGGCCATCAATGACTATGCCGCGGTAGGGGTGATGCACAGTATCTATGAGCACGGGAAGCAGATCCCGGAGGATTTTTCCGTAGTGAGCTATGACAATACCCAGCTGACGGAGCTGATGATGCCCAGGCTCACCAGCATCGATTACCGGTATGAGGTCTTCGGCAGGAAGCTGGTTGAGACTGCCATTGCCGCAGCAGAGGGAGGCGAAATGCCCAGAATCCAGCTGGTGACCCCGAAGCTGGTGGTGAGGGAAAGCACGGCGTCTGCCGCAGAAGGGCGGATGGATTGATAAAATATAATGTCTGTGGGAAAGAAAAATTGTAAAAGTGCAATAATATTTGAAACCGATTTCTCAAGATGGAGAGAAATCGGTTTTCTTTTTCGCAAATTTCTATTCAATTTTGCACTTATTCGCTGAAAATAAAAATATCATAAAGTTATCAAAAGTAAAATTACCCAAAAAAATATTAAATTTAAAAATAAAATGTACAAATTTCTATTTTCCTATTGACAAATGAAGAAAAAATAACTATGATTCTCTATATGAAACGGGTTTCAATCATTGAAATCCCCAGAGCGTGGGCGCAAGTCCACATTATTTACTATAATCAAGCCATTAAGGAGGAAGAAAATGAAAAAGAAAGTTTTAGCAGTTCTTTTGAGCGCGGCGATGGTTCTTTCTTTGGCGGCCTGTGGAAATGGCGGCCAGGAAAGCTCTACTCCTTCGTCCAGCACTCCCAGCTCTGCGACTCCCAGCACGGAATCTTCCGCGCCCCAGGAGAGCACACAGCCTTCTGAAGAGGTTCCTTCCGAACCCGTTACCATCCGTTACGGCACGCACTGGATCAACGAGCTTGACCCGAACCATACCGACGATGTGACCGGCGAATACACCATGTCGGAAGAGAACAGACAGGCGGCCCTGGCAGCCCTTGCGGCGGTAAAGGAGACCTACAATGTAGACATTGAATTTTTGCAGTATCCCAACGATGTATCCACCGACCTGATGACCAGCGTGTTGGCAGGAGATCCCATCTGTGATCTGGCTCTTCTGTGGGGCGGCGTGGAGCCTACCATCCTTTCCCAGAACGTCCTGCAGGATCTGACACCTTATAAGTCTCTGTTTGAGGATGAGGAGTCATCCTGGTTGCTGAGAGATTCTTTGTTTGGCGGCTATTATCTGTTGAACAATGAAATCCCGCTGGTGACCTATTTCCCTCTGGTAGTGAACCTGACCATGCTGGAGGAGATTCCGGGTCTGAAGGATGATTCCGGTAAGACCATTTATCCCATGGATCTGTTCTTAAACGGCGAATGGACCTGGAGCAAGTTCAAGGAGTATCTGCAGACCGTTCAGGCCTATTATGCTAACGTAGCTGCTCCTGACGGCGGCAAGTATGAATTCGTACAGGCTTACGAGACCGACCACCGTTATGCGGCCCTGGCTGCTGTCCATGCCAACGGCGGCGCCATCTATGACGGCGCCATCACGGCGGATTCCGAGGAAGCCATCGAAGGCGTACAGTTTGTAAAGGAACTGATGGATGCCGAGCTTCTGACAGACTGCGGACTGTATGACGACGGATTTACCCCTGAATGGACAACGGGCGGCGGCGACTTCGGCCTGGGCTGTACCGTATTCACAGACTGCCCCAACTGGCTCATCGGCTGGGAATCCTCCCAGAGATCGGACGCCGGACAGAGCATTGGTATCGTTCCCTGGCCGAGACCGGACGATATGGCTGCGGATGATCCGAGTTATATGCAGAGCAACAACGGCGGCGGCAGCAGCGTTGCCATCTTGAAGGGTGTGAGTCCGGAGAAGACCGAGCTTGCCCTGAAGTCCTATATCCTGTATTGGCAGACCTATTATTACACCCTGGGCGGTGTCAGCACCATCGAAGAGTACAGACAGGCTTCTGCCCAGAAGACGTTACAGGATTACGGCGTCGACATTTTCAATGAAACTTACGGCGATTCCCTGGTGGAATGCTTTAGCTATATCCTTGGACATATGAGCACCAACTATGCCGGTCTGCTGAACCTTTGGGAGCATGGAGACTGGACCTGGTCAGAGCTGGTGGGCAAGTCCTACTACGGCGTAGACGGATGTCCTTCCTATGACGTTGCTATCAAGCAGCACCTTACGGATCTGAGCAATATCACCGAGAACATCGCGGCTATTTTGAAGACCGACGAAATCCATGACAACCAGGCTCCTAACGTGACTACCGAGGATGCTGTCTTGACTGTAGGCACAGATGCAGCAAGCGTTGACTGGACTCAGTACTTCACCGCTGAGGACTCCGTGGACGGCGCCATCGCCATCACCGCCGACAACCTTAACGTCAGCGAGGAGCTGGATCTTGCCACCGCAGGCGCTTATGACAAGGCTGTGACCGTGAAGGTATCCGATACCTCCGGCAACGAGAAGGAAGCTTCCATTAAGGTGATTGTTTACAATCCTGACAACACCGAGGCTCCTGCTGTGGAAGCAGCCGAGACCCTTCCTACCGTGGCGTTAAATACCGAGACCTCCGGCATTGACTGGACCACCTTCTTGGCTTCTGCAACGGATGCGGACGGACTGGATGTGAAGAGCAGCGTAACAGCTGATCTGTCCACCCTGGATACCACCACTCCCGGAAGCTATGACGTAACCCTTACCGTAACGGACTATGCAGGCAACACCGCACAGATCACCGTAAAGGTGGAGGTTGTTTCCGAATAATTTAAAAGTAATATCAGGGCAGGCGGCGTAAGGCCTCCTGCCCTTTTTTCCGAAAAAGCTTAAGAGAGGTAAGCTTATGAAATCTGGCAAAATTCTAAAAACAGCAGGATGTATTGCGGCGGTTATCGTGGTTGTGGTGCTGCTGTCCATCCTTTTTGGCAAAGACCCTGCCGGAACGGGAGGCGCCGTTCCGAATGTGGGCACCCTGGCTTATGAGGATAACTATCAGCAGTATCTGACAGAACACGGTTACGAGGAGAGCTATCAGGAGTACCTGATGGAGCACAGCTATGAAGGGGTCCTGGCTTCCGATGTGGTGGAGGTGGACCTTAACAAGTACAAGGCTTCCGAGGATCTGGTGGCTTATGAAGGAGAAGAAGGCATCATGACGGAGGATGCCGGCACCATCAGCTGGGATTTCCAGGTGAAGGAGAGCGGCTTCTATAACCTGGAGCTGGGCTATATTACCCTGCCCGGTACCACCTCCGCCATGCAGCGTAAGATTTACATTGACGGGGAGATCCCGTATGAGGCTCTTTCCCAGGTGACCATCAACCGGTATTGGACCGACGAGGAGATCAAGACTAAGAACAATAATGAGATCCGCCCTGAGAGCTATGAGGTCTATACGGAAGTAAAATGGTTCCTGGAGGATTACCAGAGAAGAAACAACGAGCCCCTGATGTTTTATCTGGATGCTGGGAAGCACACCATCAGTTTTGAGACCATCAAGGAGCCCATAGAGTACACTTCCCTGGTTTTCCGCGCCCACGACCAGGCGGCTCCTTATGAAGAGGAAATCGCAAAGCTGCGGAGCCAGTATGAGGTTTACAGCGGCGCCAACCTCATCGGTCAGGCGGAGCGCAGGGAGGGCGCTACGAAGGATATCGTCAAGAGCGCTTCCTCCATCAATATTCAGAAGAATTATTCCGACAGCCTGTTGGAACCTTATCATCCTTATTATATTGTGTACAACACCATCGGCGCGGAGAACTGGTCCCTGCCCGGGGATTCCGTGACCTGGAGCGTGGAGGCTCCCGCAGAGGGTCTGTATCAGCTGACCTTTAAGGGCAGGCAGAACACCAACCGGGGCGTAACAAGCTACCGCAGACTCTATGTGAACGGGGAAGTACCCTATCAGGAAATGATGGCGGTGGGCTTTGATTACCGCACGGATATGACCCATTATACCGTGACGGATGAGGACGGAAATCCCTATCTTTTCCATCTGAAGGAAGGCCGGAACACCATTACCTTAGAGAATGTTATGGGTCCCATGGGCAGCATCATCACCCGGGTGGAAGAGAGCTTAAGCGTCTTAAACAGCGTTTACCTGAACGTGGTACAGCTGACGGGTCAGGCTCCCAGCAAGTTCATCGATTATGAGATCACCAAGAATATGCCGGAGTTTGCAGATACCATGGCAAATCAGGCGGCGGACTTAAGGGAGCTGGTGGATGAGATCGTTGCCATCACCGGTGAGAAGGGCGAGAATACCACACTGCTGGAAAAAATGGCGGTGCAGGCGGAGCGTCTTTCCCTGGATCCCGAGGGCGTCATTGAAGAGCTGAACCAGTTAAAGAACAACATTTCCGCCCTGGGAACCTGGCTGGTGAATGTGGCGGATATGCCCCTGGAGGTGGACTATCTGGTGCTTTCCGGACCAGAAGCCGAGCTTCCCGAGGTGAAGGAAAGCTTCTTTGCCAGCGCATGGTACGGCACAGTCCGTTTCTTCTCCACCTTCTTTGTGAAGGACAGCCAGATCTCCGCAAATGTGGAGGGAGGGAGCAATTCCATCAAGGTATGGCTGGCTTCCTACGGCAGGGAGCAGGCCCAGATGATCCAGAACATGATCGATGAGGACTTCGCCCCCAATACGGATATTTCCGTGAACCTGCAGCTGATCCCCGTGGACGTGGTGCTGCGGGCGGCGCTGGCGGGCAACGGGCCTGACGTGGTCATCGGCCTGTGGCAGGGTACCATGCAGGATTTCGCCATGAGAAACGCCATCCTGGATCTGTCCGGCATGGAGGGCTTTGAAGAGGCCACGGAACGCTTCTATGACAGCACCATCGCCTCCGCAAGCTTCCAGGGCGGAGTGTACGGCATCCCGGAGCAGACCTCCTTTATGATGCTGTTCACCAGGGACGACATCCTGTCCGAGCTGGGCCTGGAAGCGCCCAAGACCTGGACGGAGCTTTTGGAGATGATCCCAGAGCTTCAGAAGAATAATTATAACGTTTACATACCCAACGTACAGCAGACGGAGAACTCCCTCATCGGAACCTCCATCGACTACAACATGCACCTGTACCAGTCTTTGGTGATGCAGAACGGCGGCGAGGTTTACCTGGGAGAAGGAAATGACTTCGGCATCGAAAGCGGCCTGGCTTCCGACGAGGCCATGGAAGCCTTCAAGGACTACACCGATTTCTTCACCAGCTACGGTTTAGACGTGCAGCTGGATTTCGCCAACCGTTTCCGTACCGGAGAGGTGCCGGTGGGCATCATCAATTACACCATGTTCAACGCCCTGGAAATCTTTGCACCGGAGATCAAGGGTCTGTGGAGCTTCCATCCCCTGCCCGGCGTGGAGAAGGAGGACGGCACCATCGACAACAACTTCGTGGTGGATACGGTGCAGTCCGTGATCATGGCGGCTACGGATCATCCGGAAGCCTCCTGGGAATTCGTGAAATGGTGGACCAGCACGGACACCCAGCTGGATTTCGCCAACGCCCTGGAAGCCCTGATGGGCACCAGCGCCAGATATTCCGCTGCGGATCCTGAAGTGTTGAAGCAGCTGCCCTGGAGCAACGCGGAGCTTCAAAGCCTCTTAGGACAGTTCGAGCATACCGTGGGGCTGCCTGCAGTTCCCGGCAATTACATGACTACCCGTATGGTACAGTACGCTTTCAACGACGTGGTATCGGATCACGCCAATCCCAGGGAGACCCTGTACCTGAATATTAAAGATATCAACGAGGAGCTTGACAGGAAGCGGGAAGAGCTGCATCTGTCCAGGCTTTCCGGAAAGGAGGATTAAGATGGCAGGCAAAAAAGAATCTTTTGCAACGGTCTGGAGAAAGCACAAGTATAAATATCTGATGATCGCCCCCTTCGGCATCATCTTCCTTGTGTTCACCCTTCTGCCGGTACTGGTGGCCATATTCTTAAGCTTCACCAGTTTTAATATGGTAGAAATGCCTGATTTTGTAGGCCTGGAAAATTACGTCAAGCTGATCGTATATGACCCCATCTTCCTGACGGCCATTAAGAACACTTTGTTTTTTGCAATCGTGACGGGACCTGTCAGCTATATGATGTGTTTCCTCTTCGCCTGGATGGTCAACGACTTGCCCAGGATCCCCAGGGCCATCATGACCCTGGTGTTTTACGCGCCCTCCATTTCCGGCAACGCCTATCTGGTGTGGAAGCTTCTGCTTTCCTCCGATTCCTACGGCTGGGTCAACGCCTGGCTGTTGAAGCTGGGAGTGATCAGGGAGGCGGTGACCTGGCTGGTGACCAAGGAATATATCATGCCCATCCTGATCATCGTACAGCTGTGGCTGAGCCTGGGCGTCAGCTTCTTAACCTTCATCGCCGGCTTCCAGAGCCTGGACAAATCCCTGCTGGAAGCGGGAAGCGTGGAAGGCATCAAGAACCGCTGGCAGGAGCTTTGGTACATCATCCTGCCTTCCATGAAGCCCCAGCTGATGTTCGGTGCCGTGATGCAGATCACAAGCTCTTTGTCTGTATCCCAGCTGTCCATCGACCTGGTGGGCTTCCCCTCTGTCAGCTATGCGGGCCATACGATCCTGACCCACCTGCATGACTTCGGTAACGTGAGATATGAGCTGGGTTACGCCTGTACCATCGCCGTGATCCTGTTCTTCATCATGCTCTTCTGCAACATCATCGTGCAGAAGCTGCTGCGTAAGCTGGGCTAAGGAGGGATGGATATGAAAATAATCGCTTTTGTGAAAAACTGGTACTACCGCAGAAAATTCAAACGGCGCAACCGCAGCATCGGCGGGGACCTGATCCTGATCCTTGTGCTGGGCTTCTTCGGCATTTTCAGCCTTTTCCCGCTGCTGTATACCTTAACCAGC
This sequence comes from uncultured Acetatifactor sp., assembly GCA_947588205.1. Lineage (GTDB taxonomy): Bacteria > Bacillota > Clostridia > Lachnospirales > Lachnospiraceae > Acetatifactor. The sequence goes on along the minus strand of CANPYG010000001.1, from coordinate 7,778 downwards.
GCCTTTAAGCCTTTTTCAGAGATCTTCATGTATCCTCCCAAGCTGACGGTGGAGAATCCGACTCTGAATAACTTTTTTGACCTGGGTACTATCATTGAAGATTTTACGGTGCCCTTTTCCAGATACGCCTTTAACACTCTGGTGATTACCGGTGTGGGAACCGTGGGTACGGTGCTGTTGGGCTCCCTGGCGGCGTATCCCCTGGCAAAATATGAATTTCCGGGCTCCAAGCTGATGAGCAATATCATCGTTTACGCCCTGATGTTCAGCACCTCGGTAACTGCTATTCCCAACTACCTGATCATGAGCGCCCTTGGGATCATTGATACCTACTGGGCCGTGATCCTGCCCGCTGTGGGTGGTACCCTGGGCCTGTACCTGATGAAGAACTTCATGGTGCAGGTGCCGGACGATATGCTGGAGGCTGCCAAGATCGACGGCTGCTCTGAGCTTGGGATCTTCTGGAAGGTGGTTATGCCCTTGTGTAAGCCGGCCTGGATTACCCTGGTGATCCTGTCCTTCCAGCAGATGTGGGGAACCACCGGCGGCGTGTTCATTTATTCGGAGGAGCTGAAGCCCTTAAGCTACGTGCTGTCCCAGCTGGTCAGCGGAGGTATTTCCAGGACCGGCGTGGCTTCGGCGGTATCTTTGCTCATGTTGATCGTGCCCATCGGTGTCTTCGTGTTCTCCCAGAGCAACGTGATCGAGACCATGGCCACGTCTGGTATCAAAGGATAGGAGGCGCAGAATGAGAAAGAAATCAAGAAAATATTTCAGTGGTCTCCTGGCGGCGCTTTTGTGTGCTCTGTGCGCCGCGGCGGCGCTTCCCATGGAGGCAAGGGCCTCGGACGGAAGCAGCTATGTATATGACGGATATACCTATGATTTTTACGGCAACGCCAAGGACAGCCCCGCCATGTTCCAGCTGGAGCGCACCATTTCCGCGGAAAATATGGGCGGCGTGGCCTTATCCAGCGTGGATGACGTGTGTACCAGCGAAGACGGGCGCATCTTCATGATCGATACCACGGAAAGCCGTATGAACGTATTCGACGGGGAAGGAAACCAGCTGTATACCACCAAGCTGATCCGTACCGTGGACGGGGCCATCGCCCTGGATGAAAACGGCAGCCAGATCATGCTGAACGCCCCGGAGGGTGTGTTCATCCATGAAAAGGAACAGGAGATTTACATTGCGGATACCGGCAATCATCGTATCGTTGTGCTGGATCTGGCAACATACGGGCTGTTACGGATTATCAATACCCCTGCGGAGCTGGTAGGGGTGACCCAGTTTGTGCCCTCTAAGGTCGCCGTGGATCTGGCGGACCGCATCTATGTGGTGGTGCAGTCCAGCTATGAAGGAATCCTGGAGCTCACCAGGGACGGTGAGTTTTCCGGCTACTACGGCGTCAATACCCCCAGGGTAAGCCTGACGGATTATTTCTGGAAATCCATCGCCAGCGACGAGCAGAAGGCGCAGATGGCTAAGGTCTACGCCCCTGCCTTCAACAACATCACACTGGACGGGGAAGGCTTCATCATGGCGGTGACCTATGATCTCTCTGCCTCCGACATGGTGTTCCGCCTGAATTCCAAGGGCGAGAACGTGCTGCGCCAGGAAGGCAACACCCCTGTGATCGGGGATACCTGGAGCTTAAGCTCCACAGATACCGGCAGCCAGTTTGTGGATATCGCCGTGACGGACTTCGGGACCTACGCCCTGCTTGACCGTACCAAGGGAAGAATCTTCCTCTACAATTTTGACGGGGAGCTTTTAAACGCCTTTGGTAGCCGGGGCAACCTGAAGGGAGAATTTAAGAGTCCCACCAGCATCGCCTGGCTGGGGGATAAGCTGGTGATCTCCGACGATACCCTGAATTATATTTACATCCTGACCCCCACTGCCTTTGGTAAGGCGGTGCTGGAAGGAAATGAAAGCTACTATTTCGGCGATTGGGATGCCGCCCTGGTGTCCTTCCGCCAGGCCCTGGACCTGAACGCTAACTACGAGGCGGCTTACAGCGGCATCGGCAAGAACTACCTGATGAAGGAAGATTACAAGACCGCCATGTACTACTTTAAGATGGGCAACAACAGAGTGTTTTACTCCAAGGCCTACAACGGCTTCCGGGGAGAGTGGCTGGAGGGTCATTTCGCCATCATCATGATCCTGTTCGTCATCCTGGTGGCTGCGGTCATCGGCTCGGAAGTACGCTACCATAAGCAAAGCAAAATCAAGGCAAAAGCGGCCATGAAGCTGCTCAACAGCCGGAAGGGGAGGTCGGAAGAATGAAGGAAGTCGTGAAAGAAAAATTATCCTATCTGGGAAGATCCATTACCCACCCCTTCGACGCCTTTTATGAGATCCGTTTCCGGGGCAAGGGAAGCGTGGCGTTAGCGGTGATCATCCTGTTATTCTTCGGAATCCTGCAGTGTGTGAGCTACCAGTATACGGGCTTTATCATCAATACCAACGATCTTTCCAGCATGAACAGCATTTCCATTTTCCTGACCTGGGTGCTGGGCTTCGTCCTGTTCATCGTCAGCAACTGGTCCGTGACCACACTGTTGAACGGGAAGGGAAATATGATGGATATCCTGACAGTGGTGTCCTATTCCCTGGTGCCGATGACAGCCACCCTGATCTTCCAGGTCTTCGCCAGCAATTTCATCATTGCCGAGGAAGCCATGATTGTTTATGTAATTACAGGGGTGGGCACGGTTTGGTCCCTGTTCATGCTTTTGGCAGGCTTATGCGTGATTCATGAATACGGGTTCGGCAAGACTTTGGCGTCCATCCTGCTGACCTTTGTGGCGGCGGCGATTATTATGTTCCTGGGAATCCTGTTCTTCACCCTGATTGAGCAGATGGTGATGTTCGTCATCTCGGTGGGCCAGGAAATTATCCGCAGACTGTAGAAAGGAGAGTGAGAAGATGACGGCGATCGCATCAAAGCTTCAGGGTGTGAAAAAAGTCCTGAAGAAATTCTATGACAAGCATACGATCCGGAGAATTGCGCTGACGATCCTGGCGGCAGTCCTTTTGATCTATGTGGTCATCAGCATCCCGGTATGGTCCCTGAAGGGCGAAACCCTTTCCGCCCTTGGCTCCAGACAGCCTGCAGAAGGGAGCGAGATCAGCTTAGAGGCCGGCAAGGTGGTGGCGGCTGAACGCGGCGGCAGTACCCTGACGGTGAACACAGAGGACATGACCTTTGAAGTGCAGGACGAGGCCGGAACAAAATTCCGCAGCTATGTGGGCGGCGGCTCCGGCAGCGAAATGGCTCTCCTTTCCCTGGCCTACTTAGGGGAGGACAATAACCTGTACGAATGGAATTCTTATGATAACTGTGTGAAATTATCCAGCTATTCCCTGCAGCAGATCGAAAACGGCGTGCGGGTCAATATTGATTTAAATGAAGGGGAATCCAACCGTTTTTATGAGTATCTTCCTAAGAAAACGAGCGTGGAGACCTACGAGGAATTTTTCGTGGGAGGCCTGAAAAAGCTGATGGAGGATGGCAGCTTAGAGCAGGCTGCGGGAGAGAGATATCTGAATACCCTGTCCTTGGTCTATAAGAGAAGCCTGACGGAAGAGTGCTATGCGGTTTCCTACAACGGCACGCCCCCTACCAGCGCCACCAACCAGCTCATCGAAGTGACCAGGCTGGTGGGCTATACCACGGAAATGCTCCAGGAGGATGGGGAGAGATTTGGTTTTACCGTAGAATTCACGGAGCCCGCCCAGTTCGACCTGGTGGTGGAGCTGACCCTGGATGAAGAGGGAAACCTGGTAGCCCATGTTCCTACGGGAAGCATTGTTTCCCACAATGATTTCTATACCCCCCAGAACCTGACCCTGCTGCCTAACTTCGGCGCGGCCACCATGGAGCAATATGAGGAGGGCAAGATTTTACTGCCGGACGGCAGCGGCGTGCTGGTGGATTTCAATTCCTATATCGCCAATGTTACGGATTACAAGCGCCCGGTGTACGATAATGATTATTATAGCGATTTTTACTACATGCCGGAATACGGCGAGGAGCTTTTGATGCCTGTGTTCGGAGCCCTCTACGGACCCTCCGACAAGACGGAAAAAGGGTTCTTGGGCATCATCGAGGAAGGAGCCAGGACGGCTCTCTTAAATGTAAAGCTTGCCAGCGCCAAGGCGGACAGCTCCAATTACAACAAGGTATATCCTTCCTTTGATATCGCCCAGTACAAGCGTGTGAAGATCAACGGGGAGTACAGCACGGACAGCGGCACCTATCTGACCAATACGGGTATGCAGGATCTGGATTTGACCGTCTGCTATAAGCTGTACGACAGAAACGTGACTTATTTTGATTTGGCAAAAGGGTATCAGGAATATCTTGCCAAAACAGAGGGAATGTCCATATCCTATGACGAGGGAAAAGCCGGCATGTACCTGGAGGTAGTAGGCGGCGTGAACATCGCTTCCCGTTTTGTGGGAATTCCTTACAGCAAGGCCTATTCCATGACTACCTACAAGGAGCTTCAGGAAATTTTAGAAGCCTTGGATGGCATGAATCTTCAGGTTCAGTATAACGGAGCCTTTAACGGCGGCTGGAACGGTCAGATGAACCGCGGCGCGGATCTGGCCGGGCAAAACGGCGGCAGATCGCAGCTTAGGGAGGCGCTGTCTTACGCCCAGGAGAAAAACATTCCTTTGTATCTGCAGGTGGCTCTGACCCAGGTATGGGAGAAGGGCAACGGTTTTCGGGCTTCCAGACAGGCCATCCGCGACTACGCCAACGATGAGGTGGTCCTGTCCAGGTATCAGCCGGTGCTGGGAATTTTAAACAGCTCCTTAAGCGACGGCATGAACCATGATGAGTACTATCTTCTTTCTCCCAAGTATTTGAGCGCCGTAACGGATGCTTTCCTGAAGGAGGCGGGGGATTATCCGAATCTGGCGGTTTCCGACCTGGCGGGAATGTATTACGCTGATTACCGCTATGAGAACTATATCAGCGGAGAAGTGGGGAACAAGGTGCTTGAGGAGAACCTTGGGAAGCTTTCCCAGGGAAAGAACCTGGCCCTGAACAATCCCCATATCGACAAGATCGGATATGGCAGCGTGGCGACGGATATTTCCAGGGAAAGCAGCGATTATGCTACCTTTTCCGCAACCATTCCATTCAAACAGCTTGTGATGAACGGGCTGGTGGACTATACCACGGAGAACGTGAATCTCTCCAGCAAAAACCCTGCGTACTTTGTACTGCAGGCGGCGGAGCTGGGTTCCATGCCTAAGTTCATCCTGACCTATAAGAATGTGGATGTGCTGAAGGACACAGATTATAATTACCTGTTCTCCGCCCAGTTCAGTCTGCAGGAGGAAAAGATTAAGTCCATCTATGAAGAGTGTTCTTCCATTCGGGATCAGATCGGAACCGGCGAGATTACCGGGCATGAGGTGCTGCAGGACGGTGTATACCGGACTACCTACGGAAACGGAGTGCAGGTAATGGTGAACTATAATCTGTACGATGTGACCCTTTCCGACGGCACGGAACTGTCGGCGGAGGGATATCTGATAAAGGAGGGGAACTGACATGAAGAAAGAGAAGAAGAAATTATCCTTCCGCACCATGTGGAAGGTTCATGGAGTGATTTTTGTAAGCCCCTTCCTCATCGGCTTCATTGCTTTCTTTTTACTCCCGCTGATCAACACCATTTATTATTCCTTCAATAATGTGGGTGTGGGCGACCAAGGCGGCATGACCTTTGAATGGGTGGGGATCCAGAACTATATCGACCTGTTTACCAAGGAGGTCACCACCACCAATACCACCATGGCAAGGCTTTTCACGGAGGAAAATTCCACCATGCTGCTGAGCCTGCCCCTGATCGTGGTGTTCAGTCTGTTCATGGCCCTTCTCGCCAACCAAAAGTTTAAAGGCCGTGCCATTGTGAGACTGCTGTTCTTCCTGCCCATTATCTTAGGGCTGGATGTGGTGATGGATATGCTGACCATCACTACCGGCGGCACCACACTGGATACCGGCAGCAACCTGCTTTCCGGCAGCTATGTGACCATCTTCCTGGTGCGGACCCTGAACGTGCCCATGCGGGTGCTTTACCCCATCATGACCTATGTGGAGAACATTTTTGACCTGATCTCCCAGGCCGGCGTCCAGACCCTGGTTTATCTGACGGCCCTGCAGTCCATTAGCCCCAGCCTCTATGAGGTGGCTAAGATGGAAGGCGCAACGGCTTATGAGACCTTCTGGAAGGTGACCATCCCGTCCATTATGAACATCACCTTCTTTGTGGTGATCTATACCATAGTGGACCTGTTCTTAAAATCCTCCATAGCGGAGGAGGCTTATGCCTTCGCCTTTACCCAGGGCAAGATCGGCGTAGGAAGCGCATTGTCCATCGTCTATGTGGGCAACGTGATCCTTGTGCTGGCGGTGGCGGCCCTGCTTCTCAGGAAGGTGGTGAAAAAGAATGAAAAATAAAACACAATATTCCAACATGGATGCCAGCCTGGCCATCTATCTGTTTAAAAACAAGTTCAAACAGGGGGCGGTGAGATTTTTCTCCCTGGTGCTGATCCTGGGTCTGTGCTTTACCATCGTTTACCCCATTGTGAGTTTGGTGCCTGTGGTGCTTTCCACGGTGGAGGACCTGGGGAATCCAAATGTGATCTGGCTTCCGTTAGAGGTTTCTACCGTCAGCTTTAAGGCGGCGGCAAGGATGATTATGCCTCAGGGCTTTATGACCATGGTGAAATCCGTGCTTTACGCGGCGGGGATCATGGTGCTGCAGGTATTCTTCTCCGCAATGGTGGGCTATTCCCTGGCGAGAGTGAAATTCTGGGGCCGGGGCGTTGTCTTCGGCATGGTGATCCTGGTATTCCTTCTGCCCAGACAGTCCCTGCTGCTGGCCCAGTACATTTCCTTTGTGCATTTCGATGTACTGGGAATTATGAACCTCTTTACCAGAGCCGGGGAGATCAATCTGATCAACAATCCTGTGGTGCTGGTGCTGTTGGCGGTCTTCGGATTCGGCGTGAACCAGAGTCTGTTTATTTTCCTGTTCAGCCAGTTCTTCAAGAACATCCCGAAGGAGCTGGAGGAAGCCTCGCTCATCGACGGCTGTGGCTTCTACCGCACCTACTTCAGGATCATGCTTCCCAACGCAGTGCCCATTATTTCCACGGTGGGAATCCTGTCCTTTGTGTGGAATTACGGGGATACCTATTATACCAATTACTTTAATCCGGAAGGAAGCTACATGAGTACCCTGCTGTCCTCCACCTTTATCTCGGCCAATAAGGATTATATCCTGAACGCCCTGCGCACCTGGTACGATGTGCCTGTGGCGACGGACCTTGCCTTTGACGCGGTGAAGCAGGCGGGGGCGCTGATTTTCCTGATTCCGCTGTTGATTGTCTATCTGATCGGACAGAGGAAGCTGGTGGAGAACATGGAGAACTCCGGTCTGGTTGGATAAGAGGTTGGGTGCCGCCGGTCGGAGGGGGTTCGTTGGCTGTCGTGACGGAAGGAAGTCTGGGATCCGTTGGCTGTCGTGACGGAGAAAGTCAAGACAGACAAAAACGGGCTCCGATGCGGTGGCAAGTCGCCCTTATTTTGTCTGTCTTGCCTTCCTCCTGGCAGCGACCGCTGTTAGGATGGGAGGTGACTTCCTTCCGGCGGTATTTGGTGCTAGGATAGAAGGGTTTCTTCCTCTTAGCGGCACCTGTTGTTAGGATGGGAGATGCTTTCTTTCTGGTGGCGGATTGG